>CAYXOO010000071.1:0-9729 GCA_964466845.1 uncultured Desulfurococcaceae archaeon
GTATAATGGGATGTTATAGTATTTAGCAATCTCTCTAGCATTCTTGTGATCCCTAGAAATAAGTATTTTGTTAGGTCTTTTATCTCCCACAATGAAACCAATTATGTTCCTAACTCCATTCTTTAATAGATAGTAGGGTATTATTCTAGAGTCTAAACCACCACTTATACCTACACCATATGTCTTCCCCTTACTACACTCTATGATCTTCTTAACGTTTAAGTCTATAGCTCTATCTAGTCTCTCAACAGCTTCATCTACAGATCTCACTTTATACTTAAACCTTAAATCCCAGTATTCTCTTATGGATAGTTTGTTTGACTCAATATCGTACTCCATAATACTAGCTGGTCCTAGTATGTATAGGTTCTTTACGATAGTTCTGTTAAATAACGGCCTATGTAGTAATATGAGTTCTTTAACAGCTTCTACATCTATGTCTTCCTCTGCTGGTTTAACTGTCTTTACTATCTCCCAGAAGTCTGTTGATACAATAAACAAGTCTTTATCCTCTGACTTGTAATAATACAGCCTTATTGGTGATATCTTGTCTGTGGCACAATAGATACTATGGTCTCCATCATAATAGGCTATCACATACTCTCCCTTAAAATCCTTAATAACCTCTATACCATTTCTAGATATAGTCTTAAGTAAGTCTCTGTAGTCTAGTCTAGGCTCTATAATCTCTCCTTTAATAAAGAGTAGTTCATCACCACTAGTGTACACAGGGTTCCTATAGTATACCCTATTAGTACAGACTAGGCCTTGCAAAGGCTTTGTTGATAATACGAAGTCTCTATACTCCACCTAGTTTTCACCCTCAATACCCTCTATTTTACCTAGAGGACGCTCTTTATAGGATATACTAATACAAACTATTTGCCATACTATATATAGTTATATCTTCAATGCATCCCAAACTAGCCATTAGCCTAGTGGGAATCATTATTAGCTATGCATGGGTGATAGATATACTGCTACGTAATAGTGTGGTGTAGTCTATGGTTGTACGTGTAGGTGTTATTGGAGTAGGCTATATGGGTTCTGCTCATGCACGTGTAGTTAATAGGATTTCGCATGAGTATCTTGGTGAAGTAAGGCTTGAATACATTGTTGATGTAGACTATGATCGTGCTAAACATGTTTCACACAAGTATGGTGGTAAGCCATTATCTAGAGTTGAGGATATTCCAAGGAATGGTATTGACTTAGCTATTATAGCTACTCCAACAGAACACCACTATAGTGTTTTTGTGAAACTAGCTGGTCTTGGTGTGGAGTATTATCTTATAGAGAAACCAGTTACACGTAGTATTGAGGAGGCTTATAGGATACTAGAGACTTGTAGAGAGATGGGTTTAAAAGTAGGTGTTGGGCATATCGAGAGGTTTAATCCTGTAATAAAGTCTCTCTTAAGCCATATAGCTCGTGGCTTCCTTGGTGATCCATTAACTACTATTTCTCGTAGAGTAGGACCGTTTGTAGCACGTGTTAGGAATACTGATGTAGTATATGATCTCGGTATACATGAGATCGATATAAGCCTTAGTATATACTTGAAGTACCCAGTGAGTATAAGGACTTATACATTAGAGAATATAGTGTCTCACTTAACAGACTATGCATTATTAATCCTTAGTTATCCACGTGGATTCTCTAGTATAGAAGTAAACCGTGTAACACCGTTTAAGCAGAGGATAATGTATCTAACTGGTACACGTGGTGTAGCATTTGTTGACTATATGGAGCAGAGACTAGTGATACATACTAATGAACATGATATAAACGTTAGAGTAAGACGTGAGGAGCCATTATACCTAGAGGACAAGGCAGTTATTGATAGTGTTATAGAGGGTAGAGAACCACCTATAGACATATACCAGGCATTCACTTCTCTCCTACTGTGTGAGAAAGGCTTGGAGTCTACAAGAGCTAGTAGTGAGATAGTTATTGAGGATGATAGGGATTACCAGTTGTATAGAGATGTTGTTAGAGAGGGTATTAGTAGGTATAAGAGGTTTGTAGAATCACTTAAGACAACACACCTTTAAGCAAGTCTATAGATAAGGCTATCTATGGGTATAGGGGGTTGACTGTATAATGTCTAGTATTCTGGATAGAGTGTTTAGTGGAGATGAATGGATAGCTGTCTACGGAACCGGCTATGTAGGGCTTGCACTAATAGCTGTTTATCTAAGGAAGGGGTTGAAGGTTATAGGTGTCGATATTGATCGTGAGAGACTAGAGATGGTTAGAGAGGGTAGGCTATGGTTTAGTGAAAAACCTATTGAAGAAGCTGTTAGAGAGGGTGTTAGGACTGGTAGACTAGTCTTAACAATTGATGGTGTAGAAGCTTCTCGTAAGAGTATTGTAAAAGTTGTTACTGTACCAGTGTATATAGACTGGGGTTTGAAGAAGATAAGCTATAGAGCAATAACTGATGCTGTAGAGAAGATAGGTCTTGGTCTTAAGGAGAACGACTTAGTTATAATAGAATCTAGTGTACCACCTGGTACTACGAGAGAGATTGTAAAGCCTGTTCTGGAGGAGAAGTCCGGGCTAGTAGCTGATAGAGACTTCTACCTAGCATACAGTCCAGAGAGGATCTATATAGGTAGAGCTGTGGAGGATATAGAGAAGCGTTACCCAAAGGTAATCGGTGGGATAGGCCCCAACAGCCTAGAGGTAGCATCTAGATTCTATGAGAGAATCGTTGAGAAGGGAGTTATAAGACTTAGTTGCTGTGAAGCAGCTGAGTTTGAGAAACTAGCTGAGGGTATATACAGAGATGTAAACATAGCTCTTGCTAACGAGTTAGCACTAGCATGTATGAAGCTCGGTATAGACTTCTACGAGGTAAGAAGAGCAGCTAATAGCCAGCCATTCTGCCACATACACTTACCCGGGCCAGGTGTTGGAGGCTATTGTATACCCTTGTACCCCTATTTTGCAATGGATAGACTACTTGTTAGAGGCTATGTCATGGAGCTTACAAGGCTTGCACGTAGAATCAACGAGTATATGCCGATGATTGTTGTAAACATTATCGATAATCTTAGGGAGAAATATGGTCTAGAACCATCAAGGGCTAAGACAGCTATACTAGGTCTAGCATTCCGTGGAGACATTAGCGATACAAGACTCTCTCCAACATACGATATAGTAGGACTCCTTATTGCTAGAGGCTATAGAGACATTGTAGTCCACGACCCCTATGTACCTGGTGATCAAAGGCTCTCTGAGATGGGTGTTAAACTAACAAGTGATCTATCTGATGCACTTGAGAGAGCAGATATAGTGGTTGTGTGTACACGGCATAGAATGTATCGGGGTATGAAGCTCTCTAGCATAATAGATATGGCTGGTAGTGAACCAGTAGTTGTTGATACTATAGGGTATATTGATGTAGATACTAGTTATGAGAAAATATTTGTCTTAGGAAAAACCCCTCTATAAACAATTCTATAAACAATAGCATCTATACAACTACCCTAATGTATAAGGGATAACACCTAAAGCTTAAATACGGCTTAGAGAGAAAACGAATAAACGGTATAGTAGTGTGGATCAAGGGATATATGTAAAAGAGTGTGTCTCAGTATATGGGTGGATAGCATGTCTACAAATGCATCAAATCCGCCGTCTAAACCACTAAAATACCTACGTGGAGCTGTAAACCAGGTTGTACTAGTAAAGCTTAAGGATGGTAGGGAGTATGTTGGTGTACTAGAGCTTGTTGATCACACTATGAACGTAGTATTGTCTGATTGTGAAGAGATCGGCCAGGATGGAAACCCAACTGCTAAGTACGGTCGTGTACTAATACGTGGTAGCCAGATACTATTCGTAAGCATAAACTATGGACACATAGCACCAGAGATAGCTACTCGTTAAGATGGGTGTAGTAGATGTTTAAAGCAAGAGATGTTATGATACCAAGGGAGAACATTAGGGTTGTAAAAGCTGGTGAACCACTTGTAAAAGCTGCTATAAAGATACTTAACGAGGGTATTGGTTCTGTACTAGTTGTTAACGACGATAATGAACCAGTAGGTATTGTTACTAAGAGAGATATTATAAGAGCTATTTTATTCGAGAAACTTGATCCAGAGAAGACTAGTGTTGAGAAGATTATGAGTAAACCACTTATAACAATAGATGCTGATTCAACACTAGATACAGTAATTGATACTATGTACAAGTATAATGTTGGACACCTGGTTGTCGTTGAAGACAATAGTGTTGCAGGAATAATATCAGACTACGACATAGTACAAGTTATTAGAGACCTACTAGACATTGTAGCTAATAGACAGTAACCAAGTAGTTTATCAACTATAGTATACAGAGACATTATCTGGGATAAGAGCCTTGGGTGTAAGAGCCCACCCTCTAAGTTATCAGAGAAGACCAGAGAGACACCGTTGGCTACGTAGTGATGGAACACCTAATTTCTCAGACCGTATATACCGTAAGACAGAGGATATGGAGATTATTGCTAAAAAACCCGTAGAGACAGTATCTTCTTCTACACCACTACTTGGTGCACTCGAGAAAATGGCTCGTGGATACCGTTGTCTAGCTGTTGTTAAAGCAGGTGATTTGTTTGAGGGTTTACTCGTACAAATGGATCTCATAGACTATCTAGGTGGTGGTAGGAAGTATAATATTGTCATGTATAGACATGGTAATAGCTTGTATAAGGCTCTAGAACATGAGCCAGTCTCTACTCTTATGAACCGTAACCCTATTGTAGCATATATTGATGAGAAATTCTCTAGTGTTTTAGAGAAGATTGTTGTCTATGAGATAGGTGTGTTACCAGTACTTACACGTGATGGTAGGGTCTATGGTATTATAACTGAGAGGGATATACTAGACTACTTGGCTGCTACAACAAGTGTTGGTGTAAAAGCAAGAGACGTTATGTCTTCACCAGTTATTACTGTACCTATAGACTCTAGTCTAAAGGATGTAATGGAGACTATGGTACGTTTTGGATTCCGTAGAATACCTGTTGTTAAAGACAATTACGTGGAAGGTATAGTTACTGCAATGGATATCATTAAGTTCTTTGGTTCACATAGAGTATTCAAGTATACAACAACTGGTTTGTTAACAGAGATACATAGAGTCCCAGTAACTGATGTAATGGTTAGAGATGTTGTAACTGTTACACCAGATACTGATGTTGGAGACATAGCTCGTGTTATGGAGGAGAAGGGTGTTGGCTCAGTACTTGTTGTTGGTGAGAATAATGAGTTACTAGGTATTGTTAGTGAGAGAGACGTGTTATATGCTATAGCTGCTAAATAGTCTTTTAAAGCAATACACTAAATAGTATACTCTAGCAATACTGTGTATAGAGTAGGGTGGATGATAGAGTTGAGTATTAGAGACTACATGGTTACAGACTACCCGTTTATAGATAAGAATGAGACACTATACCATGCATTCAAGATTATGGAGAAATATGGTTTTGATAAAGCTGTTATATACGAGCATAAGGTAGACAGTAGTGGTCACGAGTATAAGGCTCTTGCTGGTATACTTACTTGTAGAGATATTGTATCAAAACTTGCTACACAGAGACTAAGGCTTACAACACCAGGCCGGTTACATGTATCTAGCTTTATGAGTTTTAATCCTGTGTATGCACCTATTGATACACCTATAGAGAGTATTGCTAGGACTATGTATGAAAAGAGGATCGGTATAATACCAGTACTGGAGGATCATAGTGTAGTAGGTGTTGTATTGAGAGAGAAAATACTTGATCTACTAAGGAATGATGATAGAGAAGTAAGGCATATAATGAACACTGAGCCTCTAGTAGTACGTACTAGTGATAGGTTGTTGAAAGTTAAACAAGATATGCTAGCTAGTGATTCATCCTATGCAGTAGTGCTTGATGAGCGTAACGATATAATTGGTTATATAACTATTGTTGAGCTAGCTTATGCATTCTTTAAATTCCAGGATATAGTTCCTGCTAAGCATAAGAAGGAGAGGATTATGCATCTTATTGTAGAAGATGTTATGAGGCACCGGCCTGTAAAGCTTAGGATTACAGATACTGTTGCTACAGCATACTCTAGTATAATGGAGCGTGGTTGTCGTGGAGTAGTTGTTGTTGACGAGATTGGTGGTTTAGCTGGTGTTATAACAGTTCATGATCTACTAGAGTATCTTGTTAGAGAAAAGCTCTCTATAAGGTAATGTTTTTAAGTATACAAGTACCCTCTATAGTCTCGGTCTAATAATCATGGGTGAACCAAGGTTTATTGTAGACTCTATGCTTGGTGGTATTGCTAGATGGCTACGTATGCTAGGCTATGATACACTATATTATAGGTTTATTGAGGACTGGAAGATACTTGATATAGCTAGACGTGAGAAGAGGATAATAGTTACCCGTGATCGTGGGTTGTGTAATAGAGCTAGGAAGAAGAAGCTTTTATGCATATACCTTGAACAAGATAGTGTTGAAGAAAGACTTGCTTATCTATCCCTAAAGACTGGTATAAGACTATATATTGACTTGGAGAGAAGTCTCTGTCCACTATGTAATGGGGAGTTGCTTAAGGTTTCTAAAGAACTAGTTAAAGACAAGGTACCAAGACGTGTCTATGAGAAACACTGTGATTTCTGGATTTGTAGAAAATGTGGACGTGTATACTGGATTGGGAGCCACTGGAGAGGTATTGAAGAGACTCTTAAGAAGGCTAGAGACATACTTGATAAGTGGAGACGAGGTGTTATGGTTTGAATAGACAAGAGCCTATACACCCAAACGAGGTATCACTTGAAGAAGCATGTTTCCTTATAAGACTAGCACGTAGAGCTGTAGAAGAATATCTCAATAGGAGAGAGATCATTAAACCACCAGAGGATACCCCAGAGAAGCTCTTTAGACACGGAATGGTCTTTACAACAATAGAGACATACCATAGCTATAGCCACCGTACTCTAAGGGGATGTATTGGTTTTCTACAACCAGTATACCCACTTGTAGAAGCAGCTATTAGATCAGCTATAGAAGCAGCATTTAGAGATCCTAGATTCCCTCCACTAGAGAAGCATGAGCTAGACAAAGTTACTTTCGAGCTCTCAATACTATCTATACCAGTAAAGATAGAAGCCACTACACCATGGGATATACTCGGGAAGATAGTGATTGGGAGACACGGACTAGTAGTTAAGAGAGGCTGGTACCAAGGTACACTACTACCACAAGTACCTATAGAGTACTGCTGGGATCAAGAGACCTTCCTAGCAGAAACATGTTTGAAAGCAGGACTAGAACCAGACTGTTGGCTCGATAAAGACACTGAAGTACTACTATACGAGGGTAGAGTATTCCGTGAGAAAGAACCCCATGGAGAGATCGAGGAAAGAGATCTAAGCATAGAGTATAAGAGAATATGTAGGAAAGACTAACACTATACTCCCTATACCTTACGGTATTGTTTTTAACCAAGGTATCCTCTTAAAGTCTTCATCAAATGTAGCTATTGTCTCTATACCATAGTGTTTACACGTAGCAGCTATTAATGCATCAGCAGGTAATAAACCGTATTCCTTAGCTATATCAAATGCTGTATAGACTACATCAAGCGTTATCATCAAATATATTAGCTGTCCCTTACTAATAAGTCTATCAATAAACTCTAAGACTATATCATAGCCTCTCAATATAGCAGCATCAAGTTCTTCCACTCTATCCTTTAAGCTATAGAACTTGTATTTACCATAATAATCCTCATAGAGGGATTTCAGTATACTAAAAGCTACTTCATTAACAACTACATCGTTTATGTAGAATATGTACTGCTTATTTAAGACTATGTCTTTAGCTCTAAGGTCTCCACGTAGATAACCATGTATGATAGAGCTATCTAGAAAGACTGGTTCTCTCTGATACATACTCGTAGAAAGCCTCCTTATCCTTTATAGGAGTCTTGCTTGTCTTAAGAATACCAAATAGGTCTTCAATATCACCTTCTCTTGTAATTGTTATTTTTACTCTCTCTCCTTCTCTTAAGTTCAGCTTCTTTAATGGTTTTAGTACTCCATTCTCATACACTGCTTCTACCACTATAGACATACCTGGGTTTCCACCTCTACTAAATAATTACGTAGTGTATCTATCTTTATCTCTTATGCTCTATCTTAATCCCTAGTTTATTGTCTTCTTATCTTAGCTTAGTATGCTATGGATTTATACTATGTTAGGTCTCCACATGTACAGAATGCCTCATGTACTAGGTAGTATAGTTCTTCCATTCCATAGCCTTCTCTTGCACTAACTTCTACTGGTCTCAATGCTTGCTTAGTCTTTAGTGCAAGTGCTAGTAGTTCTGGTGCTAGATCACTTAGTATTCCTTGTTCTTTCTCCCTCTCAGCTATCTCTATAAGCTTCTCTGGAGACTCTATCAATAGTCTAGCATACTCCCTATTAGCTGCTATATCAACCTTGTTTACAACAGGTATTACTTGGAGACCAGTCTTTACTTGAGCTAGTAGTCCTAGAAACCATAGTGTTATAGCATCTGCTAACCCAGTTATTGCTGAAGCATCTATAATGTATATAGCTATAGTATTCACCTTCCCCAATAACTTGTTGAAGAACAAATTACTTGCTGGACGGAATATAAAGGCCTCCATCTGGCCAGGAGTATCAATTAGTATATAGTCCCACTCACTTAGACTACTAAACGGGTCTCTAGACAATATTGTATCCGAGTAATCAGCTATTAATTCACTAGCCTTAATAAACGCTCCATTAGGACCCAAGCCATACCTGACCATCATGTCACGTATGGTAAAGTATTCTCTAATATCAAACACTGGCTTATAAGGTAGGGTTTCAGCACCTGGGTCAAGATTTACACAAGCAACACGTAGTAACAGCTCTTCTTTAATCCACTTACTAAATGCATTTACAAGACTAGTCTTACCACTACCAGCAGGCCCCATAAAAACTATAGCTTCAACCATATCCTATACACCCCTATTACTGATTCATAGCTCTACGGTATTGTCTATGCAATACCATAAGTTATTCAATTACTTGTACAACCTATAAACACTTACTACATGTACCCTATAACATGTATCCTATATAGTGGGTATAGAAGTCTGGTATTAGCTCTATACATAGATTCTCCTACTCTATGGAGTCAAAACGTTGTTGATGTTGTTAGAGACTTGTATGTTTTATATTCTAGCCACTAATCTTCTTTAATTGCCTCTTATACATCTCAACTAGTTCTTTAGATGTAGTAGCATCTTCTGGTCCTTTATCTGGTCTCCATCTTATGAATCTAGGGAACCTTATTGATACACCAACACCTGGCTTTATAACATCCATTGCACATGTATGTATTGGTGACAATGTTATCTCTGCACCAATGATCTCTGCTACAAGAGCTGGTGTAACCCATACGTCTGGCTCCATCTTAGCTACTACACGTGGGTGTTTATGGTCTATAATGTATGGCTTCAGCATCTCTGGTAGTTTAGCTAGGTCTTCATCTGTGAATCCACTACCAACCTTACATACTGTCTCGAAAACATCTTTCTCTGAGTTATAGGCAGCCATTAGTAGTGCTCCAAATGTTCCTCCACGTCTACCACGTCCATAGAATGCTCCTACTACAACGAGGTCTACAGTGTCTATCATCTCGCTACGGTAGTACTACCGTAGCGAGATGATAGACACTG
>CAYXOO010000072.1:0-9596 GCA_964466845.1 uncultured Desulfurococcaceae archaeon
GCTTTTCTTAGTGGTTTAGCGTCCAGTGCTATTGTTGTTGCTAGTGCTGCTAATCCACTCCATTCTCTCCATTTTCTAACCCAGTAGTCTCCAGCTCTCTTCTCATCAACGCCATAGGCTATAGCTATTATCTTCTTTAGCCACCTATCAATTGGTGCTAGATTGTATCTACGGAAGGATAGTATAATAGCTAGTCTAGCAGTATATGGCCCTACACCCTTTATCTTCTTTAACTCATCTTCTATCTCAGTAGCTTCTAGGTCACATAGTTTCTCAAAGCTTATCTCTCGATTAGTAAATGCTCTAGCAATCCTAACTATAGTGGATGCACGATAGCCAACACCAGTATTTACCAAGAGTTCTGGACTAGCTAGTATATCCCTTGGAGTAGGTGGTAAGAGGAAGACATTGTCTCTAGAAGCTACTTGTCTACCATAAAACTTTATAATATTATACAACATCCTCCATCCTTGCCAAAAACTAGTGTTTTGTTGACAAACACCTATTACTAGACTCCACCATAGACTAGTTGATCGTACTCTCCAACCACTATACTCTCTAGAAAATATATTCAACAATGGATCACTAGATGCAATACTATGGAAACCACTAAGATCCTCTCCTAAACCAAGCATCCACTCTAATCTATCAACAACATCTCTACACCCGATCTCCTTGCCAGAATAGATGCTATAACCACCACTAGTATCAACTAGTGCAATAACAGGCTTCTCATCGTCAACTATAACTACTCCTCTAGAACCATTAAACCAGAATCCATAGTTATAGATAGAAAGTGTCTGGTATAGATTAGTATTATGTGTGTCTAAATAGCCTCTACAGACTTGCTTAAGAATATTCAATACACTCACCAGTATCTGTGTCTATATATAAACCCTAATATATATTATAGACAATAGTTTATCTCTGGTGTAAAGGGGGTTGCATAGAATACTGTTAAAACCAAAGCCACCATACAAAATAACACTACACCTAGAGAAATTCACAATACCTGGACATCCAACTCCATGTATATATGGAGAGAATTGTTGTAGGAGAATAGTTGATGAGATAGCATATACTGTGTGTGTTTATGGAGAGCCGGATAAATCAGTAATAGAAGTAATAGTGTATTCTGGAGACACTATTAGAGCTAGAGAGATCATAGAACATATCTATAACACTAGACTAGACTATAGCTTATTCCTAGAGAAACTAAAGAAGTATAAGAAACTCTATAGTATAGCTCTAGAATACCGTGGCTTTGGTAAAGACTACTATATCACAGAATCTACCACAAAAGATAGCTTTAAAGATAATAGCTAGACTAGTAGAGTCTCTTGGAGAAAAGAGAGTCTATAGAAACACTATATTCTATGACTTTCCAAAACCAGAAGCAATAGTAGAAGCAGGCATTGATAAACTATATAGTCCAGGGCTAAGCCGTAGGAAAGCAGAATACGTATATGGAGTAGCAAGACTAGTACTAGAGGGCTGTGATATAGAGAGTCTTAGAAAGAAGAATATAGGAGAAGCTATTAGGGAACTTAAGAGGATCAAGGGAGTAGGTTCTTGGACAGCTAAACTAGCCCTAATGGCTTCTACTGGAAACTTATCACTAGACCTACTAGAAGACAAAGCTGTATCAAGAGGGCTAACACTACCTAGGCTTTAGTAGGGAACACATAGAAGATATAAAGAGTGTATTAAGAGACTATATAGGACTAGTAATGTACCTACTAGCACTATACCATGAAGAGAAATATAAGAGATAAAACAACTAGTCTATAATAGAGGAGTACCATGGTACTAGATAGAATAACTTGTCCATACTGTGGCTTTAAAGGTAGAACTAGTGATTTCTACTACATGTACGAGAAAGTATTGTATATAGCAGATCATAGCATAGCAGATGAAGAGAGGAATAGACCAGTACTTATTATATGTCCAAGGTGTGGGAAAGGGTTCTTTCTAGAAGATCCTTATGAGAAGGTTATTAAGAGTATAGAGTAGTCTAGAAGATAAGGATATATTAGATACATTATTTGCTCTACATTACTATACTCTATATATCACAATATCTCTAGGTCCTTCTCTATGCATCTTCTTAGCTATATAGCTTGAGTCACCAACCCTATATTCTCTACAACTAAGCAGTTTTGTATATATTCCTACTTCAAAGACGATCTTATCAAGTGCTTCAACAACAATGTCTCTCTTCTCGGGATCAATAGGGTATTTACTAGATAAAATTGCTTGTTTTAAATCCTCAGCAACACTCTCTATAACACCAAGTATTCTACACACTCTATACTCACTATTATTAGTCTCATACCTATAGTATAACTTATTACTTTCACTACCATCATCACCTTCTCCACAGAAGTAGCTAAATAGAGACTTATAGAGTGTAAATCTATTAGCAATGTGTTTTAATAGTTCACTATCAGATCTCTTGATATCGTCTAGTACTTGGTCTATTAGTCTAGAGACTATACAACATCTAGGACAATATATCTTCAATACAGTTCACCTTCTCCTAGGTAAAGCCTAAACATCTAATCCTTATAAATCTTATAGTTAGTTTCTGTATAGAAACAGTGTATGCTGTATCAAAATATTTTCTATTAACTAGTTAATACATAACTATACAATCCTTATATATAAGAAATTCTTTAAAAGTAAAAGATATAGTTTAGACCAAGGATCTTCATAGACAAGCCTAGACAGAGAATGTATATCCATGGTATGAGGGTTAGTAGTATGTAAGTGAGTTCTCTACCAGAGACACGTAATGCAACATAAACTAGTGGTGTAGTAGAGACTACTAAGAGGTTAAAGAATATATTGAATGAGATTAATAGGTTTATATGGTACGCAGAAAACTTCTCTAAAGCTCTAGGACTAAATATTGATAACATAGAGTTTATAGAAAATGCTCTACCACCATACATAGTGGTTGGTAAGCTAAGGAAGTACTTTATTGCATTGAAATGGTTTCCTCCAAGGACTTTTGAGGTAGATGTAATCGATCCCCATAGTAGGGATGTAGAAGAAGGATATACTCCATTATACAAGATTTTTATAAGAGATACCTTACCTTGTAGAGAAATACAATAGTGGTATTGGGCTAAAGGTATACAAGTGTTCTGGTGAAGCAGTACTCCCTATGCCTGGTAGTGATAAGACACTCTATGTAAGTGGACACATACTTAGGTTTAGATCACGTGATCTAGATACTATCCTAGGCTATATAAGGAATAGTTCATTACTAACAAGATCTAGAAGCACATACTTAGTGGAGTATAAGTCTTAGCTGGTATGTAGGGGAGTACATGTCTTGTTGTCTTTGGAGAGAATACTTCTCCCTTCTTAACAACCTCTATAACCTCCTCCTTGGAAGGTGGTTTTCTAAGCAATACATACTCTATATCCTTACTCTCTAGATCCTTTAGAGCATCATCTTTTAGTCCATAGTATACTAGTTTTATCAAACCCTTACTACTTAGTTTATCAAGTATATGTGATACCTTTTTTTGTTCTTCAATACCACCATGTATCAATATACAAGTATTATTCCTCCCTATAAGGATAAATGCATATCCACTTCTATCTATCCTCTCAATAGCTTCTTCTTTAACACATACACTATACTCTAGACTAGCCTTTCTAAGCTCTTCTAAAAATAACTCCAGATCACCTGTAAAAGCGGGATACCATGTATGGAGCTTTATAGATGGATCAAAATAGTCTACTATAATAGCAGGTGCTTTCTTAGCTCCAAGAGCTTTTAGAGCAGCCCATCTATGGTGTCCATCAACAATTAAGTACTTATCTGTACCTGGTATAGGTGCTATTATTAATGGGAGGTCTACTGCATTAAGGCTCTTTATTAGATCAATGAGGTCTTCTAGACGTTTACTAACGATCTCCTCATGTGGCAGCATCTTGTCTATAGGGATCATTACTGGTTCTACATGTTTTACTGGTATATTGTACTTGGGTATCTTTACTATAACACGTTCTGACAATAGCTTGTCCACCCATAGAACCTTCTTATAACACTATTCTATAAATGCCTCTTTAGAAATAAAAATGTTGAGGCTATCCTAAAGAATTATATATGGACTCTACAGTCTATAAATGTGTAGGGTGTATAGGGTTTATTGGTGGAGGATAGTCTTGTGTATAGAGTTGTTCCATAAATACTTCTTCTATGAAAGAGTAGAGTTGTTGAAGAAGATCTGTCTAGAGGGAGTGTTTCCACAAAACTATCTAGTTGAATTCACTCGTACAACACCAGTTGTTATAACGTATGGGCCAGCTGGTTTATCTGGTAGTGTTAAAATGGTTGGGTTTGTACCAAAGAAGGAGTATTTACCAGATTTCGTCGAGAAGGCTGAATACTATGCGTACCATAGACCAAGAGATATGAAAGAAACAGCTTGTATCCTATATAGAGAGTTCTATAACCTAGACTACATAGACAAGGATGCTATCGGTGGACTAGAAATGGCTTTTAGGCATAGCTGGGTAAATATAAGAGCTACACATGAGGCAACACTATTATTCTACACACCTCCATCAATAAGTTTTGAAGTAAGATGTACTGTAGAAATACACGAGGACGACAACGACCCTTATAAGAAGTACTTGAATAGTCTTCACGACATATTCCATCATGGTAGGAGTAGAAGTAATTATCCAGCATACTTGTTTAGGATTAAAGAGGTATATAATAACTCTGTGTCAAGAGATGGTTTTGGGAGAAAGATCCATCCTAAGTAGACACTATATCAATACTTAGTCTACATTATCAGTATTATAACACTAGCTATTATCCTACAATACAGTATCATAGACCTAGATCATATGTAAGGGTATGAGTAGGAAATTAAGTCACATTTAATTCGTACTCTTGTACCGTCCATAAACTGTTCCTAGTATGGATTGTACAAGGCTCTAGTTAGTACTAGTACTGTTCCACCACCGATCCAATGGTGTCTCTTAATAGAGATAGAACTAGAACATAGGTGTGGGTGAACCACATGGCTGTTGACAAGTGGAAAATAGCTACTATAGCCCTAGCTATAGCTCTTATAGCTTCTCTACTCTACATCCTCACACCAAGTATATTCCAGGGAGGAATAGAGACTCAGACACCCTATAATAGTACAACAACATACACACAATCAAGCACTACTATAGCAAGTACAGGTACTGCATCAGTTCCTACAGAAACAAGTATACCGTTTGACTTTGGGAATAGGACTAGTCTTAGAGAGAAGGCTAGAAAGGTTATAGAGAAACTTAGAGAACTAGAACAACAAGGCTATGATGTATACTATATAGAGTACCTAGTCTTATCAGCTATATACCATTATGAGAAGGGGTATAGGGATAAAGCTATAGAGATATTCAATAAAGCTGTTGATGAATTGAAGCATATAGAGTTACTACCAGAACTACCTAGTCTAGAGTTTAGTATAGAGGATAACACATTGTATATAAAGGGAGTACCTACTACATGGGACTTTGTACCAATAGGTACAGTATTCGTATTAACAGATAAAGGCTATCTAGCATACCCAAGGAATGATCCCCAGTGGAAACTTAGTTGCTTCATAGTAATAGCTATAGGCTATGGAGAAGGCGGTTTATTAAGCACCTTTATGTACCAGGGAAGGCTACCACTAATACCACGTGAGACACCAGCATCTGGTTTTAGGCCAAGATTCTACCTCAATAACAAGTGGATACAGCCAGACATAAGGTTTGTAGGACCACTATACTATGATAGTGGAGAAAAGTTTGGTTACCCAACAGTATATGAGTACGACTTGTCTGGTAGATACATGGAGTACTTAACGTATATCCGTGAAAACCGTACATGGATACATGCTATAATAGATACTGTTGAGAATAGAGAGCTATTGTATATAAAAGCTAGAGCTATTGGTGAACCATTGTGGCTTGGAAAATGGAATGAATCCTACATAGTACATGGAGTGTATGCTAAAGAGAAAGCACTTGACTTGTGGAGTGGATTCTGGGATGTGTGTGAAATGGAGGCTAGAGTATACCTTAGACGTGGAACATATAGGGTATACCATGGATTATTTGTTGTAGATAGAGCATCACACCGTGTATATGGTGTAGAGAGTAGCTATAGGAGACTAGGATCACCACTAGCATTCTCATGTATGGCTCTATACCAGGAGAATCTAACAGTAATGATATCATACTCTATAAACCCTTCACCATGGAATCCTGGCTATAGTTTTGAACACCAAATGAGGATAAACATTCTTGGTCAAGGAATAGTTGTTGATGTAGTAAACTTTACATTGGAACAGGAAGGGTATCCGCAACCAACTAAGCTATATATCTATGGAGTATTTGATGGTGGATACATAAACCTTACTGGAGAAGTAATTAGCTACTGGCCTGAATACTGGGTTAAAGACCCTGGTATATGGTGGAGTGATAGTGGTGCAGGTGTATGGGGTAGAGCATTTATACAGTGGAGTGGAGTGATTGTTGTAGATGGTAGAGTTATTGAGGTACAATGTATGGGTGCTGGTGAGTTCACTAGATACACAAGCGATGGCTCTGGAGGACAGTGTAGTGACGACAACTACTGTTGGTGTAGATAGTCTATAGCTCTAGATCAATCTTTATAGCTTCCACTAGATCCCTTAATAGCCTAGCTAGTGTCTCTTTAGAAATATTTACTAACAAGGCTTTTTCTAGTTCTTCTAAACACTTTACTGCACTACTACACTTCTTCCTAATAGCATCTCTAAATACCCTATTATTGAGTACCATCTTAACAACACGTAGCCCTTCATCTACTTGGTCCTTTTCAATAAGTAGTATGGCATTATATAGCTCTACTTGGCTCTTCAACAAAGCTATTAAGTCTCTGTCATTAGATACTATAGCTCCACTGGGTGTTTCAAAACTAACTGGTTCAACTGGGACACTTGATATATACAAGGGTTTTTCACCAATACGTCTTATCCTTTCAATACCCTTATCTGATCCAGCATCAACAATTGTTTCTGGGAGTTCATTCCTACCTGGATTCAATAGTATAAGTGGTTTTTCTCCTTTAACTAAGTAGCCTACAAGTAGTGTTAGATCATGTCCTAGCCTTATATTATCACCAGGTTTTATAAGGTATTCCTTACCAGGTATTAGTCTACGATTGTTAAGCCATGTACCATTGCTTGAACCCTTACCTTCTACACCATGGTCTATAATGTATGCTCTACTATTACTAGTCTTTACTAGTAAGTGTTTCCTACTAACCCATGCACTATCAACACTCATGTCTATACTAGTATCTCTATCAATCCATATCATGTACACTCCAAGACTACGTGGATTAGATACTCTATCAATAAATTCTTCAGACAACCTACCTACATAGAATTCTCCATCAACTCTAACCCAGTGTTCTGAACCTCCATCATCATTCCAGTATAGTATAAGCATTTCCTAACACGCTCTATAGCCTATCCTACTCTATATACACTGTTACCACATAGAATATAATATATACTTATCCACAACGACACTAGTTTATTCACAAATACACAGAGCTATAGATAGGTTTTATTATAGAAACACCTTTACCTCTAAGCTAGAACAGTATAGTGTATACATAGTAAGCCATTCCTATAGAGTAGAATACTATACTAATGTATGCTAATAGCCTATAGTGTGGGATACTAATTGGTTTCTCAACTGCTTTATCACCTATCTTTAGTATCATAAGACTAGGTGCTATACCAGTAAACAAAGGTGCTCCAATACTACCGGCTAGATCAAGCCAGTCTATAAACGTTAATGGAGCAACTATTGCTGTAACAAGCACTAGTAGAGCCATAACTAGTAAGCTAACACTATACCTAAGCGTATAGCCTATGGTATCCCTTATAAACTCTCTAACAATAAGTGCTAGACTATACAGTGCTACAAGGAAACTTGTAAAGGTAGTCATAAAACCGAATAGATAGCCTAGACTAGCTAGTAATGGAGTAGTCTTACCAAGTTCAGCTACAGCAACTGGTGCTGGCAACCCAGATACACCGTCTGGATAATACTGTTTACTCATAACACCAGTAAATGGCTTATGGTAATCATCTGGAGATAATAAACCCATAAAACCAGCACACCATACAATATATCCTACCATAGGAACTAAGAAGCCAGCTACAACAGCTTTGGCTAACACACCTGGTTTATTAATAGCGTACTTACCAATACTAGGTATGGCGAAATGGGCTGCGTAAGCAAATAATGCTACACCAAAACCAGCTAGTATTCTATCTGGGTTCATCCATAGTAGATTATCTACTCTAAAACTACTGCTAGTGAAACAGAGTATTGATATAACAACTAGGAATCCAAGGAATAGTGTTACAAGTACTGCTTCTGCATTACTTAGGGCTTTTACCCCATAATAGAGTATAGCTAGCCCTATAGCCCAGTAGATAAGTGTTCCTAGGTAATAGTTTATGGTTCCATGTGTTAACACGTTAAATGCTATACCACCGTATTTCACATAAGCAACTAGTGCTCCATAGACATAGAGGAATACACCAATATACACTATAACCCACCATGGCCTACCGAGGAGGTCTAGTGCATAGCCTGTAAGCTCTCTCCTCCCATGTACAAGCATTACCTTTACTATAAACAATGCTGTAAGTGCCTGGAATAAGCCAGCTACTACAATCATTAGTGCACCAGGTATGAAGCCTGTACCAGATGCTCCAAACTTTATTGGTAGCCCAAGTACTCCAGCACCTACTACAAAACCAGCTATAACAGTCATTATATGGTACCAGTGTATGTTATTCTTACTGCTACCCAATACTATGCATCCTCGTATACTCTATCCCTAGAACAATACACGATAAACCTATAGATACCGATTAGAGATTAAAAGTATAGCTCTATAGAGCCCCTATAAGACTATAGTCTCGATAAGTACTGTTCATATAGCTTCTCGTAATGCTTCTTACTCCATAGTTTAACGGCTATGGCTATAATGGAAGCTATTACTGCTGCAAGAATTATCAATGTGTATATATTGAATTGTCCTACATAAATAGGGTTGCCCGGAGGTTCTTCAGGAAGTTCATCTAGGTCAATAGCTACTGCACAACGAGTTGGTAGATTAGCTCCTCTATAAGTCTCTCTAGCTTTCCATAGATAAACCCAGTTCTTAGCAGTAACATAGTATACTATAGCTCTAGCACCAACACAACCTGGTTTTACAAGACTAGCTATACTTGCTATATCACTATCGGTTAGTCCTTGGACAACACCTATGTTTCTAAGCCATTTCAGCTCATACCTTAGTACTTCTCTCAATATCTCTCTACATAATAACATATTGACTCTTCTTACTAAGTAGAAACGTGGTTTCTCATTAGCTTCTAGATAGTAGTTTAAGAGGATACCTGCTTCATTCTTTATAGCTTTTGATACCTTATCTGCTACAAACCTTATACAGAACAACGTATTTATTGTATCAGCTTTATAGTTCACCGTTATTGTATAGTTTATATAAGCATATAGTG
>CAYXOO010000073.1:0-9083 GCA_964466845.1 uncultured Desulfurococcaceae archaeon
GATATGCATATCTAGATATGCATAACTCGGTATAAAAGTTCTTAACTCTATCACCTATCAACACCTATTAGGTATGTTGTCAAGGAAAACATGTAGAAGAAAAACATAGGGGTATAGTGTCTAAGACTGCATATTAGCTAAATGATGTATCAGTATCATAACGATAGATATGATTCCTTTAAAGTCTTATTTCTTAAGTCGGGTATAGTGTCTTGCACTTACTTTAGAGTACTTAGGGTAGAAATAAACTAAGACATAATATATTTGTATTATTTGTATATCACTAGTATATCTGTGGGTATTGTCTACGAGTATATTTAGAGTCTTTGGTGGTCTGTGTTGTATCTTAGTCGTGTTGAGGAGGCTATGTATCGTGGTGACTATGGTGGTGTTGTTGAGACTGCTATAAAGGTTATTGTTAAGGTTGGTGAAGCTCTTGGTGCTGAAAGGCTTGTAGAGGTAAGTCATGTCCATGTATCTGGTGTATCGTATTGGAACATAGGTGATCCAGGGCTAGAGTACATAGAGTCTCTATCGAGTAGTGGTGCTTGGTTTAGAGTGTATACTAGTGTAAACCCTGTATGCATAGACCTTGGTGGAGACAATGGGTTGTTTGGTAGAGAGTATGCTAGTGGGCAGAAGAGGATTATGGAGGCTCTTGAGAGACTAGGTGTTGACCCAGTGTATACCTGTATACCATATTCATTTAGAGAGCCAGCTAGACACCAGCATTTAGCATGGGGTGAGAGTAATGCTGTTGCAGTAGCTAACTCGGTATACGGTGCTAGGACTAATCGTGAGGGCGGACCATTGACTATAGCAGCAGCTATTACTGGTCGTACATACTATGCTGGACTCCATCTCATGGAGAACCGTGTTGTATCTACAATTGTCTCTATAAGCAAGGATATTGTCTATAACGACTTGTATGCTAGCCTTATAGGGCTCTATATTGGTGAGTACGTAGATGGTATACCACTTATTAGAGAAGGCTATAGATGGAGTTTCTACATGGTTAAAGAAATGCTTGCATCATCTGCTGCATCTGGTTCACACTCTCTAGTTGTACTAGATGGTGTTACTCCACGAGATACATACTTGGTTGGCGATAGAGTTGATAGAGTCTCTATTGATAAGAGGTCTCTTGATAAGTTCTATGAAGAAGTATCTAGTGAACCTGGTGTTGAAGGCTATACACTAGCCTATATAGGTTGTCCCCACCTTGATAGACGTGATCTAGAGTATCTTGTTGAGAGAGTTAGGAGGTACAAGGGTTTAAAGAGGGATGTATTATTCCTTGTTACAATACCTTACCGTTACCATGGGCTTGTAGATGGGTTGGTTAAGACTCTAGAGTCTCGTGGTATACATGTAGCTTATGGTGTATGCCCTATTGTATCAGTACTTTCTAGGAAACCAGATAAGGTCTTGACTAATAGTGGTAAGGCATTGTTTTATCTAAAGAGACTCCATGGGTTTAATGTAGCTCTTGGCTCTATAGATGATATTGTAAGGGAGGTTATGGTGGAGTGAGAGTCTTTAGAGCTAGAGTTGTTGTTGAAGGAGAGTGTATTGGCGAGCCATTTATTGTTGATAAGAAGGTCTCTTTCTATGGAGAAGTTGATCCTAGGGAGTGTAGAGTCTATGGATATAGTGGTTCGTTTAGAGACAAGGTATTGGTTATAAGGGGTAGCCGTGGATCTACTGTTGGTTCATACATAGTCTATGGCTTAAGGAGGTATGGCTGTAGTGTACACTGTATAATCTCTGGCTCTATAGATCCAGTTCTTGTTGCTGGGTGTGTAATAGCTGGTATACCACTGTATATCATTAGTGATTACAATGGGTTTATAGAGTATATTAGATCACTTACTAAACCAGTTGTTAAATGTAGTGGATTAGGAGAGGTTGTTGTATATGAAGAAGGCTCCACTAATAGTTATTGAGGGTATTGATGGAGCTGGTAAGACAACTATTGCTAAATGGCTTGTAGACTGGTTTAATAGTAGAGGATACAGAGCGATCTATACGTATGAGCCTACTGATTCACAACTTGTTGATGCATTAAAGAGGTCTAGCTATAGGAGTGCAGTACTTGATGCACTAGTCTATGCAGCTGATCGTATACTCCACTTGTACAACAAGATACTACCTGCTCTAGAGAATGGTGTTGTAGTTGTTATGGATAGATACTACTACTCTAGTGTAGCATACCAGGGTGCACAAGGTGCTGATATAGAATGGGTTTTCACTATTAACAGGTATGCTTTAAAACCAGATCTAGCGATCTATATTGATGTTGATCCAGAGACTGGTTTGTCTAGACTAAAGAGTCTTGGTTCAAGACGTTTCCCTGAATACGAGGAGGTTTCACTGCTTAAGAGAGTTAGAGAGATCTATTTAATGCTTGTTGAACGTGGAGAGCTTATACTAGTTGATGGTAGGAGGAGTATTGATGAGGTAAAGAATAGTGTTTTAGAGATAGTTCTTAGTAGACTATCTAGTTTCTTTAGACTCTAGTTCTTTCTTTATCCTAGTTATTCTCTCTAGTACTTCAAGCCATCCGATAATGTCTCTATAATCCATCTCTCCCATTCTATCATCTAGTGTCTTACCTAGTATCTCAATAACTCTCTTCTCTAGCTTATCGAGTATACTAGATACTGATAGTCTAGATACTATCTCTCTAGCTTCTTCATCACTTGATACAAGATATACACGTCCATGGAGTGGACAGATTATCTCTCCACTCTTAAGCTTAAACAATGGTAGACTACAGTCTTTGGCAGGACACTTTTGTGGTAGCATAACTGCTCCACTACGTAGTAGTTCAGCCATCTTTTTAACAGCTAAGCGTTTATCTTTGGAGTCCAAGACACATCACATCCCTTGTAGTAGCTATGCCCCATGGGATCTTCTATACCAGTATATACTTGCTTCTATGGTGACATAGTTGTCTATTATCCTAATTAAATCTCTAGTCTCTCTCGACACCCATCTATGATGTGTCTCTAGATTGTATAGTGGGGTTGGGGTATAGATATTTAACTTAGCCTTTACATTATATGATTTTCTAAAGAGAGGTTTTGTGGGGATTGGGTATGGCTGCTCAACCACCTGTAATGTATGATAATGAGGCTAAGATTAGGCAGGCTATGATAATGTTGCTTAATATTATAAACGATACTAGTGTTCCAAGGAATATACGTAGAGCTGCTACTGAGGCCTTGAATCATTTGAGAGACGAGCGATTATCACCTGGTGTACGTGCTGCTAATGCTGTTGGTGTACTAGACTCTATTAGCCAGGACCCGAACATGCCTATTCATACACGTGTACGTATATGGAATATCATTACATTGCTAGAGACTGTACGTGACTAGGAGTGTCTTCTGGTATGGCCAGAGTTAGAGTTAGGGGTATAGCTGCTACTGCATTAACCAAGCTACTCATGGATGATGGACACGTTATTGTACAAGCTAGTCGTGTGATCCAAGAGCGTTTTGGCATCCCCTTAAACACTGCTCCAGCTGATGTAACTGTTAAGGATGGTGGTTGTGACGAACTTGTTGTTATAGGGTTTCCTAGAGAAGCTGAGAGTGTCTTAGAATCTATAGTGTCCAGGCTTGGATACGTCTTTGTGTGGAAGCCAAGGCTTAACCTACACAGTATTGTTGTTGGACGTGTTGTTGATAAGAGGGGTGATGTATGTGTTGTTGAGCTACCCAATGGTGTCTATGGAGAGCTTGGTGGCTGTAGCAAGAATACTGGGGATCTTGTTGTAGTCTCTATTGCTAGACCAGCTATTAAGCCTTGGGAGGAGCCTAGGCTATCTACTAGTCTACGTGTTGTTGGAGAATATGTTGCCTTGATATATGGTAGCCAGAGACTATCTATTAGTGAACACGTTAGAGATCCTGTTAAGAGGAGAGAATTGCTAGCTACTGCTACATCAGCTGTTATTGGTAAGGGGTTTGGTGTCCACTTACGTAGTAGTAGCAACTATGCTTCTCCAGAAGACATTGTGGGGGAGGTCAGGTTTTTAGAGGATAAGTTGAAAGAGATTATTGAGAAAGCTAGGAGTGCTAGTGAGCCATGTATTGTCTATGAGGGTGAACTGGTCTCCATAGTTGGTCTTACAAGTGTTGCTAAAGAAGTCCTTGACTCTATTAGAGATTCTGTAGTACCAACTATCCGTAGACACCATAGTCTTAAGTCTTATAGTGGTTGTTTATCAGACATCGTAGACTATATAGAGACTGGTCTAGCTATAGGCTTGGATAAAAACATAGCATATAATGCTATAGAAGAGTATATTGTGTCTAAACTCACTAGTAGGCAAAGGATAGGTATTATACATGTAAGACCTGATGGACGTATACTAAAGCTTACACCTGGTGTTATAGAGTACGTGTCTAGGAGTGGTAATGGCTACTTGTTTAGAGTTAAACGTGTATTCAAGTCAGAAGGAGTATACGATGGGCTTGGTGTTGAGAAGAAACCTGGTGATTACGACATAATGGTTTTCAAGACAGATAGCTGGGTTATAAGACACAACTACTATAGAGAGAATGGAGAGTATATAGGAAGCTATATAAACATAAACACCCCACCAGAGATATACCCAGACACAATAAAATACCATGACCTAGCAGTAGACATTATAGTAGACAAGAGTGGAGAAGCGAAGGTAGTCGACAAGGAAGAACTAGAAGAACTACATAGACAAGGGATAATACCAGAGAAACTATACAAGAAAACACAAGAAGTACTACAGGAAACACTAGAGGAAATAAGCCGTAGAGAAACAAATTAAAAACCCCATACAATAGCTAGAAATAACGTAGAAGCGGGGGTGCCCGAGCCTGGTCAAAGGGGTCGGGCTTAGGACCATTGGGTAAGAAACCCGATGGCGTAGGCCTGCGTGGGTTCAAATCCCACCCCCCGCACCACAAATTTACGGTGCTTCTAGTGGGGTTCTGCAGCTGGTTCTTTGTGTCTCTCTTGTGTTAACTACAGCTTCTAATACTCTCTTGGCAATATAATCAGCTATTCTACGGATCTCTCTACGAGTTAATTTGTAGTTAACTCTGACTCCACTTCTAAGAGCTTGATAAGTCCTAACAATCTCCTCCAGCAGACCTACATAGTGTTACTACTCTCCCGTCAACACGGTACTGTTCATAGACATAGAGATGCCTCTTAACACGTTTAACAACCAGTGTCATAGAAACACCAGCAACCACTCTATCACCCACGAACTATAGAGGCGAACAACTATAAGCAACACCACAAATCTATGGTTCAAGGAAGAGGCTCTAAGTAGTTTTTCCTTCATAGAATAGTCATAGGTCGTATCTTTCATGGTTCTCTAATCTAAAGTAACATCAAAACCATTAGTTGGAGAATAATCTGTTGGAAAAGTTGGAGAACCATTAGTTGGAGATAGTCTCTTCAACAGCGAGTACTTAAATAATTTATGTACAATATTTGTAGCATACCTAGGAGTGTTTTTGAGTTTAAGAAGTTACTGCATGCTATGGCTAGGGAGGTTTATAGTGAGAAGCTCTATAGTAGAGCTGCAGGCCTTGTTGATGCTCTTGTAAGAGATAAACGTGTATTGGAGAGGCTTAAGAGTAAACGAGTATGGTACAATAGTAGGAGCTATGTGAAACTCGATAAAGAGGCTGCTGCTCTAGCTTATATAGTGCTCCTTAAGATACACATGGCTGTCTATGGTTTATCTGGTCGTCCTAGAAAGCTTGTTACAGTATTCACAGCCTATACAGGCTATACACTAGATGAATTAAGAGAAGAGCTTAAGAAGTTGTCTGGAGAGTTCTACGACTGGTTTCTACTACAGAGCTAGCCTTTGTACTTACTGGGTCTGTGGGTACATAGCCCACTGACTCGATCCGTGTTGGGATGCGATGAAGCCCCTATGATCAGCCTCCAATGATGGTTATTGAGGAGGCTTGGGAGGGGTGGAGCGGTTTATAAGTGTTTGTAGCCTAGTTATAGATGGGTGCTTGTGTTGAAGGATAGGGTTCTTGAGCCTGGTGAGTACTTTATTGATGGTGTCTATGTTAGGATTCATGAGAGGATGAGGCTTTCTACTGTAAAGAGGATGATCAAGGGTATTAAGAGGATTGAGAGAAGTATTGAGAAGGGAAAGTACTAGCGTAGCCTCTTCTTTCTATAAGTATTATCTGTCCTAGAGAGAAGCAGTAGTACTGGAGTGTTTATAACTGGTTATAGCCTAATGTTATATGTGGGTGTATTGTGGTTGGCTAAGACAAGGGTTTTGTCTAGGAAGCTTGAAGAGGGTATTAATGCTCTTGTAAAATATGGTATAAGGTTTACTCTTAAGGATGGAGAAGTCTATATTGACTGGAGAGACTGGAGGAGATATGATAGGCTTTGTGAGGAGAGTAAGCTCCCACCTAGTGTATGCTAACAATATTTCTCGTAGAAGTTCTCCCTAAGACCTACTGCTTCAACAAATATCATATGGTCTCTCCTATCAACTGCATACATGATCCTTAGTGGACTCCCCTTCTTCTTCCATTTAAGAAAACCCTTGCACCTCCCCTTTAGCTTCTCTCCAACAAAGGGGTTACAGCTAAGCTCCTTTAAAGCCTCCCAGAAATCCTCTTCATATAATGGGTGCTTTTTCAACCACTTCCTCACTCTCCTATGAATCCTAACCCTCCACCTAGGCAAGCACCAGCACCCACCAGTATAGTAGGTGGTACGCATAGAAGCGATCACAACATAGTCTATCGCCTCATAACCAATTGGGTGGAATCGTGAGAACAGCTACAGCAATAGCTACTGTAAAACCATAACACTTATACAGTATTCTCTATATAGAAAGTACATGGAGAGCCTACCAGGGCATGTGTCCGCACACGGTGCGGAGAACCCTGGTAGGCGGATGATCCCTTCTTCTTTGCTACTTTGTTCTACTGGTTCTTTGTCTGTGTTTCCTGTGTTTCTTTACTAGTTTGTTTATCTTTTCTAGTGCTTCTCTATAGCTGATCCTTCCTTCTAGGTATGCTTTGGCTATCTTTTCTGCCTCTTCTCTAGGTACTCCATCGAGTACACTATACTCTACCATAGCTTTAGCTCTTCTCTTCCTCCTAATCTCCATAAGCTCTCTATACTTGAGCATATAGTTTCCCTCCCTACCACCTTCTATAGTATCTAGGATTAAAATACTGTAGTCTAGCTATTTCCACTACATTCTTGAAGTCCTTGTCAAAACTCGCTATTATACCTATATGGTTCTCCTTAGCTATCAACACGTGTAGGACATCATCATAGTCGATCTTCCTCCTCCTAGCAATAGCCTTAGCTCTCAACTCTAGACTACGTGGCCATGTCTTTATTAGAACAAGATAGCTTGATATGCGAGGGTATTTCCTCCTATACTCCCTCTCACTAAGTAGTGCTTCAGAAAGAACATGAGTACTAATAAATAGCTTCTCCCCCCTATAGAGGGCAGTATTAGCAAATCCTACAGCATACCCATGGTTAGGATGGCGTTTCTCAATTAAAGCAATAAAGACACTAGTATCTAGGTAAAACACTATCTATCACTCCTACCTAGTTCTCTTCTGTCTAACCCTTCTAAGGATTCTCTTGACTTCCTTCCTGCTTACTCCTAGTTCCCTAGCTGCTTCTAGTACTAGCTTCTCTCTAGCTTTTATGCCCCGTGCCTTCTTCATCTTCTCCATGTACTCCCTAATGATCCTTACTACTCTCCTATACCTTCTAGGCCATCTCCTTTTACCAAGTCTTATGAGTACAAGTGTCCTAGCATTAAACAGCCTTGGAGAAAACCTTACCACCCTACCCCTATGATCAACAGTCAACCCATCAACAAAATCAGCCAACTGAGCCAGAGCTACACGCTTATACTCCTCGAATGATGTAACACCAGGTCTCTTATCCCTCTCCCCTACAGCCATGGTAACAGAATCTCTAGTCTTAGGAACAGCTGCTTCAAAGTATATGTGTGGGTAATAGGTTCTAGCCATAGAGCCTCCACCCAGTAGGGAGAAAGGCGAAACCTAGTTTACTGGATAATAGAGCTGTGTAACATGTTCCCTATCTTCCTTCTTGTCTTCTAACTCAATGTATTCTAGCAACTCCTGCTTCACTTTCTCCAGGATACCAATAGCTTGTAGTACCTCCAGTAGTGTAGCACCACTGCTTATATCAAGCTCGGCCTTAACATCATCACCAACAATGTTAACAACAACTCTAACAGGCACCTAGCAACACCCACTATTACTCTAGACGGACTCCATGATACTCTAGTACCTCCCTAGCTACATCAGCATCAAGTACAAGAACCTCTACACCAAGAGGATCTGGAGAACTAGCCTCCTCCGCCAGCTCTTTCAAGTCTCTATAACACTCCTCAGGTACATCAACTACCCAGACAGCTATCTCACTAGGAGGGGATCTGGTAGTACCAGTACTAGTAGTACTAGTACCAGTAGCAACCCAGTATGGGTTACGGAGCTTCCTATAACAATTAGGACATGTTATGAATCTACGAACACTCCTAGTAACCCAGCTATAGCCACACTTGGGACAAACAACCTCCACTCCAAAACACCCAGTAGAGAAGGGGCGAAAACATGATACCCTTACAGTACCTTCCAGGTACTACTACGATAGAGAATAGTACTACAATGGTACCATCCAGCAACCTCTTTATAAACCCCCTGCTGAAGAACTAGCAGGGATTTTATAAATCCCCTGCTGTATGGAGGGTAGACTTTGGTTGACTAGGTAGACTTGTTAATGGAGAGTGGTTTACCTGGTAAACCATGTAAACCGTATATTACATGTATATTATATATAATAGGTAGTTACTGGGTTTGTTTCAATAAATGATACAGTTTATGTAATAATGCTATTGTTTGTATTTTGTATTTTGGATTAGTTGTGTTTTACTAGGAGGAGGGTTTCTATTGGTTTACTGGTTCTTAATTCAATCAGTTTCTTTAACTCCTTGGTATCTATCTCGTTTATGGCTTCCTCTATAAACTCCCATGTTACCTCGTTCT
>CAYXOO010000074.1:0-9024 GCA_964466845.1 uncultured Desulfurococcaceae archaeon
TCCTAGGATGGCTGAAGAACTGGTGGGCTAAGAACTGGTTAATAGTTATGAACTTTACTAGCTGGTGCATTCATATTATTCTTACTAGTACTACTTGCTCTAGCCAGAGGCTCAAGAGTAAACATATCCCTACAACAACTACCACATAGGTGAAGAGTAGGTGTATGAAGTCGTTCTTCATAGGAAGGTTGCTAAGGAGATAGAGGGTCTTGATAGGAGTACTGCTGCCCGTATTATCCTTAGGCTTAGAGAGTTAGAAAACAATCCTAGACATGGAGCGAAGCATCTTAAGGGTGAATACTATTGTTACTGGAGGCTGAGGGTAGGTGATTATAGGATACTATATAGTATTAATGAGCAGGCTAGGAGAGTAGAAGTAGTCTATATATGGGCTCGTGGTAGAGCATATAAGCATAGAGGGAGGAAACGTGGAGAACGATAAACCACCAGTACCTAGGAAGATACTCGATAAGAGACTAGCAGAGATCCATAGAAACCAGTATGTTACACTAAGAGAACTAGAAACAAGAATACTCAAGAAAATAGCTGCTAAAACACACTAACACACAGTACTTCATAGACTAGCATAATAGTTATAATAGTTATGTCGGTAATGTAGAGCTTGTGTTAGATGAAAATGGAGAAGCCGTTGAAATAGCTATTAGGAATCCAGAGAAATACATCGACAAGAAAATCCCAGATAAAATAGCTATGAAACACACAAGTCAGATAGTGAAGAAAACAATTATAATGCTAAATAGAGAGCTATCCTAGACAGAAAAATAAGAGTATAAACATGATTATTATAAAAAGCTCTAAGTAAATACCTAACTACATATTCTAATAGAAAAGTAGCTGCCTCTTTAATACAGGCGTCTTAAGGTCTATGCTTATTAGTAGCAGAAAAGGAGAGAAAAGGATGATGCATAGAAAGTTGTTGGAAAACATAAAGCCTTTAAAGAAGTAGTTGAAGAAGTAATAAAGTATTCAAAACCTCTCTTAGATAAGCTTAGAGAATATGATCTAATGATTGGACATAAACGTATTGAAAAGGAATAATAGATGCTATAACAACATTATCAACATCGTAAGTTTATAGTTTAACCAAAGCTTCTACATATCTCCACTATCTAGGGATCTACTTGTTAAGATAAATAGTTAAGAGGATAGAGGGTTATGGAGCTATGGGGGAGAGAATATTATTAAAGAATGTCTTGTAGATAATTCTGGTATTATTACCCAAGATTTCGACATGATTCTATGGTGTTATTATTGTTCCTGGGTTTTTGTTTTCTAGGAATAATGTTATGTTTTCTGGTTTACTGTAGTGTGTAAGATGTACTGTTATCTTGCTTCTCTTTATAATCTCTATTGATTGTCTATCTAGTAGCCAGTATTGTCCTGGTAGGCTTTTTGTTTCCAGTAGTTTCTCTAGCTCGTCTATTGTTATTTTTTCTAGTGGTTTTGCATCTGGGTGTTTCAATGGGTCTTTGGTGTATACGTGGTCTATTGCACTCATGTAGAATACCTTGTCTGCACCGATTGCTTCTGCAACCTCCATTGCTACAGCTGCTGTTGATTGCCCGGGTATTAGGCCTCCTAGTACTACTATCTTGTATATACTGGTGTAGTCTAGTACTTGTTCTAGAGTAACTGGTATCTTGGGTGGTGTGTATGGTTTTAGTATAGTGTTTAGTAGTAGAGCGTTTAGTCTTGATACAGCTATACCTATAGTGTCTAGCCAGTAGTTGCTATCTACACCAAGGCTTCTAGCTACACCTATATAGTCTCTTGCTAGTCTACCACCACCAGTAACAACTACTACTCTAAACCCCTTCTCTACAAGACCCTTTAGTACAGCTCTATACCTATCCATTAGACCCGCGTTTATCTCATTAAAAGCCTTACCTGTTATCTTAACAACAAATCTCAAAACCACCACCCTACTAGCCTTATAACCTAGTATTACTATATATACTGTAATGTAGACTGTATGTCCAGTAGCATTGTAGTGTAGGTGTTATAGGGGTTTGTGTGGTATCATAGGTCTTGTATGTCTACCTGGTAAGACTAGAGAGAAACCATCTGTTATGACGTATAAGGGGCTTCTCAGGCTAGAGTATCGTGGCTATGATAGTGCTGGTATGGCTAGTGTATGTAGTGGTAGAATATTTGTTGTTAAAGCTAAGGGTAAGATAGCTGAAATTGAGGAGAAGCTTGGTTTTACAAGACTTGATGGCTATACATTTATAGCTCATACTCGTTGGGCTACTCATGGTAAGCCTAGTGATGAGAATGCTCATCCACATCTAGACTGTAGTGGCCGTATAGCTGTTGTACATAATGGTATTATACAGAACTATAGAGAGCTTAAAAGGATGCTTATTGAGAGAGGGCATGTATTTACTAGTGAGACTGATACAGAGGTTATACCACACCTTATTGAGGAGAACTATAAGCGTACAAACGACTTGTATAAGGCTTTTAAGGAGACTATAAAGCAGTTAGAAGGGAGCTATGCTATAGCTATGATATCTAGTATTGAGCCAGACAAGATATTCTTTGCACGTAAGGATAGCCCGTTGGTTATAGGTGTTGGCGATGGATACAACCTTGTTGCTAGTGATATACCTGCTTTTCTAGAGTATACACGTAGGGCTATTGTAGTACATGACTATGAGGTAGGCTATATTACTCCAACAACTATTGTATTGGAGAAGCTTAGTGGTGAACAAGTTGATTGGAGGAAGAGGATAAGGTTTATTGAGTGGAGTATAGAGGATGCTACTAAGGCTGGCTATCCACACTTTATGATTAAGGAGATACATGAACAGCCTAGAGCATTGAAGGATACACTGTATGGTCTTGTGAGGGAATCTAGTGTTGAAGAAGCTGTTAAGCTGATCATTGATGCAGACAAGGTGTATGTTACAGCAGCTGGTACAAGCTATCATGCAGGACTATACTATAGCCTCTTATCAAGCATTATAGCATGTAAACCAGTTATACCATTTATTGCTAGTGAGTACCGTGTCTATGAGAACACTAGTGGTGCACGTGATGTACTTGTTGTTATAAGCCAGAGTGGTGAGACAATTGATTCACTAATGGCCCTAAGAGCTTTAAAGAAGAATGATACACGTGTAATAGCTGTATCTAATGTTATAGACTCTGCAATACCACGTGAGAGTGATGTAGCAGTATATACACGTGCAGGGCCAGAGATAGGTGTGGCTGCTACAAAGACTTTTACTACACAGACACTAGTCCTTGCATGGCTTACTATAAGGGTTGGTGAAGAAACAGGTGTTCTAGATAAGAACGAGGCTGATGAGCTTAGGAAATGGCTTGTTGACTCACCAAGGATTGTTTCTAGGATAATAGCTGATACAGAGGATAGTGCACGTAAACTAGCTGAGTGGATGGCTGGTAAGGGTAACGCTTACTACTTAAGCCGTGGTATTGGGGTTCCAGTTGCTATGGAGGGTGCTTTGAAGCTTAAGGAGATAGCCTATATACATGCTGAAGCATACCCAGCTGGTGAGAGTAAGCATGGCCCTATAGCTCTTGTTGAACCCGGGTACCCGGTTGTATTCACTATACCTGCTGATGAGTACTTGGAGAAGCTATTGCTTGGTAATATACAGGAGATGAAGGCTCGTGGTGGATTCACTATAGGGTTTGTTCCAGAGGATTCTAGTCTTATTGAGCAGCTTGACTACGTGTTTAGGCTTCCAAGGACACACTGGATACTTACACCACTTACACATACTCCACCAATGCAGCTTCTAGCCTATTATACAGCTGTTAAGAGAGGCTATGATCCTGATAAGCCACGTAATCTTGCTAAGACTGTTACTGTAGAGTAGGAAGAGTATTTTATAGACGATACACTATAGATGGACTTGGTGGATAAATTGAAGCCTGTTATACTAGCTGGTGGTGTTAGTGAGAAGCTATCTATGCTTGTTCCTAGTGGGCGTAGCAAGCATTGTCTAAAGATACTTGGTAAACCAGTTATCTACTACCCGTTATCAGCTATTGAGAAAGTTGTAGAGCAAGACATTATACTTGTTTATACATATGATGATGTATTGAAGGAGGCTCTTAGGTATAGTAGTCGTAGAGTAATTGGTGTAGAGCAACGTGGTGCAGGTATTGAGGGTGCTATACTTAGTGTTGAGAAGGAATTGGGTGATACAGATTATTTCCTACTGGTATTCGGAGACCTAGTATTTGATCCAAAGGCATTGTCTAGCCTACTAAGTGTATTCTATAAACTAGAGCCAGAAGCAACAGTACTAACGATACCCCTTAACGAGAGGTTTATAAGCACTTATGGAGTAGCAATTGTAGATATCGATGGTACTGTTAAGAAGGTTGTAGAGAAACCATCTAGTATAGAAGAAGTAGAGAGACCAGCTTATACACTAGGTGGAGTCTATATACTGCCAACATGGGTACTAGAATACCTAAAGATCGGTGAGTCGCTGCCAGAGGTAATAAACAGGATAGCACGTGAACACCGTGTTGTTAGTGTACATTGGAGTGGGTTATGGATAGACATAGGCTACCCAGCAGATCTACTTGAGGCTTCTAGACAACTACTTGATAGACTAAAGGGTGTCTATATAGCTGGTGATGTAGAGATAGCTGATACAGTAGTAATCAAGCCACCAGTCTATATAGAGGATGGTGTATCAATAGACCACTACGCTATAATCAAGGGGCCGGTATACATTGGCAGAGACTCATTCATTGGAGCACATAGTTTCTTAAGACACTACACAAGCCTAGAAGGGAACAACCGTATAGGAGCTTACACTGAGGTTAAAAACAGTATACTACAGCCATATGTATTCATAGACAGTCATAGCTACATAGGAGACAGTATAATAGGTGAAAACACAATAGTAGGGCCTCATACAGTAACACTAAACGTACTACCACGTGGTGAAGCACCACCCAGATTAAGAGAACACATAGTATCTATACCATCCATTAAGAAACCAACACTAAAGCTTGGAGCAATAATAGGATACAATGTAAGAATAGGTGCAGACACAATACTCTATCCACAATCAATAGTACCACCAGAAACAGATATAGAACCAGGTACAATATATAGGACAAAACCAAGTATATAGATACACTATATACTGGAGCCATAGGTATTACAGTAGATAAGAGGTACACATAGAGACTGGTAGGTGTAGCAAGCTAGTAGGTAGTAGAGACAATAGACTAGCCACCATAGGGTAATACCCTTTATAACTAAATACACTATATATAATACATAATACACTAAGCTAGTACTCAATTATAGATATTAATCTTTGAAACAATTATGTATATCAATGGAAACCAGTACAATAGATTAACTAGTATTACCAGTAATGATGAACAGCCATGAGTAGAGCCTAGGGTGTGTAGCTAGAGCTAGTATCTCTCAATAGCCGGTCCTACATAGAGTAATACCCATTAGAGAAGGCTATACAGTTTTAGCTATAGATACTGTCTATCCATTTATATGAGTTTAAAATCATCTTATGACACGTCTCATATATAGAGACACACAGATAAATGCTAGTATTAAGGTTGTAATGGTAATGTATAGTATGTAATCACTAGGCTCTGGTATAGGTACTGGTGATCCATATTCATCAACACTCAGTACAACTATGTCGTTAATTCCTTGAACTCTAGACACGTTACTAACTAGGCACTTAACATAGTCTGAAAGACTATTATACTCACTAATCTCACCAGTAACTCCATAGCTATAGACACTATAGCCAGTATGTTCTACTAGTGAGACATTATCAAAGACACCATTATGTATAGGGCTAAACCCAGCAGTAACAACCAGTCCATTACCATAAGTAATTGCTACACCACGTTCAACACCGTTAAATCCATCCCATTTAACAGCCCATGTATTATTTAGGCTGACGTAGTCAAAACCAGCAATGAATATATCCTGTAGACCAAGATCAGTACTATTAGCTAGAAAACCTGTTATATAGAAGCCCCGGGATCCATTAATTATCTTATTAGGGTTATGGGGTCCATAGCCGAATCTATAGCCAGTAGTAGAGAATATCTTGTACTGTACTAGAGATAGATCCGTGGCTTTATACATAAACAATCCAGTATACTGGTATATAGCTGGAGCACCACCAGCACCAACACCGGCAAGCACGTATATAGTGTTCTTTGAGACAAGGATAGACTTTGGCCTTACAAAAACAGCTTGTTCACCATAGAGTATTAGTGAACTAGTTATATTAAATGCAGACATATCAGTTCTTACCAATAATATCCTATAGCTATTAGATACATATACATACCCTAGTATGTGGAGATAGCCATTGTCATAGACCATGTCTGTATATGTGGAATTAGTTATCATTATAGATAGAGAGGATAGTATATCTCCATTGATAGGATCTAGTGAGAGTATTGTAGCAACTCCCTGGCTATCTATAAGGACAAATACATGGTCATAACCATAGAGTACACCATGATCTATAGCTACCGGTTTTGAAGCCATTGATTGGCCGCTGTAGTTGTAGAGTACAAACCATCTACAATAATCTATAGAGTACATCCCTAGATCATACTTTATAACATAAAATATAGTATCGTTATCTACATCATTAGCAACTATATACAATAACGTACCATTCAATACAGCATCAATAGCTGTTACGTTACGTTCACCGATCCTAATCCTAGTGTTATTCCCTACATTACCATCAAGATCAATTGTTGTTACATATATATACCCACCACTATTCCATACAACAACATAGCCCATAGAACCATAGAGTATAGCAGCTGGTTTATCATCACCACTAGTACCAGTCCAATACTCTTCACTATAGACAGTCTGTATGGAGAGAAGAGAGAATAGTAGAGACAGAGCCATTAAAACCATTAATGGCCTATACAGTCTCCACCACCAAAAAACAATACTGCACAGACTATATAAAAGTTTATCGTAGTTCTAAACTATAGTACAAAGCTAGATAAATAGTATCGTATATATATAAAGTGTCAAGGAAAACAAATGTATGCTCCATATCAACACAAATACAAAACACTTAACAAGTATATAAGAAAACACACATAGAGTATTAAGTAGAAACACATTATCTTAAACCATAGACTAGCCTACAAGCCTATGAGACCACAGGATACCATGTATAAAAGAATAGAGACAAACAACACAAAACCCGATAGAGAATCCATACTTGATACAGTATTCAAGTAATACACCATCAACCGTGAGAGCCATACCAAGGAGACCATAGTTTTAGACACTACATTAGAGAGCCATTAGCCTAGGTTAACTACCCGTATGGGCAGTTAATAAGGGATTAACTACCCCATAAACCACCATGATCACAGACAAAGGATCATCTAAACCAGTAATACCCAAACAACCATGAAAAGCCATTGATACCAAGTAAAAACCCATATACACCAATACACTAGTCTGCAACCACTAGTCTAAACCCTTAAAACAAGATAAAAACAATAGTATAAAACAGCAAATACACATACATAAGACACAAGACAATAAAGAAGACCACAAGAAAACATAACAAAAACATAGCACACAACAACTAACACACCCAGACACCACAAACAGAAAAACACAAACCAATACAACCAAGAAGAAAACCCACTAAGAAGTAAAACACAGTATAGACACTAAATCCGGAAAACCTATAACTCTAAATATATTGCTAGGAGGTGTCTAACACATATTAAGCACAAAAATAATCACGCAAAGACTACAAGAAGCATACAACAAACTAATAGAATCGATAGAAAAACTAAAACAATGCAATAAAGAAATTATGGAAAACGGAGTCTGTTGGAAGGGATATAGGCAAGTGGATAAAAGCACAAGATGATGTACAAAAATGGTTTTTATGGGAGTCTAATGTTTACAGTAGGACTTATTGGAATAATTATATCTTTAGGAAGACCCTACGATAGTTTTGTTGTACATTTGCTTTGGTCCTCCCTGTTCTTAGTTTCTATAAGCCTTAGTATAATCTTTCTTGGAAAAGAACATATGAGTTCAGCAAAGGAAGAATAGAGAAAGCTAATATGGCAATCAGAACTTTATTATCTTTGTCTATCGAAATTAGTTAATGAAATTGATGCTTTAAAGAGTGTTCTGCAGGATTTTGTTGACAGTAGTTCTGTAAATGGTGTTATTGAGTATTCTAGTAGGTATGGTGATAGCGGGTGTCCGTGATCTTGTTCTTCTGTGGTAAGAAAGAGTATGAGTTGGTTAAGTCGTTTAATTGGGTTAGTAGGTTTTGGAATGCTGTTTACCTTGATAATGTTGAGGCTTTGAGGAAGCTTGTTCTTAGAGGCTCGAGATAAGATTATTGATGAACGTTATCGTAGTGAGTTATTGATCTATGTAACTTATGATTATAAGTGTGATTTTTTATTTGAGGCTTCCTGGGTACCATTATTTATTGGCTAAGCATATTCTCTCTGAGTATGAGGTTCAAACCGGGTTAGCTCCTAGTATTGTTCCAACTGTAGTCGCTACAGCTAGCTCTGTTTCTGATGAGCCTATGGGTGTATAAGCATGCGGCTTTAGCCCAGCTTCTAGACTATATTGATGGATGGACTGTAGGCCGCTGTGGTGATGTAGTTCCTTTTACAGCTAGGAAGTGGAGGGGTAGAACACTTGTTTTAAGGAAGCTTGGTAAGGCTAGATGGCCTAGGAGTTACCAGAGGATAATAGACCTCATAGACTATTACAGGAGGAGGATAAGTAGGACAAAGAGCCTAAAGGCTAGAGAGAAGCTAGCCATGGAGGCTGCTAGAGAGCTAGGAATCCCAGAGAAGGTGGCTAAAGAGATCCTTAGGAGAGTGAGGCAAAGGAAGTTCCTTGGGTGAGACCATGGGTAGGTTCATGCTCTCTTTGCACTAGTAGTGTAAAGCTGGTGTAATAGCCTCGTTTGACGAGGACTTTGTGTATATAGTGGA
>CAYXOO010000075.1:0-8861 GCA_964466845.1 uncultured Desulfurococcaceae archaeon
CTATATTTCTATTCTAGGGTCTGTAGCTTGATTAGGGAGTGTGTTATTATTAGGCGTATACATGCTAATGAGTTGTATCGTGTATATGAGATTGAGACTAAGTCTTTTAGTAGAGAAGCTTATCCCTTTAACCTATTCTATTTCTACTACCTTCTTGCTAGAGATTTATTCCTAGTAGCAGAATTTCTAGGTAAGACCATAGGTTATGCTATAGGTGTTATAGAGGAGAAGAATGGTTTCTGCTATGGACATGTAATATCTATCGCTGTAGAGCCATTGTATAGAGGCTTTGGTGTTGGAGAAAAACTTATGCTCTGTCTTGAAGATAGAATGAGAGGCTATGGTGCATCAAAGGTTTACCTAGAAGTAAGAGTTGATAATGAGCCAGCTATTAGTCTCTATAAGAAGCTAGGATATAGAATCATAGACCGTATAAGGGGTTATTACTATGGAGAAGTAGATGCCTATGTAATGGCTAAGAATATACGACAGACTTATACAACACATTAGAGTTAGATTATAGTGTAGGAGTGTATAAGGGTTGAGTATAGTGTCTCAGAAGGTAGAGCTAGAATTTTACTTTCTAGACATAACCTATGAAGTAATTGGTAATGAGCCACATATAATCATATGGGGTATAACAAGAGATGATAAGAGAGTACTACTTAGAGACCGTAGGTTTAGACCATACTTCTACGCTATACTAGATGACGGTGTTGATGAAAAACATGTTATAAGCAGGATAAAGGCTTTATCAAAACCACGTTCTCCAATAATTAGTGTAGAACTTGTTGAGAAGAGATACTATGGTAGACCAGTGAAAACCCTAAGGATCACAACTGTTATACCAGAGTATGTTAGAGAGTATAGAGAACAAGTAGCTAGAATAAAGGGAGTTAGAGAAGTTGTTGAAGCAGATATAAGGTTTAGCATGAGGTATGTTATAGACCATGGACTACATCCTTGTCAATGGCATAGAGCAGTTGTTAAGAGAGTTGAGAAGAAGATACAGTACCGTGTAGACGAGGAATACGAGATCATAGGTAATATAGAGGCTTTAGAAGACACTAGTCCTCCAAAACTAAGGATAATAGCTTTTGATATAGAAACCTATAGCCCAATGGGTAGTCCTAGACCTCAAACCGATCCAGTTGTAATAATATCTGTTATGAATGAACAAGGAGAGGTTATACAGTTTGTAGCTAATGATAGAGATGATAGAAAGGTTATACAAGACTTCATAAACTATATAAAAACATACGATCCAGACATAATTGTCGGCTATAACAGTAATCGTTTCGACTGGCCATACCTTAGAGATAGATGTAGATACCTTGGTATAAAACTAGATGTTGGTAGAAGGAGTGGTGGAGAACCAGCTACAAGTACTTATGGACACGTATCAATACCTGGTAGGCTAAACGTTGATCTATATGATTTTGCTGAAGAACTACCCGAGGTTAAGGTTAAGAGTCTAGAGAATGTAGCTGACTACCTAGGTGTTATGAAGAAGAGTGAGAGGATAATTATAGAGTTTACAGAGATGCATAAGTACTGGGAAGACCCAGAGTTAAGGAAAGTGTTTCTAGAGTATGCAAGACAAGATGTTGTATCAACATATGGTCTTGCAGAGAAATTCCTACCATTTGCTATGCAGCTTGCAAGCATTACTGGGTTACCACTAGACCAGGTTGGAGCAGCTAGTGTTGGTTTTAGGCTAGAATGGTATCTTATGAGAGAAGCCTATAGCTATGGAGAACTTGTTCCAAACCGTGTTGAGAGGCGGTACGAGAGCTATCGTGGAGCAGTTGTTTTGAAGCCTAAGAAGGGAGTCCATGAGAACATCGCTGTACTTGATTTCTCTAGCATGTACCCCAACATAATGATCAAGTATAACATTGGTCCAGACACTTATGATCCATATAACTGTAGTCCAGAGACACACTATATTGCTCCAGAAGTAAAGCATTGTTTCCGTCGACAACCAGATGGTTTCTTCAAGAGAGTCTTAGAGACACTACTTAGGCTACGTAGGATTGTTAGGAGTGAGATGAAGAAGTATAAGCCAGATACACCAGAGTATAGGCTATTGTATGAGAGACAACGTGCTCTAAAAATACTTGCTAATGCAAGCTATGGGTATATGGGATGGGTTGGTGCTAGATGGTATTGTAGAGAATGTGCTGAAGCAATTACTGCATGGGGTAGAGAGACTATCTCGAAAGCTATTGAGAAAGCTAGACAACTAGGCCTAAACGTGATCTATGGTGATACAGATTCTCTATTTGTAGAATATGATGAAGAGAAGATTAAGGAGCTTATAGAGTATGTTGAGAAAGAACTAGGGTTTGAGATCAAGATAGATAAGGTGTATACACGAGTATTCTTTACAGAAGCTAAGAAGAGATATGCTGGATTACTAAGAGATGGACGTATAGATATCGTAGGCTTTGAAGCAGTACGTGGAGACTGGACAGATATTGCTAAGGAGGTACAAGAAAGAGTCACAGAGATATTGTTAAAAGAACGGAGTATCGATAAAGCCATCGACTATGTAAGGAGGATAGTTAGTGATTTAAGAAACGGTAAGATACCATTAGAGAAGCTAATCATATGGAAGACTCTCACTAAGAGGGTTACAGAGTATGGTGTTGATGCACCCCATGTTGTAGCTGCTAAGAAGATGCTTAAAGCTGGTTTACGAGTAGATACTGGTAGTAAGATAGGATATGTTATAACCAAGGGTGTAGGCAAGATATCTAGTCGTGCAGAGCCATACATGTTTGTCAAAGATGTTAGAGAGATAGATGTATCATACTATATTGATCACCAGATAGTACCTGCTGCTCTAAGGATACTACAGTATTTTGGGGTAACAGAACAAGAACTTAAAGCAACAGCTAGTGGGCAGAAGAGTTTGTTTGATTTCTTTAAAAAACGCTAGAGTACATCATTGTATGTAAGAACTATTATGTTTGGATCCTTAGATACTATGTTCCCTAGTTTAGCACCTATAACTAATTTAATACCTTTCTCCTTCATAGCATCTAGTAGACGCTGTGTTATAATACCATCCATTACAATACCGTATATGCTACCCTCACTTACATTCTTTAGTTTATCAATAAGGTTTCTAACTGGTAGTCTCTCAACAGTATTCCATCTCTGGTCATAGAGTATGGCTTCTAGTGTACCATAGAGAGACTTTATATCACTAAGTATTTTTACTGGAAAACTATATACTTCCTCAACTTCTCTTGGAGTAACTGGTTTTTCTACAACAACTCTAGCTTCTCTCGGTTTTTCAACACGTTTCATCCTCTTGAAATACTCTGTAATAGGTATAGCCTTTGATAAAGCCTCACTTATTTCACGGCCAGTTAGTTCTTCTACTTCCTTACCAGTTGGTGCTCGTGCAACATAGTCTATCTTTAAATTACTAGCAAGCAATTCCTTTAAAACAAGATCTCCTCCACGATCACCGTCTAGGAATACAATAACTTTCTTCTTAGACTTAGCAAGTTCTAATAGAGATCTAGGGATTTCTGGGCGTGCTCCACCAATAGCTATAACGTTTGTATAGCCATACCTCAATAGGTTTAGTACATCAGCTCTTCCTTCAACAACTATTAATTCACTAGAACGCTCTACATCTGGTCCTGCAGGTAATTGTTCCCTACCATACTTTATCAATTCTGGAGGTTTTAGAACGCTTTCAATTTCCTGTATAATCTCTTTTAGATCAGGTGTTTTCTGCTTACTCCATGTAGACAGTATCTCTTTTGCACGCTCCACAATCTTCTTGATCTTTTCAAGTCTAACATCTATTATATCAACAACTCTTATCTCAGCACTATAGGGTCCAACTTTGTCTACGGCTTCTATCATAGCTGCTATAAGAGCTGTTTCTACACGATCTAGGTTACTAGGTATGGTTATCTCTCCTTCAGTCTTGTTCCCACGTGTCTTTATATCGACTAGGATTCTCCCAATCCTTCCCTTGTCCTGTAGTTGTCTTAGATCGAATTGTTCTCCAAGTAACCCTTCTGTCTGTCCAAATATAGCTCCTATGACATCTGATTTCTCAACCAATCCATTGACTACAATTCGTGCTTTAACTAGGTACTTAGGCATGATCACCTACCCCATTAGCTGGGTTATTAGGGGTCACTTACCTAGTTTTTAGCTAGACACTCTGGTTCTGGGATACATACTAGTCTCTAGAGTCTATGCTAGTATACCGGATTCTAGGTATAAATAAGCTATGAAAAACACTATAGAGCCTACCTAAATAAGTCTTGGCTCTATAAGATACTACCTAGTTATACGTGTACTAAGTAGCTTAATTGTATCCATAGCTTCTTTATCGCTTTCTAGTTGTTTCCTAATGGGTTCTAGGTATTCTATCAATGCCTTTGCTGTAGCATTCTTAAGATCAAGTGGATGTAGTTCTCCATTAGCATATATCTCTTCAAGTACACGGTATTCTTCAATAACTATCGGTCCACCATACTTCTCTGGTCTCTCAATATATAGTTTAAACCCTGGTTGTCTGAATAATATGTACTTGTTAATCTCTATGACTGGGTTGTACTCTACTTGTTTAGGTGGACAATATGCTTTCCTTATCTTCCACATTATATCCTCTGGTTTATCGTGTATGAATATAGCTGTTTCTGGTTTACTCTTACTCATCTTAATATCCATTAATAGATCCTCTTTATCTACTACATCCATGCGTTTTCCAAGTCCCTTTAATCCAACAAGCAATGGTGTATGTATTGCTACAACTTTTTTAACACCTAGTTTCTCAGCAACATCTCTCTGTAGCATATGTGCTCTCCTCTGATCAGTGCCGCCTAGTGCAATATCTACTCCAAGATAGATCATATCGGTAACCTGCATTAATGGATAGACTAGTTTTGAGAAATCAGTTTCAGCTTCACTTGCTCTACGACCCATTATGGTTAGTGCACGTTTTACACGAGCTAGAGTAGTGTTTTTTGCCACTCTTACAAATATGCTCCAGCACTCCTTATCAGATACTATATCCTCTACATCAACCAACCTTATCCTCCCCATAGGTATACCCATGTATTCCATGATCTTACGGACTAGTCTAGCAGAAGCTCTTATAAGTTCCATGTCTCTACCAAGTTTATCATTTATATAGGCATGCCATGTAGCTTCTAATACAGTTACTTCAACACCAGCCTCCGCTAGATCCCTAACTTTATTCATCCATATAAGCCATCCTATATGCACTAGACCACTCGGTTCATAGCCTATGTATGCTCTAGGCTTATCCTTCTCCAACACCTTCTTAAGCTCATCTAGTGTAACAACTTCTACAGTATTCCCGAGTACAAGCTTGAGCCTATCAATCACTCTAAACCCTCCGCTCTCCTAGTAAAGCCCCTCCTCTAGGGTGTCCCCCACTACTAACACCCGTATTCATTGGAGCCAAACTGGCTTCCATCCTACGGGCTCTATCTAGTGGGAGCGGGGTTGTTTCCCCGGAGGGGCTTGTTTATAGATAGTGTTTATTGTGTGTAAAAAATATTTATGGGTAACTCATTTCTTCTCCAGGCTTAAGTATTACTACTTTTGTACTAGTCTTCTCTTCTACCTTCTTCTTAAACTCCTCTGGATCAGCCTTTATAGGTGGGAATGTATTGTAGTGCATTGGTATAGCTATCTTTGGTCTAAGCAGCTCTACTGCTTTAACAGCTTCATCAACACCCATTGTGTAGTGGCCACCTATCGGTAGTAGTGCTATATCTGGATTGTATAGCTCGTGTATAAACTGCATTTCTGTAAACAAACCAGTGTCTCCAGCATGGTATACACGGTATTCTCTACCGCCAATAACCACACCAACTGGTACTCCATGGCTACTACTATGTAGTGCTGGTGTAAACACTATGTATACATCATCAACTTTTATCCTGCCACCAATATTTCCATCAACAGTCTTAACACCCTTCTTACCGAGTTCAACAGCTAAGTCGTAGATAGCTATTACTCTTGCACCAGTCTTCTTAGCTATATACTCTGTATCACCAAGGTGATCCCCATGATCATGTGTAACAACTATGTAGTCTAGCTTATCAATACTCTTGGCATAGTCTTCTGGAGATACTGGAGACAACGGGTTCCCTAACCATGGATCTATTAAAACCCTCTTCTCTCTACCATCTAGACCAGTAAACCTTAGCTCAAAAGCAGCATGACCAAAGTACCTAATACTAGCCATAGCCTATACACCCACTGCCTACTACTAGACAGAAACTAGTGTTTACTATAGGATATAATCTTATATGGAAAACCTATTTAACCGCTCCATGGTATTCACTCAATAGATAATAAGTGTATAGAATGAGGGTGTGTATAGTAGTTGTCTAGTCTATCTAGTGAGGATGTAGAGAAGTATCTCAAAGCAGGTGATATAGCTAAGCGTGTTAGAGAATACGCTGTTAAGAATACTAGACCTGGAGCCAAACTACTTGATCTAGCCGAGTCTATTGAACAATATATTAGGGAGTTGGGTGGTGAACCAGCTTTTCCAGTAAACATCTCTATAAACGAAGTCGCTGCTCACTATACACCAGTAGCTGATGACGAGTCTGTTATACCTGATAACTCTATTGTAAAGATAGATATTGGCGTACATATTGAAGGCTATATAGCTGATACAGCAGCTACAGTATGTTTCAATCCAGCATATGAGTCTCTAGTAGAAGCTAGTGAGAATGCACTAGAAAATGTACTTAAGGCTATAAAGCCGGGTATGAAGGTTTCTGAGATAGGGAGAATAGTTGAAGAAACTATTACGTCATACAACTATAGACCTATAAAGAACTTGTCTGGACACAGCATCGACCGTTACCTTATACACTCTGGCCTTAGCATACCCAATTATCGTGACTCATGGGCTAGATGGAGCCTAGTTGATGGAGTATATGCTATAGAGCCTTTTGCTACAAATGGAGTAGGTTTTGTTAGAGAAGAGAGTGTTGTAACAATATTCTCTCTTAGAACATATAGGGCTAGACTATCTATTGTTGAGAAGAAGGTTGTTGATGGGATATGGAGGAGTAGGAGGACACTACCGTTTTGTGAGAGATGGTTGCTAAGCTATACTAGTAGTCTAGAGGGTGTTAGGAATACTATACAGTCTCTAATTAGGAAGGGTATACTCCATCTATACCCAGTACTTGTAGAGAGAAGTGGTGGTTTTGTAAGCCAGTTTGAACACACAATAATAGTATATAATGGGGAAATCATAGTAACTACTCAATAATAAATGGGTTACTAGACAGTGAAGTATATAGGTATAGCTACTAGTATAGTGTATGGAGAATACTGTGTGGCTAGAAATAGAGGGTAGTGTGTAGGGAAATGCCTGGGTGGACAGACTATATTGGACAAATAATATTCATTATATTCATGATAATGCTTTTTACTGGAGCTAATCAGAAGATACAGATGAAGATATGGGCTTATGATATAAGGAACAAACTCAACATTATAAAGAGTTATGTAGATGAAGGGAGGAAGCGTATAGAAGATGCGATGAGGCGTTTTGGTGTTAAAGAACCATCCCCTATTGTATCTAAGTATCTAGAATTCTTTGTCATCGAGCCAGTTGATAAAGAGCCTATCGATATCATTAGGAGACTAGACCACTTGATTAGGACACGAGAGAACGTCTATAGAGATACACTTGCTCGTATACTACCTAGTATAGGTAAGCATGAGAGGAGCTTACTAGAGTCCTCACTAGAGATTGTTGGAGCACTGAACTCTGTATACAAGACCGTACGTCACTACCTACTCCTTGGGGAGAAACATAATAACTGGATACTTCTCATGCAGTTAGAGTTTCTAATGCCCGAGATTATGAGGATTGTTGATACCTATAGGAGGGCTCTAGACCCATTTATGACTGGTAAGCCTGTTGGAGATTCTGTGGGTCCACTACTAGCTTATAGGTTTATTGAGAAGAACAAGGTCTTATCTAAACGTGTTATCGAGGACACCATGGTTGTTGAGACATGGTTTGAGGGAAGGAGAGTCTATGTAGTTAAAGCCGAGGGACCAGGATCTAATGTTGGTAAACCAGGTAAAGTAATTGCTAGCCTAGTTGAAGAACTCAATGGTAATGTAGACTTGGTTATAACAGTTGATGCAGCCCTTAAGCTTGAAGGTGAAGAGGATGGTGAGATAGCTGAGGGTGTTGGAGCAGCAATAGGTGATCCTGGTCCGGAGAAGATAGCTATTGAGAGAGCTACGAGTAAATACGGTATACCATTAAGAGCACTGGTTATTAAGATGGGTTTACAAGAAGCATTGTGCACCATGAAGAAAGAATTATATGAAGCAGTTGATAGAGCACTAGAGTACGTCGAGAGGCTCATTAGGGAGAATACTAGAGAGGGTGCAACAGTCATAATAGCTGGTATAGGAAATACAATAGGTGTTCCATAGTGGATGGCGGAGAAGACTATACATTCATAGTATTATTTGCTGTAATGATAATAGTAGCTGTACTCCTACAAATATACATGGAGATGAAAAAGAAACCAAAAGAACCAAAGACGATAGTCAAGACACTACTAGAGTGTACAAAATGTAGAAAAAGAGAAGAAACAAACTATGAAACAGGAGACGTTATAGGAGTACTAAAGAAGAAATGCAGTAAATGCGGGAACCCAATGAAAATAATAGGCATATACAGCATAGAGATCAAGGAGAAAAGATAAAGAAAAACTTATAAAACCACAAACACTCTACACAATAAACAGCGGCCCGACCCGGCCATAGTGGCTGGGTAACACCCGGTCTCATATCGAACCCGG
>CAYXOO010000076.1:0-8706 GCA_964466845.1 uncultured Desulfurococcaceae archaeon
TAGGAATACTTGTCTTGTATAGAAGTAGAGGGTCAAATATATTGTCTAAGCCAATGCTATACAGTATCTTCTTAGATACTTCATTCAATCCCTCCGGTAATACAATAAATGTTTTTCTAGAAAATACTTTCTCTGATAGGCTCTTTAGGTAGAATAGTGGAGCAACTGCATCTGGATCAGCATTCCTATGGCTTGTTAATACTATTATTTCACTTGATAGTATAGCCTCTATAGTCTCTCCCAAAACATCTTCTAAGTTCTTCTTCAACAAACCTCCCTGCCTCTCTAACAACAGCTTGTACTATAGAGTCATAGTCTACTATATCACCTGTTCTACCAATAACACCTACATCAATATAGACTTCTACATGATCGCCCTTATTCTCTATAGACACTATAATGTCTGCATCATAGCTCTTGCTAACAGGTATCATTTCCTCTAACAAACTCTGTATACAATCCTGGATACGAGATGCTATCTCCTCTAATCTATCAACATCTATCTCCTCTAGCCTAAGGCCTAGTACCTTGACTCTTTCTCTAGCCACTCTTGATCCCGTATTTAGCAAGTAGTTCTCTAAGTCTCTTCTCACTCTCACTAAATTGTTTCCTTAACTGTTCTAACTGGTTACGATACTTTTGTTGCTTAAGTTGTAGGAGTTCCTTCCTCTCCTCTAGTTCCTTCATTAGACTCTCACGATCCTTCTTAATGAGTATGTGACCTACAGATTTATAGAGTTCTACATCATCTGGTAAGTCCTTTATATTAGCTATAACCTCGTCTATCTCTAGAAGCTCAGATTCTGTAAGCCTAAGCTCTGTCTCTACTTTAGCAAGCATGTTACGTATGTTTTCAAACTCTATAATAGCTTGTTGTATCTCCGGTGGGAGTCTTTGTTCAGCCATACCCTATCTCCTCAAGACTATGTATTATAGTTGATAGCATACCTAAATAGCTATTGGCTACAGCTCTTAAAAGATTTATTCTATCACATTCTATCTTGATAACTAGTCTACTGCCAAGGCCCATTGATACTCTACACTCTATTGATGGAGGCCTAGTGGTTTCTGGTAATAGTGACTCATATATAGCTTTTAATAGCTCCTCTCTACCATTAACCTCTATCTCAATCCATGCCTTCATAGACTACTACCTTTGTGACCTTTATTACTGGTCCACACTGTCTACCAATCCTATTCCTAAACTCTATCTTAAAACATGTATCTAGATCACATAGTTTTACTTCTACATCAGGTTTCTCATGGAGTACTCTATTGAATATCTTGTACATCATGTCTGCAAACAATAGACACTGGTCACTTATACACTCGTTTATATCAAGGAATATTGTTTCTGGGTTAAATACTCTTGTAGAACTAGGTGATTCTCTTGACAATCTTACACCAGATAATACTATGGATGCAATATGCTTCAACACCCTTCTATACTCTATAGGGTATCCAACACTATATATCCTCAATAGACTAGGGTTACCCTTCCTCTCACCAACAACTATTATGTACCTAATGTTCTTCCTAAGAGCTTCAAGACCTAGTTCTAATAGCGTCTTCTTACCACGATTAACCCTATGTACACATGGTAGTGTCATTGCTAATTCTTTTACAAAACTCCTTGTACGTGGAGAAGGCTTACGAGAGGTTGTTAAGAGTATATAGGGCTTCAATATAGCTTGCTCCATAAAAACTATTCTTCACGTATAATTATCTTTGGATAGTACTTGCTAAGACCAGTTCTTGGAACGTATGCTCCACCAGCCCATTTAGAACCACATTTACGGCAGGCCCATATACCAGTACTGATCCTATACACGGTTCCTTTTGCTGCACAGAATGGGCATATGTGTGGTGCGTAGCGTTTCTCTAGTATGTCTCTAACCTTTTTACGTAGTGTAGCACCGTATCTGGGCCCATATCTACCAGCTATGCCTACTACTCTAGTTCTCTTACCCATTCTCTACACCTCAGACTAGTGGTTATCTAGCTACTTAGCTTCTTTTAATACTTTCTCTAGAAGCTCTAGTAGTTCACGTGATTTCTTTAATGCTAGTTCTACAGCATCATCTAGTTCTCTCTGTGTAAAGCCAGACATACCAGTCTTTTGTATACCAACAATTCTACCGTCTCTATCAATACCAAACGTTATCTTAGCATCAGCAACAACTTCCTCGTCTAGACACGGGTCTACGAGTAGGTATCCACCAATCTTAGCAATAGATACTGTTACAACACTTGTGTTCAATGGTAGTCTTCCACTACACTTGCTCTTATCAATAAACACGTTGTCTCCATCAATACCAGTTATACTTGGTAGACAAGCTGTATGGAGAGCAGCCATTGTAGCTAGCATACCTGCATCTACAACGTTTCCATCGAAATCTAGTAGGTATACATCATTAAATACAATCCATACCTTACGACCAGGTATGATAACTAGTTTATCGAGAGCTATAGCTCTAGGCTCACGTAGACAACGATCAATTACACGTGCAGTCTCAATAGCATTCTCATCTGGAGGACCAGGTTCAAAACCAGGTGATGCAAGTGGTACAAACTCTGCATGTACCTGCATAACACCCTCGTTTGGACGGTCACGATAGGGTTCTCCAAGTTCTATCTTAACACCAGTCATAACCATTGTATTGCCTAGTCTGACTAGTGCTGAACCTTCTGCCTTAGGTACTGGGTTAAGCTCTGTCTCTATCCTTCTATAATCCTCAAACCCCCTACCATCAATCCTTATGCCCTTCTTAACCATCTGGAGCATTGACTCACGTTTAAGCCTTGGTATTATCGGCTGGTATGTAGGTGTTAGAGACACCCTTCACAGCACCTCCAAGGGCTATGTCTCTGGATACTTAAGATACTTTCTTGTTAAAGCTTCTTTCTGCATCCTATATATCTCCATAATACCCTTCTTAGCAAGCTCTATAGCTTCTCTAAACTCACTAGGAGTCAATACACCGTTTAACTGGAGTAGTACAAACTGGTTTAGAGAAGGCATCATAGCTACTGGCATATCTGCTTCACCATACTCATCCTCTAGCTCATCAATATCAAGTACCAGTACGCCATTAACCTTTCCTACAGCAACAGCTGCTACAAGATCCCTCATAGGTATACCAGCATCAGCTATTGCTAACGAGGCAGCTGTTAAACCAGTTGTTCTAGTACCACCATCTGCCTGTAGAACCTCTATGAACACATCAATTGTTGTACGTGGATATAGTTCTGTAAAGACAGTGGCCTCTAGTGCTTCTCTAATAACTTTTGACAACTCTATCTCTCTCCTAGACGGAGCAGGGCTCTTACGATCACTTGTTGAGAATGGAGCCATATGGTAACGACATCTAATCAATGCTCGGTCAGGTAGTGTAAGGTGTTTAGGCAATGCTTCCCGGGGTCCATAGACTGCTGCTACAACCTTTGTCCTGCCAAACTCTACAAGTGCTGATCCATCAGCATTACTTAGTACTCCAACCTCCATACGTATAGGTCTTAGCTGATCAGGTCTTCTACCATCATGTCTAAGCCCATCTTCTCTTATAAGCACGGGTTTTTCTATGTTCATAACCCAACCCTCTTCTTTTCTTCTTCTATAAACTTCTTAACTCTATCTGTAAGACCAGGTATATGTGCTTCTTCTTCAATCTTCCTAAGTGCTCTAACAAGTATGTCTTCTAATTGTTTGTTAGGACATCTAATCCATACCCTGCCATTCTGTCCAACAATTATTGTACAACCAGTTGTCTCTATAAGCATGTTGAGCATTGTCTTCTTCTTACCAATAACACGTGGTACACGGCTAGGCTTTATATCAACAACTACTCCTTCTGTAATCTTACCAAGTCCCTTACCCTTTATGGTTAGCATTGGATTCCTTGTTCTATCAAAAACTATTATCTTAGCTAGAATATAGTCTCCGATATCAATGTATCTACGTAGATCATCTGTTATTGGGTTGAAACTCTCTAGTGCTTCACTAGCATTCAGTATAGCCTTGTATGGACCACGTATATCCACGATCCAGTTAGTTATACCAACACCAACTACAAGCCCTATAACAATATCTCCTTCTCTAGGTAGCGGTGAACCCTCCAATGGTATAATAGACACTACCCCCTGATCAATGCTTGCTAGTCCTAGTATTGAAGAGTATATCTTCTCACCAACTCTATACGTGTAATCACCACACTTCACATCAGGTCCTTCAGCAAGTAGGTCTCCTGGTTTAACTATTTGTCTATTAGCAACATATATCTTAGCCAATTCAATCCATCACCCTACATATAACACCTTTATTGAAGCAGAACCTTTAGTAAACTTATTGATCTTGTCAATAACTTCTTTCTGTAGACCAGCTGGTATTTCAAGCTCTATCTCTAGACTGCCATCACTCCTCCATCTACTCTTCTTAACCTCTCCTAGACTAGATAACTGCTTATACATCCTCCCACTATACTGTGGTGGTATGATTACTTGTAGCAGTGCTCTAGCGATCTTTATAGGTATTATCCTTGCTATCTTAGACACTATCTCTCTAGCTTGTGCTTCTACACTACGGTATGGATCAATTGATACACGTGCTTGTTGCATAGCAAGTTCTATCCTCTTAGGTGGTATAGGGAGTTTTGTCTTAGGGTCTATAGCGTTCCTTGCTATAAAGCTTATAATCTGTTTCTTCTTAGCCTCAATTATAGCTCTCCTTTGTTGAGCTGTAAGCTGTAGTTCACCACGTTTAACAATCTCTAGTGCTACAACACGTATGTCATCAGTGCCAAAGACCTCCCTCATAGCCTCTGGTGAAGCCTTAAGACCCCTTCTAACATCCTTGTATACAAAGTCTCCAACAAGTAGCTCGTCTACATCAACAATCTCTCCCTCTTTAACCTTTAACGCTAGATCAGGGTTTACCAGTACTTCAAACCTATGCCCTTTAGCCTCATACCTTGCTACAACATGTTTTGATGACAATAACCTCACCCATTCTAGCTCTAGCCTATTTAAAAACTAAGTAGCTAGACTAATATCTATTCCCGTAAGAGGATACGTTTACTAGGTGAGACCATCTTGCCTACATCTTTAAAAACTCTGCTATCTCTTCAGCACTTGCTATATGGAACATTTTCTCCTCGATACTTATATAGCCTATCTCCATGTTCTCAGGCTTAAGCTTTTCTTCAACAGCCTTTTGTAGAGCACTTATACCTAGTTTTATAGTATCCTTCAACCCTATATCGTATCTATAGTGTTTCTCTAGATACTCTGTAACAACCTGGCTTCTCTCACCAAGTGCTACTGCATAATAGCTCATGTAGCGGCCACTAGGTTCTGTCATGTATAGTTGTGGACCCTTATAGTCTACACCAGCGAATATGATAGCTACACCAAATGGTCTTACACCAGCGTGTTGTGTATATGCTTGTTTTATATCACATACTTGTTTAGCTAGATACTCTACAGTTATTGGTTCATCGTATAGGAAACGGTGTTGTAGAGCAGTTATTCTTGCATAATCAATTAGTACACGTCCATCACTAGCTATACCAGCAAAAGTGACACCGATATGGTCGTCTACACGGAATATCTTCTGGATAGCTGTAGAGTCTACAAGTGGTGATATACGTCTCTTCTCAACAACAACAACTGCTCCACTACGCCCCTTCAACCCAATGGTAGTCCATCCTCTACGTACAGCTTCAAATGCATACTCAACCTGGTATATCCTACCGTCTGGTGAGAAAATAGTTATAGCCCGGTCATACCCCATAGCAGGCGGTCCAAAACTCATAATACCACACTCAATAACTATACTCTAGACTAGAAATAATAAACACTAAACACAGTTAATTAAGGTTACTGGATAACAATAGTATACAGTTAGTGATGAAGAGTCCGACCAAAGACCCCTAGTGGGATGAAGAAACAGTAGATCCTCTGAAACAACAATCCAGCGGATACAATCAATCCTAGTACTTATGCAAGGTATTACAAGGAACATTCTAGAAGAAACCATAAAAGAGTGGTGCGGGGGGTGGGATTTGAACCCACGCAGGCCTTCGCCAGCGGATCTTAAGTCCGCCCCCTTTGACCAGGCTCGGGCACCCCCGCTTCTATATTATCTCTTCTATTCAACTGGGTTTTTAATCCTTTAGAGACACTTTGTTTATATATTGTTGGTTCTTATTATTGTCTCGTAAGGGTGTTGTCCTAGTGTCTTGTTTCTATAAGAGGTTGTTGGGTAGTGGTTTTGTTTTTGTGTCTATAGTGTACTTGTTTGTTGTTGCACTGTATTTGTTTAAACAGTTTTCTAGTCCCTTGATGTACTATATTGATGGTCCCTATTATTGTGTTCAAGTGAAGCATATATTGTTGTATGGTGTACCACGTTATCCTGATCCACCGTTTTCTTTCTATTACCTCACAGTATTCTCTATGGTTTTTGGAGATGTATTTACAGGTGTAAAGATTGGTTCTACATTATTCATACTAGCTGGTCTATACCCACTATACTATCTAGTAAAGGGGATTACACGTGATAGGTATACTGGATACTCTATCGTGTTACTATATGCTTTCTCTCCAGTATTGCTTAGGATAGGTCTTGATTTTATAAAGAATGCTATGGGGTTGACAATACTCTATGTAACACTGCTTCTTCTATACAAGAGCATTAGTATACATAGGAGTAGGTATCTATTCTGTACAGTACTGGGTATACTATTGGTTGGTTTAACACATGTACTAGACTATGCTGTCTTATTACTGATCCTAACAATACTACTAGCTATATACATTGCCTCATATACTCTGTATAGAGAGAAGATACCATTAGAACTAGTAATAGCCTATGTATTCTCTCTAGCATTCCTAGCAATAGGATTTATAAGCATTAGTGTTATGGGTGGTGATCCATATAAGGGTGTTAGTCTAGTTAGAGAGATAATAGGTGGTGAAACAAGTCTTGATCCAAGACTATTTGGTATAGCACTATATCCATTGATAGCTTCTATTATAAGTATCTACATACTATATAGCAGAGGCTTTCTTAGAAGCCTTGGTGGTAGGATTCTATTCTCATACAGTCTATCCATACTAATACTCTCAATACCATTGTATCCAAGGTCATACTATATACGCTTCCTATTCCAATCACAAGCTATGGTACCATTAGCACTAGCTCCAGTAATAGCATCTATTAGAGACAATACTGTAAAGCTATGTACAACAGCATTACTACTAGCACTACTACTACCAATGTTTATACACCACTACATAGAGGCTAAGCCAAGTATACCATTGGAAGAGTATAGAGAGATCAAGGAGCTAGTTGGAATGATTAGAGAAGACCAAGTGATAGTAGTTAGAGACCCTAGGCTTAGATACTGGATAGAGACAACAACATTCAATGTAGTACCTAGAGTAGAAGATGTAGAAACAGGTAAACAACCAGTAATAGTATTCGACAAACCACCACCAAAACCCCTACCACCAATAGCTAGACCATACTACATAGGAGAATACATTAGAGCATACATACTACCACCAAAACCACCTACTCCTTCATAGGAGGAAATAGTTTAGGAAGAAAAGAGGTCAGCTCGTCGCAAGTTCTTCACCAATCACTCTGGAGCGGCTTCATCATCTAAATCTATAGTTTCTTATAGAGGCTATATAGTATTTTCTTAGCTCTCCTTATAGTACCTGTAGTCTTAACTGGTATAACAAGGACTTTCTTACCATTAACTTCTCTTATGAGTGACAATGCTGCTACAACATGGTCTCTCATTACTTGGCTTGTTCTAATAACTCCTCTCTTAAGACTTGGTTCATAGTATACTAGTTGTGGATCAGATCTTGCTAGTCCTATGATACCATATAGTTCTCTAAGTTTCTCTCTTAATGCACTCTCTATTTCTTGTCTACTAATCTTCTCACTAGATATTATTGTGAATACAATGTATCTCCTACGTAGCTTCTTTACCTTGGTGGCTACATCTTCTTCTCTCTTATGTAGCATAGCTATTGTTTCATAGAGTCTCTTATAGTATGTCTTGACTAAATAGCTATACCTCCTTTGATAGTATATGAGTAGAGCTATAGATGTAGAAGCTATAGCTAGTGAAGCTATAGCTATATAGAAAGCTATATCCATAGATACCTCACACTCTCACTCCATTCCTTAACAATAATGCTCTTGGGTAATCAGTTATGCTTAATAATACACTCTTACCATTAACACCAGCTAGTGTCTTAACAATAGATACTATTGCTTTTGGATGTAGTATCTCGTTCCAACTAGTTGCTGAACTAGAGTATATTACTGGTACGTTGTACTGGTAGAACAAGTGTATACGTCTATACATCATAGCTCTAACTCTATCTCCTACGCTAAACAGTGTATTCACTGGTACTTCAAGTGGTTTACTATGTCTCTTCATCATAGTTGCTTGTGTCTTATCAATATAGTATAGAGAGTCCCTATCAAGGAGTACAGCATCAACTCTATTATCACGAGCAACTAGTCTAGCAGCTTGTATACCAAGTGGTTTAACAACAACAACTGGATACTCCTGCTTTATACCACGTAGTTTCTCTTTTACATCCTTCTCACTAGAGCCAGCTATAGTCTTTCTACGTATAACCCATACCCCTTTAACCCTAGTGATACGCTTATCTAGTCCTTCA
>CAYXOO010000077.1:0-8666 GCA_964466845.1 uncultured Desulfurococcaceae archaeon
GTGATAATCTATTAAGTTAGCTATAGTCACTCTATTGTAGGATAGTTTTTAAGAACATAGGAGTAACTATTAGAATATATATAGAGCTATAGGGGGCTGGTTGATAGTGTTTAGAGCAGTGTATCCATCAGCTAGTAAGTTTAAGTATATAGCACAGACACTAGCTAAGATAGTTGATGAGATACCATTTTATGCAGAGCCAGACCAGCTTGAAGCTAGAGTTCTTAGTCCAGATAAGACTACTATGACTATACTAAAGATACCATCTATAGCATTTGACGAATACATGTGTGATCAAGAGGAGTTCTTTGTAGTAAGTTCTGATGAGTTCAACCGTATAGCTAGACGTGGTACTAGGAATGACGTTGTAATACTAGAGCTTGACAGAGCTAATGGGGTACTAAAGTTTAGTTTTAAGGATAAGAAGACTGGTGTTGAAAGGACATTTCATTTATCACTAAAAGAACGTGTTGTTGAGAAAATACCAGAGCTAACACTAGAACTAGGAGTTTCTATAAGAATGTTGTCTGACGACTATAAGAATATTATACGTGATCTAAAGATTATTGGTGAAGAAGCAATATTTACTTATGAAGACGGGAAACTAGTGATAAAAGCAGTTACACAACAGAAAGAGTATATTGGAGTATTTGAACAAGACAAACCACTAATATACATAAGTGCTAGTGTAGAAAAAGCAATAGCTAGATACAGTATAGGACTACTAGAAGCAACACTAAAAGCAGCTACAGCATCAAAGAATGTAGCATTAGAATTCGATACAGATAAGCCATTAAAAGTAGAGTTTGAACTACCAACAGGAGGAACACTAGTATACTGGATAGCACCAAGAACATAGGCCTAGAAACAATAATAGCTACAGTATCCTACAATATCTAATCAACTATTTAATATAACTCATTAAAGCCCTACTAATCGTACCGGTGTTGATACGACCTCATATCTTGTACCGATATACAAGCTTGGGTTCAATTACTAGCTAAACTAATGGCTTAAGAATGAAAATGAACATATCTTAAAAACAGTTAGTATCGAGAACTATAGAGATTTAGAAGAACTAACTGCTATTAAGGAGGGATAGGTATTGAGACAATGATGTTGTATACCAGACACTATACACTATTTCTCCTCTTCTTCGCCAAGCATGCTTAGTAGTTCCATAAATACTTTTTCTGCTTCTCTACGCTTTGGAGATATCTTGGGCTTTGGTTTTACACCAGGTTTTATCTCTGGATACCATGCTGGTTTTGGACATTTTACTCTATGTGGGCATGTTAGACAACAGTGTGGGCATATCATTACGTCTTGGTGTATACTGCATTGCTTTATAGCTTGGTATTCTCCACAGACGCTGCATCTCTCCCAGTAGATAGTCGTTTCTCATCAACCCCCTTGACTATATAGTCTTTAACCCCTTGTTTAAAGCTATTTCTCTAAACCTTTGTCCATCTTGAAACATGTATACATTATTGAATAACACATATACTGTTCTAAAACCTGTCTCTAGGATCATATCAGCTAGCTTTAAGAGATCCCCATCACTATACTTGTATCTATAGTTTGTCTCTCCCTTCCCTATACCGTGGAGTCTATAGTAGAGTATACCGTGTATATAGACTGGCTTTCTCCTAAATGGGTCTACGATATGTGTTATCCTGTATTCACCTAGTATGCTCCTTAGTACATCTCTAGCTTCTTCAGCTGCCCATGCACCACGAGGCTCCCATCCAACAACTATGTCTCTAGGAGTAACTGATGCAATGTTCTTAAAGAACTCTCTAACCCATTTAATAGACTCGTTATCGAATGGTAGTGAAGATGGTGTCTGTAACACAATAGCTCTAGCCTTAAGTGCTCCTGCAACTTCTAGTGTCTTATCCCACGCTCTATAGTTCTCACTTGTAGGTTTAAGGAATCCATAGTTCTCTAATATACCACTTGGTCTGGTTCTAAGCTTTCTCCAAGTAGGGCTTTTAGAGGGATGAGTTATTACTTGCCAAGCCTTCATAGTTATTATGAAACCCTCTGGTTTCTCATCAGCTAATCTCTCAGCCCAATCAATACTAGGTAGGTTATAGAAGGTATTCTGTAGCTCTACAAGTCTGTAAACACTATAGTATTTCCTCCTAGAAACAGGGAATCCACAACAACCAACAATTACTTGTATAGATGAATCCTCCACTACATACACCCCATTTAGCATAACTATAGTATACTATACCCTATGAACCTACTACTGCATAGCTACTCTAACGTCTAGGTTTTAGAATACTGTGTTATCCCGATAGTATAGTGTATTGGATTAGCTAGAGCTGTATCATTTAACGTAGCCTCTGGAAACTTCTTACACGTACCATTCTAATTGGTTCTAGGTACTTTATGGAGTCTTCTAGTTCACGTTCACTAGTAATACTTGATTTTGATACATCAGCTATGACTATACACTCACCAATCTCTCCACGTCTAATAGTTGTACATCTAACAACAACCATGTCTATACCTAGATCAGCTAGTTTAGAGGCAACCTCAGCTAATGCACCAGGTCTATCCTCGATCTCGAATTCTATCTCTACAAGCTTTGCTTCATCAGATATTGGTGTTACTGTAAACTCCTTCTTGTCTGGATCAGCTATTAATAGTACACTCATACCCTCTCTGATGTCAAGTGCATTTCTTATTGCTAATGGGATAGTTATTCTACCCTTACTATCTACTCTAACAACTTCTCTAATCTTCATATGGGCTCCCTATCCAATTGCTAGCTACCAGTCTATTCTATGATCACGTCTCTTATATAAATAATTTTATCAAGGTAATTCTTTAGAAGAAGGTTCTCTCTAGATAGCTTAGATATGCAATGTTACGTGCTATACGCTTCCTCCACTCATCACCAATTGCTACAACAGTTATGACGTCGACTACGTATGCATGTGCACGAGCAACTATGTTTAGTAGAGCCTTTAGCGTCTTACCAGTAATTACTACATCAGTTAGTATAACCACGTGATCCCTCCGGGATATAAGGTCTTTATCAACGTATATAGACTCAACATCCCTCATAGACCTTACAACAACCTCCTCATAATAACTCACATTAGGGTACTTCATACCACGTTTAGCAAGCACTATATCAGTTCCTAGTTCTAGAGCGACAGCTGTTGCAAGAGGTAGTACACCAGGTGCACCAACAAGTATCTTATCAACACGTTTACCAACAAGTCTTGCTAGTAATGTAAACGATAGTATCCTTATCAAGTAGGGGTCACGGAGAAGCCTTGATAGATCAAGTACTGTAGATTGTTCTTTCTCAAGAAAACGCCTTATAACGCCATCAATATTTATTGACAACGATAGTGTAGCTAGTATGTTTATTGCTTGTGAGAAACTGGGTATTATAGAGCCACGTACATATCTGCATAACACAGACTGTGAAATACCTGTTATCTCTGATAACTTACTATATGGTACACGTTTCTTCAATAGTCTTAGAAACTCTATAGCTAGTAGTCTAGCTCTTAAAGCAGTATATTTATCTGATGAAAACCAGGCTTCTAAACCCTTCTTCAACTTGTCAATACTCATTTGCTGTGGTTTAACAAGTAGTGCTGGGAAACAATCAATTACTGTATCCATATTCTTAAACACCCCTATATCTGCTAGTCTCTCACTAACTTTAAATAAACTATATAAAGGTATATGGTTATCCACTATAATAGGGATGAGCGGGGTCTTAAATACTGATTTAAATGAAGAGGAACCCACGTAGCGACCCAACCTATGGCTCTCTTGGTGTATCCTAGTGGCTAGTGCTACACTGCATGATTTATTCACTAACGTATATAGTTTCTTCAACAAGCTATGTAGATCTATTGATGATGATAAACTAAGGGATCTAGTGTATAGAGCTGTAATTGATCAATGGTATACTGGTAAGCCCTTCCTAGAATTCTGTATAGATATTGGTGGTGAAGACTTATGTATAGTATATCATGTTATAGCGTATTCTCTACAAAAGAGAGAAGATATTGTCTATAGACCACTCTATATTAGACTGCTTGTTAGTAAGGATAAACCCTTAGACGAGGTAATGGTTTTCTCTCCATACATTATAGAGATTGAGGGCTTCTATGGTGATAGAGTAAGTGTTGTTCTAGAGCTATCCAGTTTAAAACTCCTCTATAGACTATATGGTAGTAGGGATTGTAGAGGCTATAGGTATAGCCTATATAGTGAACCACATGGTGGACTATGGATTGAGTAGTGATAGACTAGTATTTAAACTAACTCGATGGGTTGATAGAGACTTCTTTAATGAACTACTAAAGATAGCTGATTACATAGGTTATTATAGAGGAGAGGGATCGTATTTTAGATTGAATATTAGGAAAGCTATCCAGAACTCCTATACCCTAGAAGACATTGTTAATTTATTGAGAGAAGCAGGTGTTGAAGTATCTAATACACTAATAGATTCTATTAGAGAAGAGTATAGGAGATACACTTGTGTCACTATCAAGTGGGATATTGGTACTAGTGAAGTAGTAGTCCATGTACCATGGAGTAGTCTTAAGAGTATTAAGGAGAGATTAAGAGAGCTTAACCCTAGGTATCGTGGTAAAGATGATAGAGGAGTCTATTATACTCTAAAACCCTATAGACTACCTGATCTAGAGAAGTTGTTGAGAGAATACAGTATCCCAGTAGATGATCCAGAGGGTCTTCTTAGAGAGAAAACTCTATCCCTGGATATAGTGTTTACTGGAGAACTAAGGGATTACCAGAAAGAAGCACTAGATAAATGGGCTGGTAATAGGTATAAAGGCGTGATCGCACTACCTACAGGTGCTGGTAAGACAGTTGTAGCAATAGCTTCTATACCCCTCCTTAAACGTAGGACACTCATAGTAACTTTTACTAAGGAGCAGATGTTTCAATGGAGAGACATGATACACAAGTTTACAAACACACCGTATAACTATGTAGGGTTATTCTATAGTGATGAGAAAAGGCTTGCACCAATAACTATTACTACATACCAGTCTGCATATCGTAACATAAGCTTACTTGGTAAATACTTTGATCTATTAATCATTGATGAATGCCACCATCTTCCAGCAGATAAGTTTAAGCTCATAGCACAATACACTATAGCTCCATACCGTATGGGTTTATCAGCAACAGTTGTTAGAGAAGATGGTAGACACATAGAATTATTCCCACTAATGGGTGGAGTAGTCTACCACTTGACAACACAAGAGCTTATAAGGAGAGGTTATCTAGCAGACTATAGGCTCTATACAGTAAAAGTTGATCTTACGAAAGAGGAGAAGAAGGAGTATAGAGAACTCTATGAGACATACCGTACACTAGCAAGTGGTAGGAAGTTCCAAGAGATACTAGAGGATGCTAAGAAAGGTGATAAGACAGCTATACATGCTCTAAAGATACATAGTAGAATGAGAATGATACTTGCTAAATCAGAGAGTAAGATAAGGAAAGCAATAGAGATTGCTAGGAAAGAACTAAGAAGAGGCTCTAAGATCATAGTGTTTACACAGTTTGTTGAACAAGCTAAGAAGATTAGTAAAGAACTAGGAGCATACTTGTTAATAGGTGAAATGAGTTCTAGTGAGAGGAAACGTGTACTTGAGGCTTTCAGAAGGTGTAGAAACTGTATACTCGTAGTAACAACTGTTGGTGATGAAGGACTGGATATACCGGATGCAAACGTCGGGATCATAGTATCTGGTACTGGCTCTCGTAGACAATTTATACAGAGGCTAGGGAGGCTACTTAGGCCTAAAGAGGGGAAGGAAGCTAGATTGTATGAGATAGTATTGAAGGGTACTGCTGATGAGGTACTTGCTAGGAAGAGGAAGAAGATACTGTATGAGATAGACTTTCTAGACACTAGTAGTTAGATTCTGCTACAGTTGATCCAGAGGAATGATTTTATCAACAACTTCTCTATATAATCCCTACTGGTACCAGCTGGTATCTCTAGGTAGACACTCCTATCGAGTTCCCTAATACAGATGTGTTCATGGACTTTATTATCTACTCCAACATAGTATGCTAGTACATCATATCTTCCTATACTTTTAAGGTACTTCTCTAATACAGTCTTGTATAACTCACTAGTATACTCAATAGTATCTCCTAGCCCACACACCAGTGGGTGATAAGGCTTCAAGTATACTGTATGTCCACACTCAATACTTGTTCTCTTAACAACTAGTTTCTCTAATCCATCAACTCTATAGGTGTATTCTCCACATTCCTCTATAGACTTAATAGCTTCCCCTACTAGTTCTTTAACTGACTTGTCTAGCTTACCTAGTTCTATCCTACAAGCCTTAACCCAGAATGGCTTATAGACTCTATAATACATTGGTTCTCTAGGTAGGCTAACATCTATAGGTGGAGACAATATTATTGATGAAGGAGCTATTGCTACATCAACTACTTGTCTAGACCCTCCTATATAGACAAGTGTATGTGTTGTCTCTTCACTAAATAGGATTGCAGGGGAGTGTTTCTGGAGTATATCGAATAGGCTATAGAGTGTATCTATGGGTAGAGTATAGATGTATGCTTCATAGACTATAGAGTCTCTATTGATAAAAACCATTTACTCCACCACTATAGTCCTTGACGTAATACTCTATATATAGCTGTATACCATAAGTACTAGTATAGCATTGCATGGAATAGAAGGTGTTATGTGTTGGAGGAAGAATTCAGTAGTGAGGGTATAAAGAGGATAGCTATATTTGAGGGGAAAGGTAGGATTGGTGAGGTTATAAAGGAGCTTGCACAAGTAAGGCTTACTCCAGAGGATTTCTCAAGCCCTATTGCTCTACAAATGGCTATATCCCGGGTATATAATGCATTACTAAAGGCTATGGAGCAAGGCCCTAAGAGAAGCTATGTAGCTGAGATAAGGTTTAGAGATAGCCTTGGAAACACTATATCCTTTGCTGTAGACCTAGGTGATTCACCACCACCTTTTAGCTCTAGAGAGGTAAAGGCTAGGATTATAGTAGAGATATACGAGTAGTATATCTATAGTAGATGCTGAGACTTGTAAGGGCTAGACCTATGGGGATGAAGAGTAACCAGGCTTCTGAGAAGAGGATTAGTAGGTGGGTTAAGAAGAGAGAGTTTCTATCATACTATCTACTATACAAGAGGTTTTCTACAGACAAGTTCAACATAGGTGAAGCTATAGATGTATTGGTTAGAGAGTTCTGTATGAGTAGGAAGTCAGCATTCAATGTATTTAGGAGGATATATAAGATGGGGTTTATAGAACGTATTGATAAACTAGTCTATAGGTGCTTAGAACCTAGTGATATACTAGATGCTTACCTGAGAAGCTATAGGGAAAAACGGTTAAAACGGTGTAAGAATAGGTAGTGTTAGAAAAACACTATTTCTTTTTATTCTCTAAACCATCTCTATCTACTCTGTCTGCTTAAGAACAATCTCTATAGTGCTTACACGTGTCTGTCTGCCATTGGGGTTGGTTACTGTCTGGCTGCCAATCCTTATGTCGCCGATCTCTACCTTGCCGGGTAGGAACCTGTTTCTAACAATCTCTACAGTGTCTACAGCCTTGCTTATTGCACGTCCTCTAGCCTTGACAACGATCTCCTTGACTCCCTGGTTTATTAGGGTTAGTACTGCTAGTACGTAGTTCATTACAGGCTTTTTACCAACTAGTACTGTGTTGCTTGGTTGAGGTGTAGCCTCAGCCATGGCTTCTACCCTCCAGATACTGGTATTACTGGTTTTTGGGTTAATCTAGTGTGGTGTATATAAGGTTTTCCCATATAGACTATAGCTAGTGTTATCAAGTCTCTCTGTTTTTAACCTAATATCCTATAGGCTATCTTTTGCTTAGGGGCAATAGAAACCTTGACAGTTAATCCAGTATATCAGTACATATGCCCATCGTGTGGTAGAGAAGCTGATGTAGAGTCTATACTAGAGTATGGAGTCTGTAGGAAGTGTCTACTAGGAGAGAGAGGGACAGGCTATAACCTATTAAGGTATAACGAGTCTATACTAGAGGAGATCCATGATTTCGAGGAATTCTTCTATAGAGCAACAAGAGGCTATAGGCTATGGGGTAGCCAGAAGATATGGCTTAAGAGACTATTTAGTAGAGAAAACATAGCTGTTATAGCACCAACAGGTATTGGTAAGACAACACTCTTAACAGCATATGCTCTCTACATGAGCCAGAAGTATGGGATGAAGATACTATTCCTAAGCCCAACAACGAGTCTTGCAAGACAAGTATATACAAGACTAAACATAATGGCTTCTAACACGAATTCTGGAGTAAGGATCTTGTTCTATAACTCAAACGCTAGTAAGTCAAGACGTGAAGAAGTATTAGAGAAGATAAAGAATGGTGAATACGACATACTTGTTCTCACAAACGCCTTCCTCTCACGTAGGATAGAGTTTGTTAGAGACAAGAGATTCGATATAGTAATAGCTGATGATGTAGACTCTCTACTTAATCGTTCAAAGAACATTGTTAGACTACTAAAACTCCTAGGGTATAGTGATGAAGAAATAGCTATTGCTAGAGAACTATGTATGTTAAGGAATAAATTACTAGTATACAGAGT
>CAYXOO010000078.1:0-8557 GCA_964466845.1 uncultured Desulfurococcaceae archaeon
GATATACAGTTACCAGTAGCCGTCAATCTCGACGGCTTCTTCCTAAGCCATACACTAGAGAATATAAGGATGTTGCCAGACGATGCTGTACACGAGTTCCTTGGTGGGTATCGTAAGACTGTAAAGACTTATGTAGACTACCTTGGTAAAGAAGTTGATGTAAAACTTGATCCAGAGAACCCGTTGAGTTTCGGCCCACTAGACCTATACGACTACTACTTTGAGCACAAGATGCACCAGGTAGAGGCTATGAAGCGTGTACCAGATGTTGTTAAGAAGGTTAATGAGGAATGGTATGAATTGTCTGGTAGGAGGTATGGCGATGGAATACTTGTGCCTTATGCTGTAGAAGATGCTGACGTCATAGTTACTGTACTTGGTAGTACAGCTGGTACTGTAAGAACTGTTGCTAAGAAGCTTAGAGAGAAGGGGTACAAGGTTGGTATAGTACGTATAAGGATGTTCCGTCCATTCCCACACGAGCAACTCAGAGAAGTATTGAAGGGAGCCAAAGTAGTTGGTGTAATGGATCGTGGTATAAGCTTTGGAAGCTATGGGCCATGCTTTATGGAGATCAATACAACACTATACGATCTAAGGGAGAGGCCGCTACTAGTAAACTACGTCTACGGGCTAGGAGGACGTGATGCGCCACCAGATCTCATTGAGAAGATGTTTATGGAGCTTCTAGAGGTAGCTAAGACTGGTGAGGTGAAAGAGAAACTACGTTTCCTAGGTGTTAGAGAGTAGAAGCGGGGTGGGTTTGTATGAACGAGTCTCCATACGAGCTACACGTGTTTAAACATGGTGAAGAGAAGGAGTATCCACTAGAGCTTAACCTTAGGAAACTAGCTAGTGAACGTAAACCAATACTACTACCTGGTCATAGATTGTGTGCTGGTTGTGCTGCACCTATCATTATAAAGCTTCTAGGTCTTGCTATGAGAGGGCCTATGGTAGTAGCTAATGCTACTGGTTGTCTAGAAGTAGCAACAACTATATTCCCATACACAAGCTGGGCTATACCATGGATACATAATGCATTCGAGAATGCAGCAGCTACAGCTAGTGGTATAGAAGCAGCATACAAGGCTATGAAGAAAACTGGGCGGCTACCATATAAGCATATTGATGTAGTAGCAATAGCTGGTGATGGAGGTACCTTTGATATAGGGTTCCAAGCACTAAGTGGTATGGCTGAACGTGGGCATGATGTAATGTATATACTGTACGACAACGAAGCCTATATGAACACTGGTATACAGAGATCAGGCGGTACACCACCCTTTGCATGGACAACAACTAGTCCAGCAGGAAAGGTGCTACCGGGTAAGACGCAAGAGAAGAAGCCTATAGCAGATATAATGGTTGCACACCGTATACCCTATGTAGCAACAGGTACACCAGCACACTGGGCTGATCTTATCAGAAAGTTCCGTAAGGGACTAGAAGTAGATGGTCCATCATTTATACACGTGCTAAGCCCATGTAATCGTGGATGGAGATACAGGCTAGACGCTACAATAGAAGTCTGCCGCCGTGCAGTAGATACATGCTACTTCCCACTATGGGAGTGGCGTCGTGGAGAAGGATACTTCTTAACAGACCGTAGTCTAGCAATAGCTAGGAAGCCAGAACTTAAACAACCAATAGAGAAATTCCTAGAAGTACAAGGTAGATTCAAACACCTACTAAAACCAGAGAATAGACACCTAATCAAACAATTCCAGGAATACGTAGACGCTGTATGGGAGGATCTACTACAGAGAGCAGTCAATGCACCAAAGTAGATCCCCCTTAACCAAGGCTTTTTTGCTCCTATACCATACTCATCCATTACACCATTATATCTAGTAACTAACACAATATATATACAATAATAAATTATTGGTAGAAGAGAGTATAGGGTTAGATAAAAAACATTTATCTAGCAATAACCTCTACTGGTACATAGTCTATTGTATTGTCATACTTGTAGTATATTCTTACAATGTGTTTAGTACCTGATTCCCACTCACTTGTTTCCTGTGGATTAAATGATAGTACTTTGATGAAGAACTCTTTTTCACTAAGCACTGGTATTTCTTCACCAATGACTTTATATGCTTCTTCCGGCACTATATCATCTACTGTTATATTAACTATCTCTATTGGCTCAGCTACCGATTCTCTATCTTTATATACAGATATACAACACAGTACGTACTATTAACATGTTGTACCAGCATATATGCATCGGTTATCACTACCCCTTCTGTAGGAGACGGTATTGTTGTCGTTATTAATGATGTTGTCACTGTCGCTGTTGTCATTGTTATTGGTATAGTTGTTGGAGATGTATAAGTAGTAATTGAACCCTCTACCAGGTATAGTATATAGTTCTCTGTTTCACTAACACGTGTAATACTCTCTAGACCCCTCATGTGAAACCTTTCCTCAAGTATACTCTTGATGGTATCACCTATGCTTTGTGGTACTATAAGGTATAGTGAATACTTAGTAGTATTACCACACATGTATCCAGGGATAACCTCTCCATTATAGACTATCGCCATAGCCACAAAGTCTAGGTACTCACTTGGTATATTAGCTACAAGACTACTTATCTCATCATTCCTTAGGTCCCAGCTATTACCATTCCTTATTGCATCAACAGCTTCTATAGCAACATACTTTGCCTCTTCAGCACTAGCTCCATTCTGTGGTGTTATGTGTAGGTATGAAACACTAGTGTTATCCATACTAGCAGCAATAATTATTGCTGATGGATAATAGTATCCTGTAGAGTTTATAATCCATAACCTATAGTCTCCAACAACTTCTGTTGTAGCATTCTCTATAACCTCGGGTTCAAAACCCTGTAACACACAGTCTAGTAGCTTACTACTACCACTAGCAGCTATTACCATATAGTAGGTAATGGGTGTAGTGTTAGACCTACTAGTAAAGTATCCTGATAGAATCCTATCCGAATACTCTAAGAAACAACTCATTAGACCATATCCACCATAGAACGAGTTGTATTCCCTAGCCTTCTCTGTATCAACTACTGCTACTATTCCATAGTATTTACTAGATAGACTAGACAATAGATCACCTGGTATATACTCTAGCATAAGCATATAGTAGTCAGAAACATTAGTGATACGAGGCGTTGATGATGGTGTTGCCACTGTTGTTGATGGAGAACTTGGCTGTGTAGTAACTGTTGTAGAAGCTGGTGTTGTAGATGGTATTGATGATACAGCACCCGTAGTATTTCCACTCTCACTAGTGAGTGGGCTATAGATTGATGCAATCACTACTAGGCCTACAATGCATACAGCTAGTACTATTAGCTTAGCAACCAATTTCATAATCTACACCAGAGACCACTAGTTTGAACTAGTGACACAGTATAGTAGTTGTCAGTCCTTATTATAAACTTTGTATATAGAGTGCCCAAGTAGTAAACCAGGTACTCTATTCTACAAAGAGACTCTATGTTTTAGACGTAGTTGTTGCTATGGTATACTCTACTGATACACTATACAATACATAGTTGTTTGTACTAACAATTTCTTCTACACTAGTGATGTTTCTAACACTAAATGTTTTCTCTAAGACATCCTTAAAACCGCTACCAACATCTCTAGGCACTATAATGTATAGTTTATAACCAGTAGATTCTCTATCAGCACACATGTATGCTATATACACTCTATCCCTATGGAAGAACACCGTAGAAGCAAGCCTACGCTCACCAGCTGGTACCTTAGATAAGAGACTATCAATCTCTCCATTGCCGCTCCATCCACCACTATGTTCTAGAGTCTCTGCTAGCTTGACTATAACTTCTTTAGCAAGACTAAGGTTGAATACAGAGTCTCTAATCCTAGAAAACACTACAATGGATTCATCATTATTTGTAGCAATAATGTATGTTGTATTAAATGGGTATACTCCCTGGCTTACATTGAATATCCATAGCCTATAGCCATCTACAACAACTGGTTCTTCTCTCTCAACATGTCTCTTTAGAACATCCATAGACTGGTTTATATACTCTCTAAACAAGCCCTTCCCACCGATAGCTATTACTATATAGCATCTAACATTTATTGTATCTCTAGACCTACTAGGTATACCTATATAGGCCAACAATACTCTACTAGTCTTACTAGCTAGCACTGGATCAGGTGGTAGGAGGTTCTTTAGACTACTAATGTTCTCACTTAATACACTAGTAGCATTAACAACAACGACTAAGCCTGAATAACCACGGCCAGCTAGTTTATAGACTAGACTACTAGGTATGTAATCAAGTGTGTAATAGCTGGGCTTACTAGTGTTGTATAGTTGTGTATACAATAGTGTAGCAACTAGTACTAATGCTACAATACATAGTGATATAAGCAATGCCTTAACTATAACCCTCATACCATACTACACCATAGCTACCCTAGGTACCTACGAGGTAGTAAGTACATGGTGTACACCCCTATATAGATACTCTTGCTTCAACAAGAGTCTCTGGAGCAACCTCGTATACCTCAAAGCTTTTCTCAAAGCCATAGCGGCTATAAAGCCTCTTACCAAAACCTATAAAGACTTCACCAAGCTTATCAAGTGGTATAAGGATCTCGTTTACACGTACTGGCTGCAACCTATCCTTCTCAGCAACCCATGCTGTCTCAGGTATAATCCTTATATAGCCACCATATAGACGAGCTTCAACAACATTGCTTACAACAATACTCCTCCTAGACTCAAACAACATCTCATCAAAACTCCAGTCACCACGAGACACAATAAGCTGGTGATACAAGGGTAATGGCCTAGTAAACAATCCACGTCCATTACCTGGCTTACTCTCTCCATCAACACTAGTCCTAGAACGCAGATAATCAACTACTACACCATCTTCTACAAGGACACGTTTCCAACCCGGATAGATCTCATCATCAAAAAGCCTCTGTAAAGGCCCTGGATAATACGGGTTCTCTACCATAGTTAATCCCTCTTTAACCCTATACCCTATTGGTAGCTTCTTCAGACTAGTTGATTGTAGGAGATGGGCTAGTTCATGGTATAGTATTGGAGCAGATATCCCAGTTAGTACTATGTGCCATCTACCAGTATATACTGGGTTCAACTGTCTAGCTCTTGCTTGGCTAACCAGTTGTCCATAGAGATCATCTAGTCCTTCTTCAACCGTGTTAGCCAGTATAGATGGATTGCTTGAGCCGATCAATAGCCCCGTAGAGAGTATTCTACCATAGAATAGTGTATAGGGGTATATGTATAGCTCATACAATACACGCTCCTCACTAGCACTCACTCCATGAGACACTACATCGTGTCTACGGCTAACCCTCTTATAAACACCAATAACTTCACAACCTACCCCTCTACCACTAAAATAGTCTACAACACCCCTAATCAAATCATACAATAGATCCCATCCACGATCAACACCAATAGATACACTACCACTATAGAAGTCCTCGTGAAACCACATAGTCTTCTCACGACAAACCCTAGTAGACTTAACAGCAATGCCGTATAGCTCATCAAAAGATAGAGTAGAAGAACTAGCAACCCCTAGACAACCACGATCAAATACACGTACACACCTAACACTATTAGCTACATGGTTAAACTCAAAACAACCACCACGATAGCTAACCTCAACAACCTCTTCACCATACAATATATTCTCACGATAAACAACCAACCCTGCATACACCCTATAGAGACAATCTAGAGAAAACACTAAGAAATACCTAACCCATAAATAGATTGACTAAGAAATAAGGTATAAGGAAGAGATGCACAGATCAATCAAGTATAGTGGTGGAGAAGAGAATTGTATGTAGAATCAATAAAAGTGGAGAAGCTCAGAGGTATAGCTAAAGCAGAGATAAGAGACTTTAATAACATAAACATATTCGTTGGAAAAACAACACTGGGAAATCATCAATACTAGAAGCACTATATCTAGTACTAAACCTTCCTAGAAGAGACATGTTTGGTGAAAACCCGATAATATACGTAGTTAAGAGACTTGGATAGATAGGTCTTCTAAGTATACGTAATCTATTCTATGAGTTTATTAGTAGAGAGTTTAGTATTACATGTAGGTTCAAGGATGAAAGTGAACAATCAGTTACTGTTAAACAAGGCTTTTTATCACTTGGTGAAGCACTAGCCTTGGAGGACAGAGGACTTGATGTTAGAAATGCTATTAAGTTACTTGTAGAGACGAGAGGCTTATGGGGATCCAAGGTATCACTCTATATCGATAGTAAGGGTGGTTGGTCTGAAAGAATAATTGGGGAGGAATCTGTTAATAGAGAGCCCTTGAATATTGTTTTACTGGACTGGAACCGTGTATATAGCTATGGTGATCCGGAGGAGTGCTACTCTCTTATGATAGAACATGGTGGTGCTAGTGCTAAAGAATATCTACTTAGACTAATTAGCAGCAAGTATGGTTATGTAAAAGATATTGCTCCATTAAAGATAGGTGATAAATGGGTTCTCCATGTAATTAGTGATGTAGAGGGCATCCCCTACTATGTAATGGGCGATGGTTTTAAGAATACATTAGTCCATATGATGCTTGTTTCAGCAGTCTATGCTAGTGTATTATTACTAGAAGAACCAGAACTACACCAGCACCCAGGCTTAATGGAGCTTATTGCAGATGCTATTGTTGAATCAAGCATTAATCGTGAAAACCAAGTCTTTATATCAACTCATAGTCTTGAGTTTATAGACTATATTATTGGATCTCTAGAGTCTAAGGGGCTCCTAGATAGGTTGTGTATTTATAGGTTTAGTTTAGAGGAGGGTGCTCTTAATACTGTTAGGTATAGTGGTGATGAGGCTAGAGATGCACGTAGAGAACTAGATTATGATCTTAGAGGTTAAAGGCTATGCATATGATATTGTTCCTGGTTGAAGGAGTTACAGATAAGATCTTCTATGAAATGCTTTTAAAGAAACTTCTTGGCCTAGATAGACTGGTTTTCACTCAATTACCTAATGAACTTAGGGAGTTTATTGGAGTTGTTAGAGGGATTAAAAGGAGATAAGTAGGTGTTGTAGGACGTGATGACCTATGTATTGTAGTTATCGAGTGTGGTGGTTATAAGGGTTTAACTACTTTCTTAGGGCTTTTATTAAAGTTTGAGAAGCTAGATAAGCTAGTTAGTAAGGGTTTAAGATACGTTGTTGTAGTTCTTGATAGAGATAGGAAGCCTTTTGAAAGTATTGAGGGTAAACTATCCAGTCTCGGTCTCCAGTTTAGTATTGAGGATAACGTGTTTATCCTTAGTAAATATGGTTTAAGGATCTTATGTATTAATCAAGGGGCTTCTTATGATAGATCTACGGGTCAGCTTGAAGACTATATTGCATATCTTGCTAGTAGACGATATACTAGGATAACTAATGCTCTACAGCTACTTGAAAAAGAGCTTAATACCAGATTTGATAGTAAGCAATTAGCTATGCTGTATACAGCAGTAATTGCCGGGAAACATAGTTTAGAGAGATTTATTGCTAAACTTCTCAGCGATATAGATAAAGAGTCTCTCCAAGAGTTTACAAGTAGTGAATTAAGCGATTTATTAAATATTCTAAAGAATATAGTTGGTGTGGTACGGTAACGTATATAGAGAGCTGTTAAGTGTATTCTATAGGTTGATGATGAGGCTTGGAAGGGAGCTTAGACAAGGGATGGCTGGAAACGCCCTGCTGATCAGCTCTTTGTGATTACCTACCCTCTATACCTATGACTCTATGTTATAGGAGAAGACTCTATAACGCTCTAGATACATAATTTATAGTATAGGGAGAGCCTAGTTTGATACCAGGGCTTGACCTCCTGTCTAGCTATTTGACACTAAGGTTTATACTAATGTTTGCTGGAGCAATACTTAGTGTTATGGTATTCCTTATAGTGGTAAAGTATTTCAAGGCGGAAAGTCTTTGGCAGATAACGTTTCTTATGAATGCTTTATGGACTCTTATATCAATGATTGCTATAGCTGGCATTATAGCTTATTTTGTACTACAGGAGCAGTTGTCGAAGATACGTATTGATCCAGTACTTGTTGTTACTCCAGTATTCATACTACTAGTTGGTGGGTTGATAGGTCTTGCTATGAAGTCTGTATCTAGAGCTAGAGAGTATGTACCTGAAGAAGTAGGTGATGAGGATATACATGTACATATGATCGGTGATGATCCTTGGGAGCTTCCTCCAGAGTATAGGGATAGAGAGTAAGTTATCCTCTATTCTTAAACCTATACACTATAGCACCATAAATGGTAGGTACTGCAACTATTGATAGTGTTATAGATACTGGTGTTAAAGAGTTGTCTCCTATACTTGTGTATTCAATGAGATAGGCTAGATACAATGATATAGCTAGAGTAGATATGAATGCTGTAAGCTTACCGATAAAAGAGGATTTCTCAATACTATACATGTTGTATTTAAGGACAATCTTTAGCAGATAATATACTAGTAGGCCAATTAGTAGAGAAAACATGTATAATCCATTAG
>CAYXOO010000079.1:0-8391 GCA_964466845.1 uncultured Desulfurococcaceae archaeon
CTACATATATCATTGTATAGTTCTAGATAGCTTCTAAACCAGTATAGTCCTGCTTCTCTAAGTTTCTTAGTTAGTGTCTCACTATACTTAGCTATGGATAATAGACTGAATTCTTTAGATACAGTCTTTATGATGGAGGCTAGCTCTTCCTTTAGTCTGTCATCAAATTCTTTGACAAGGTCGCTCTTGTACTCTAGATTTTTAGCTCCATACTCGTGTGCTTGTAGTAGTATTGTATAGAATGAGTCTTTAGTAGTAGCTCCTCTTAGGTCTGCATGGAGGAAGAGTGTTTTCTTGTTATGTACTATGTAGTCGTATACAGTTGATAGTACAAGACTTGTCTTACCAACTCTTCTAACACCAGTAACACATGTTATTAATGGATTATCTAGTGATAGCTTTAGTTGTTCAACCTCTTTTCTATAGTTGTAGAAGTCTTCTAGTCTATTCTTAGGCCCTGGTTTCAAATAGCCTTTATACTCCATAGCTAGCCATCTCTATAATCTCCTAGTTATCTATGAATAACTATACATCTTAGTGCTTTATATTGTGTTCTTATCTATTCTAGGTATAGGTTATATACTAGGATAGTATACTACATTAGTTAAGGAAAATTAGTAATGGTGTGCCCGAGGTGTATGTGTGTTGTATAGAGATGTAGTTGATGCTGTGTATAAGCTTATGTGGCCACGTGATCTAAAATTGTTTACTGCTGGCCCAGTTGCTTGTTTTCCAGAGGTACTAGAGGTTATGAAGGCTCAGATGTTTAGTCATCGTAGTATAGAGTATAGAGAGCTCCATAGAGATACTGTTCTCCGTCTTAAGGAGTTCCTTGTTGCTAGGAAAGGTACTGTCTTATTGTTCCCTAGTAGTGGTACTGGTGTTATGGAGGCTAGTATTAGGTGTTGTATACCACGTGGTGGCAGGGTGCTTGTCACTATAATTGGTGCTTTTGGGTATAGGTACAGGGATGTTGTTGAATGGAATGGTAGGAAGGCCATAGTCCTAGAGAAGAAGCCTGGAGAACCAGTATTGCCGGAAGAACTAGATGATGCTCTTAGGAAGAACCCAGATGTAGAAGCAGTCACTATAACTTATAATGAGACAAGTACTGGTGTATTAAACCCGCTTAGAGAACTAGCTAAGGTTGCTAAGGAGCATGGTAAACTAGTTTTTGTAGATGCTGTATCAGCTATGGGTGCAGCTGATATAAGGTTTGATGAATGGGGCTTGGATATAGTTTTTGCTAGCAGTCAGAAAGCATTTGGTGTACCACCAGGTCTTGCTGTAGGAGTCTTTAGTGAGCAAGTATTCGAGATTGCTGAGAAGATCATGGAGCGTGGATGGTATTTTGATATACTATTGTATAAGAAGTATCAGGAAGAACAATGGAGTACACCATCAACACCACCAATACCACAGATAGCTGGTTTGAATGCAGCTCTACGTCTTGTTGAGAAAATGGGTGGTCGTGAAGCATGGCTACGTATGTATAGTGAGAGAGCTGAGAGGATTAGGAGAGGAGTACTCGATCTAGGGTTAGAGCTATTTGCTAAACCAGGCTATTATAGTCCTACGATAACAGTTGTTAAGACACCACCTGGTATAAAGGGTGTTGAAGTATATGAGGAGATGAGGAAACATGGTTTTGAGATAGCTAAAGGCTATGGGCCTGTAAAGGAGTATACATTCCGTATAGGACACATGGGTTATATAAGAGATAGTGATATTGATGAGTTGTTTAAGAAGCTAGGTGAGGTTATTGATTATCTAAAGAGAAAACATGGTATCTAAAACAACATTGTTTTTAACACTTATATAGTGTACCTAATAAATACTTATATAGGCTTGGATACGATATTTTATCATGGTGTATAGCTGGTTTGGAGGTTCTACCTAGAGATCTAATACCAATTGCTAGAGTCTTTGGACTAATTGGTATATCATTTATCATAGCAGGCTATATATTATCACTCTTTATACCAGGTATAGTATTCCTAAGGATAGTAGGCTACATACATATACTACTTGGTGTATACCTATTATCAAAGATCCTGGATGACAGGAGACTATACCATAGATGCATACTATATGCATTATCACTATCAATAGCTACAGTTATAGCCTATTTCTCAACACTAGCATTCGTAAAAGCAATACTACCAAGGCTAGCACTATACACAAGAGGAGCAGCAACAGTATCTCTACTAGAGATACGTAGTATACTATTAGAGTACATTGTATGGATTATTATAGCATACATGTTATTCCTAGTAGGGATGATTAGTATATACTACGTCTATAAACCTATAGGAGCTAGACTAGAAAACCCATTATTCAAAGAAACAGCAATACTATACCTCCTAGCAGGTATACTAACACCATTCATAATAGGTATACCAATACTAGTAGTAGCAATGCTAGTAGAAATAGCAGCATGGAGTAAACTAGGAAGAAAAACAAAAACACTAAAAGACATAATAAAGCTATACCAAGGAGAAAACATAGAGGAAACCCCCTTTGAATATAAAGTCCACTAAAGACCGTGTTTTAAACACTAAAGCTATGATTGCTTAAGACATCTAAGAGGGTTATCACCATTAACAAGTATACATAGTCTCAAACCCATAGAAGCAAACCATTTATGTATTTTCAACAATGTATGTTTACCATACACATCCCTTAATACAATAACAGCATAGTATCTAGTCTCTAAAACATTATCCCTTATAACACTATACAAGCCCTTAACCACATATTCACCAATCATTTTACAATATCTATACTTCTCACTAAACCCGATATCAACAATTGTCCGGAGAATATCACGTAGAGAAACACACTTTATCTCTACAAGGAAAACATGCAACACATTATTTTTCCTATATAGGAGAATGTAGTCACAATGTCTATAAGTATCTATTTTAGCTAACAATTCCTCTAAATCCATTATTAGAGAACTATTTCTACACGATATAAAACATTCCTGTTTTTCATCAAGACACAGTATTTCATCTCCAAAAACCCTTATAGTCATAACACGTTTAGCCTCTACTCTGTTGTTAAGGCTATGTGTCTTAGTTGTTCTCTTAGAGCCTCTGTTGTAGTAGGTATTTCAATAAGTAGTTTTTCTGTATCTACTTCACTTACTCCATCATGTTTAAACAAATAGTTTTTAATACACAGCTTCTTCTTTATAATACTCCTCACAATATCTTTAGCTAATGAATTATCTATATTAGCTAGTTCAGATAATATGTTAGCTCCAATATCATATAATCTTTTCTTTACAACCATTGATACTATACATAGTTCTGTTAATAAGTAGTCACTATGAGTTGTTATAATGACTCTTGTACCTAATGAAGATACATAGGCTATAATCCAAGCCATTATTCTCTGTAGTTTAGGATGTAACTGTGCTTCTGGTTCTTCAATAATAACTATATCACTAGGATAGACAGCATATAGTGGTATTAAAAGTCCGGATACTTCACTTATAAAAGCTGATGCATTATACATGTCAATTGATTCTCCATTAAATATATACTTATAGCTAATCGGTATACTAGTAGTCTTATCTAATTCAACATATATCCTCCCACCAATGATCTTCTCTATGAAGTTCCTTATAAATGAACCTATACTATTATCTCTACTACTAAACTCTATAGATCCCTTCATAAAGTACTCAATATACCTACTAGCTATGACTGTGGGCTTAACAAACCATGAGCCATTTGATAATATGTACTTCTGCAATACCGATCTCTCACTAGGCTTTAGTGTATGTAGTAGACTGGATACTAGTTGTACTATTTGTGATCGGCCATAGGGTATGTATATCCATTTCCCTCCAACAAGGTTTTTGATAAACCATGTTGCAAGGTCTTTGATTATATGTGAGTATATAGTACATACGAGTTCATCACTGCTAGTATTAACTAGATCATCAACTGTATATACTATACCTAGTTCCATAAAATCTACAAGACCATCTCTATAGTTTACAGTAATTTCTTCATTCAATACAGTATCTAGAGGATAAACTATTTCCTTAACAACACCTTTGTCAATAACTAAAACATATTTATTATTAGTGATAACTAGTTTAGAACCTCTAAGTAAGTACATACCATAATCTCCAAAAACTGACCTAAAGCTATTACTTAAAGCTATATTAATGACATCTAATAAGGCCGTTCTATGTTCACTAACTCTAGTTGTAATAATAAATTTCTTAACACCACTGACTCCTTCTCTAGCAAGACTCTTGATGTCATCAACAACCTTGTATAACTTCTCAGTAAATTGTCTATTGCCTATAGTTTCAAGAGCTTTATATAAATACTCTATATCAAATGATAAAACATTTCTTATAACTTCTAATGCATAGTACATAGAGTATAGTGCTTTAACAGTATATGTCTTACCTGTATTGGGATAACCAAATAATACAGTTAGATCACCTAAACTTATTTCACCATACCTTATAGGCCCAAAGTTCGCTAACTTGATAGTTGTTGACATGTAGACCCTCCGATCTACATAGTGCTCCTTATTCTATACTATCATGTTAGACCTTATTAATATACTAGCTATACTCTCTAGTTATTACTTGTTTCCTTATTTCTCTTTAGTAGTTATAGCATATACGTGTCTAATGACTTCTTCTTTGAATACTAGGTTTTCTGGTGGTCTCTTTTTCTTATATTCTCTTGGTAATGGGTTGCTACAGTACATTGCTTCACTTAGTTGTCCACGTATAATAGCTGGTGGTAGTATAACAGCTGCTCTAATTTCTCCCTTCTTTATATCCTGTATATTAGTTACTATAGTATAGCCTAGTATTCCTTCAGCACGTGTAATGTATAGCCTATCAGCATCCGGGTGCTTATGTACACTAACTACTTCAACACCCTCTATATCAACTGCATACAATGGGTTATTATCACTACCAAGCATCAACCTATACTTCAAACCATACAACATCCTAAGACAATACCTTGTCAAAGCAACCATGTATGGATCTGGTTTAAACCTAGACAAGAGATCCCTATCAAGGAGTATACCTGCTAGTTGTCTAGAATAATCCATGAGCAACTCTAGATCACTGCTCTTAACAAGATACTCCAATGGTAAATACGAGTACTTAATCCTATAGACAACTGATTTAATCCTAGAAACAACATCCATTGCTTTCCTCCAATCAACAGGTATACCGAGTCTCTTATACCTAACAATATCCATGAGCCTAGACAATGCATCTTCAACAACAAGTATCCTATAATCACTAGCAGTATCCAATATACACTCACCAAAGACTAGATAGTACCCCTCTATAGATAAAACCATTACTCTAGACAATAACTTCTAGACAGAAACCACCTTATTTAAAAACCATGTCCAAAGAGTAGAGACTATATGTAGATAGAGTATTTCTAGAAATATTGTGGTGATGCATTACTGTGGCTAGAGAGTATAGTGTAGAAGATATAATTGGTATTCTTAAGAAGCGTGGTAGTAGAGATAATGCTGTTGGTATGGAGAGGTATGGGATAAGATCTAAAGCACTAATCCTTGGAGTACCAAAGCCTGTTATAAAAAGGATTGCTAGAGAGATCGGGGTAGACCATAGACTAGCTATAGAGCTATGGAATACCGGGGTGCATAAGGCTCGTATACTAGCAACACTAATAGCTGATCCATGCTCCATGGATGATGAGCTATTAGAGAAGTGGTTATCTGATGTAGATAACTGGGATCTATGTGATCAACTAGTACTTAATCTACTCTGGAGAATAGACAATGCTTATGAGAAGGCTATAGAGTGGTGTAAGAGGAGAGAAGAGTTTGTTAAGAGAACAGGTTATGCATTACTAGCTAGACTAGTATGGAGGAGAGTTATAGGCTGTAGAGAGATAGAGGGTATAAAAGGATTGATAATAGAGGGAGCAATGGATAGCCGTCCCTATGTATACAAAGCTGTATCATGGCTACTCAAATGGCTGGCTAAGAGAGATGATACTAGAGAGGTAGCTATAGAGATAGTTGGAGAGTTAGAGAAGCTAGGTACACGTGGTTCAAAGTATATTGTTAGAGATGTAAAGAAGTATCTAAAAACCTAGGTAACAAGGTCTCTATGGGTCTATGTTATGGTTTCTCATATACTCTAGTAGTTTATTGAGTATCTCTCTAGCATCTCTAACTAGTTCTCCTGCATGATTATATAGCAGCTCATAATCTACCATACTGTATAGATGTACAAGTATGTTTCTAAGACCAGCTAAACTAGCAAGCTTCAACCCATACTCTCTATCCAATACATTGTTCTCCATAAGAATATATGCTATCTCACGATAACTAGTTGGTACACCAAAACCCATAGAGGCTATAAGACTACCACCTAGACCGAGTAGCACTTCAATAACAACATGGACTTCACGTTCAAGTGCTGGAGTAAGATCTCTTACAATAACCTCTTCAAATGAGAGACTAGTATAGTACTCTAGTCTTTTAAGTGCTTGTTCCATACGGTTTATCTTAGCCATTAACCCTGGATCGACTATTAGTGTTCACCTCTAGATACTTCTTAACCAACCTATTGTATATGAAGCTATAGTCTAACCACATCATTATAGCTCTACGTTTGTCTTCTACATAGATTAGTCTATTACCGATATAGAGGGTTATTCCTTCACTAAAAGCCTTGTATCTTAGACTAATAGGTGCCATACAATACTGTGTTATATCAACGGTCTTGCCTATAGTGTCTTCAATATCTATTGCTAATAAGCCAAGCCGGTACAAGTCTCTCCTACGATCAGTGAATTCAACTAGTAGATCAACGTCACTTAATGGAGACCATTCTCCTCTAGCATATGATCCATAGAGTACTGCATAAGCTAATCCATACTTTGGAGCATGTTTTTCTATAGCTTCTCTAAGCTTTTCTACAAAGACTTCTCTATTCATAAAGCCCTTCTCCTTAGACATAATAGTGTCTCTCATCCCTAGTTATATCTTTCCATCCCTCTATAGTATATTGACTTAGCTGTTCTATAGTGTTGATATATTTGAGCTTACATTAAACTCTACACCATGTTCTACTAGATAGCTACGATAGCTCTGGTAGTATCTATGGAGCTTCTCTAGCGGGTGTACACCAGGCTCTATATCCTCCTCTAGTGCAACAGCTATTGTCTTTGTATAAACCAAGGCTGTATAGTAGGGTGTAGCTGGTTTCTCTAACGATCCAACTAGTCTAGATAACAGCCTATAGTATAGATTCTTCTTCTCAACAACAATATAGAGTATTGCTTGATCAGGTATTGTCTGTCTAAGCTTCTCTCTAAACAGACATGCTGTAAACCTTTTTGGTGAAACCATGTATCCATCAACACTTACTGGTTTATCATCAAAGAACCCTAGACTACGTAGAATCTTCATAGCCTCTAAGTGTCCCTTGTAACGTATTGTTACCTCATACATCTCTCTAGCCTTTATGTTACGTAGTAGAGTATGTAGTCCATCACTATAGAAACCCTCAAAAACACCTAGCCCGGGTATCTCTACAGACAATATCTCTTTAAGTGGATCAACACTAACCACACTATAATCTCTAACAATCCTTGCAGACCGAGTATACTCCTCAATCAAATCCTCTGGACTCCATGTAACTTGGTAACCAATAGGTGGTACTGGCTCTACTGGTATCCCACCAACATATATAGCTACACGATCAAGCTCTCCAATCCTACTATAGATATAGCCTACAACAAGATTAGAGAACCCAGGAGCAAAACCAGCATCTGGTATATAGTATGTCTTACTCCTAATACATAGCTCTTGGAACACATAGGGGTCTACATCTATATACGATACATCAACAACACTATAGCCCCTCTTAAACAGTTCCTCAACAACACCAACAGCAACACTAGATGGAAGAGCCGTTGCAACAACATAAGCACCCCTACATAAACCAGCTATCTCACTTGGAGTACATGCTCTATGGAACTCAACGCCATAGCTCTCTGTAACCCAGCTCTTATCAACACAATCAACAACCCTTACACTCAACCCCGGATAAAGCCTAAGTAGTAAATCAAGAGCTAGAGAACCAACACGTCCTAGCCCAATAAACACTAGATCAGCCAAACCACACCACCCTAATAGTAGACGATCATGGACTATACACTTAATTAATATCCTATGTCTTACTTAAAATAGTTAAGTAAATACTAGTGTTTCACCCTATACTAGTGAGAAACCTAAATACTCTAATCTTCTCCTCACCAGATACTCTATAACGTATTTCAACAAGAGCATTACTAATGTCATGGGGTAGTAGCTTCTTTAGCTTAACTAGTGTATTTAAGGAATAATTAC
>CAYXOO010000080.1:0-8253 GCA_964466845.1 uncultured Desulfurococcaceae archaeon
CCCTAGAATAGAAATATAGTAACTATACCTAATATAGGGATATAGAAGGAGTCTATGGCTATAAAGGAATGGTGTATAATAGTGAAGATTATAGAAGCTAATCTAAAGAAGGGGTTTCTTAAACTAATTCCAGAGACAACAGATGATCTATGGATACTATACAATGTCATAGAAGAAGGAGATATCGTGGTTGCAAAGACTACTAGGGAAGTAAAGGGTGACGAGGGATCAAGTGGTAGAAGAATACCAATGACACTAGCTATTAAGGTAAGACATGTAGAGTTCCAACAATTTACTGAGAGACTAAGAGTTCGTGGAATAGTTGTTGAAGGCCCCGAGAGATATGGTGTTAAAGGACATTATCATACATTAAATATTGACACGGGCACGCTATTGACAATATTTAAAGAGGAATGGCCAAGCTACTTAGTTAAGAAGATAAGAGATGCATGTAGGAAGCGTAGTGGTGTACTATTAGTAGCTCTAGACTATGATGAAGCCGCTATAGCTATTACTACAGACCAGGGTTTCAAATTATTATATGAATCGATATCTCATTTACCAGGGAAGGATAGTCCTAGCTATGAAAGGGATCTTAGGGAGTATATTGAAAGTATATGTAGTATTCTTGAAAAACTAATTAGTAAATATGGTGTAAAAGCTGTTATCATAGCTAGTCCGGGATTCTTAAAGCATAGAATTAGAGAGTGTCTACAACACTTAAGTGGCATAACTATATACTACGATAGTGTATCAACAGGTGGTGTATCAGGTTTACACGAGTTATCACGTAGAGATATAGCTAGGAGAGTATTGTCTGAACTAGAGGTTGGTAGAGCTGAAGCAATGCTTGGTGAGTTTCTTAAGCTCTTATCAACAAGGGATACACTAGTAGCTTATGGTCTTAACGAGGTTTTAGAAGCTGTTAAGTTTAATGCTGTTAAAAAACTTGTTGTTTCAGAGAGTTTCCTAAAGAATAGTGATTCTAGTATACGTAGAACTGTTGAAAACCTACTTGAAGAAGCATATAAGAAAGGAGCAGAAATAGTTATTGCTCCATTCAATACCAGTGTTGAGAAACAAGTAGATGGTCTTGGAGGTATAATAGCTATACTAAGGTATCCCATAGAGTATTTTAGGATCAAAAGAACAACTAGTACTTAACAAAACGTTTATTCAAAATAGTCTCTCCAACTGGATAGTATTCTAATATAAAACCTTCTACCCCGGATCCCTTGTATAGATAGACTTTATATGGGCCTATGTATCTCTTACCATCTATATTATATACATCTTCACTAGTAACATTTCCACTAAGAAGCTCTATACTAATGACTGTCCCATCTCTAGTTGGTACCTCGTGTAAACCAAGTGTATTTAGTGCTCTATGCATCATTCTAAGTCTATACTGTACTTTATCCTTAAACTCAATGATACAATAGTGTATATTCACTCTCCTAGTATTTCTTCTAGCCCATTCTAGAAACTCTATAGCTTTGTCATGTATACCCTCTACTGTTAAACCAGTAGGTTTAAGTCCATGAAGTTCTACTTTATACACATTTGACTCAGATACTTCAAACTCATTAATATTTATAAAGCCTATACCCTCTTCATCAGCTATCCTAACTAGCCTCTTAAGGAACAAGATATATTCATCTAGTGGTATAAAGGGTACCTCAATACCTACATCAAAGCTATAATCTAGTGCTTCAACTGCTTTCTGTATCAAACTGGGTTTGTATACATGGAACCTTATCTCATCAAGACCAGCTGATTCTAGGCATTCGTATACTTTCTTATTGGCTTGTGAGCCACTAGTGTATAAATGTATATGGAAATCTTCTCCAAACTCTCTCTTAAGCAATGAAATAATGTTGCATGTTCTATCAATAACTATTAATGGATCACCTCCAGTTACTCCAATTCCTCTGGAGCCAGATTTGTATACTTCATCAACTATTGTATATAAGTTATTGACTCTATGTTCATTTACAAAGATCACGTCTCTACCAAGTTTCCTCCTAGAAACCGGGCAATACCAACACTTGTCTCTACACAACCCAGTTATGAATAATACAGTCTTCTTACCAGCCATGCATAATCTACAGCCTACTGGTAGTGAACCTATGAAATAGCTCGTCTCTAGACTATACCTTAGTACTCTATCCACGTTCATATAAGACCCTTCTAACCCAGTGATTTTTACGTGCAATCTCCTCTAATGCAGACTCAAATGTCTCATCAAAACCAAGTACATACTTTACAAAAACACCTGTCCTTCCAACACGATCCCTTCTTGTAAGTACACGTACACGCTCCAATACTGTATCAACGCTAACGCCTAGTATGTTTGCTACCACATCCTCTCTACCAATGACAGGCGATTCTCTATGCCCTAGCTTAGTAGGCTCTATCAATACAAGTCTCTTATCAACCCCAGGTACACGTTTATCCATTTTAAGCTCATTAAGTGAGAGTATTCCACCAAATCTATAGAATTCTTGTTCTCGAGGCAATAGCTTTGCTAATGGATAACTCACTACACGTTTCTCTAGATCATCTAATGCTATGTAGGCCTTAGGTGTACTAGATGGTGTAGCTACTACGATATACCTAGCTTTTATAGTATAGCCGCTATTCTCTAATGCATACTCTACTCTATAGCTTGGCACAGTATATGGTATAATGACGTCTACATCACTTCCACTCCATACATCACCTCTAGCGATACTACCGTGCACATAGGCTTCTATACCAGCTCTATAGAGTGCTTCTAGTATACCAATAGCTTCTCTCCTAAGTCTTCTCAATAGCTTCCAGTGTTCACTAGTATAGACTATTTCTCTATACTCTACAATTCTCCATACTTTTTCTCTAACCATAGCAGTATACCATGGCTATAGTCTCTTATATGCATTTACACACTTTCTACCACTATTACAATCTATAAATGGAAACTCTTATATGATAATGGTGTATTAGAAATACTAGTCCAACTAATAGGTGTTGATACTTGGATATAGGAGTTTTACTAGAGTACACTATAGCATTTACGCCTCTAACAATACTTATCTTAGCAATAGCACTGACTGTATTTTGTAGAGAAAAACCCTTGATACAACTCATCATATCAGAGATAATACTTGGAATATCTACACTGCTCTCTATACTCTTACTCCAATACACTCTAGATACAGAGAAGATACTAGCCTATATGTTCTCAGGATTCCCACCACCAATTGGTGTAGTATACCAAGTAGATGCATTTAGTAGCTTTATAGCCTCTATAACTGGCTCTATATTACTACTAGTTAATCCATTAGTCTATGCATACTATAGTGGTTTAAGACGCTATACGATGCCAATGCATTCTCTATTACTAATAGTATATTCTGGAGTAACTGGGATAGTATATACGAGCGACTATCTAGACATGTATATAATGTTTTCACTAGTATCAATAACTCTATTATTGATAGCTCTATATAGCTATAGAAACTCTAGTTTACACATACTAACTGGTTTGACAACATTGTTCTCTATCACAATATTCTTTATAGCAGTACTAGTGATCTATAGTGGTTTAGGTACACTCTCAATAGCTGATACAGCAGCTGACGCAGCAAATCTAAATGGCAAATACTTTAGTGAGACATATGGTTATGCATTAGATCCCGTGAGTACTTTAGCACTAGCTGTATCACTTATTATAATAGCTATACTATACCCTACAGCCTCTATTCCATGGAGCTACATGGACAGAGTATTGTATAAGAGAGAAAATATCCTATTATCTATCACTACAACTTGTCTATCACCAATAGTGGTGCTCTATATAGTGTTTAGACTGTGTTATACAGTACCGCTAGTTATGAGTAATAGTCTTACATACTACATACTGCTAACATTAATAGTTCTAAACGTTTTATATGGAGGATTATTTATAGCTAGATCAAATGAACTACTTAGGTTTCTAATATACTATGTAGTTATTGATACGAGTATTATGATGTTATGTATTAGTATTGCTAGTGAAGAAGCTATTAGTATACTCTTATACTATGTTATAGCACATACTATTACAAAGACACTAATCATCTCACTAATACTTGGTATAGAGCCTAGTTCTAGTAAGAGTCTTAGTGAGTCTCAAATAAATAAGAGGAGTCGTTTATTCTATAAAATACTCTTTATAGTAGGTGCCTTATCAGCTACAGGTTTGCCTCCAATGAATATATTTATTGCTAGAATAATGCTTCTCAAGGTATTAATTAGCAACAACTATTACTTGTTATCAGTAATTATAGTTTACAGTATAGTGGCTAGTACTATAGGCTTTGTTAAGGTATATAGAGTCTATAGCAGAACCATGTGGAGCAATAACATGTTATTGAAGATATTGTCTTCAATACTATTATGTGTGCTTGTCTTATCCATAATACTTTACCCATTACTCACTAGTGCACTTAGTAAGTTGTCATTACTAGTTAGTAGTAGAGATTATAGGATAGAGTATATAGAGACTAGCTATAAGTTATTTAGACTAGTTAGTGGTGGGTAGTCTAATGAATACTCTACTCCCTCCAATAGACTATACTCTAACACTACTAACAGTTACACTCATAGTCTACATGATAGTTTATATAATGTATTTTATCCATGTGATTAAAGCTAGGGATTATAGAGAAGCCCTTGTTCTTACACATATACTCAGTTTTAACACTATAGTGTTAATCGCCATAGTTAGTCTATTGTTCAGGAACCCCTATCTAGTGTTTGCTACTATACCTATATCTATATCAATATACCTATCTAGAGTAATACTATGGAGGTCTGGTAAATAAAATGTTCTGGATAATAGAAGCTATAGCCTACTATACTGGTGTTGTACTACTTGTATTTGGTAGTCTGTTAAGCATTATTAGTGTAATAGGGTATACTAGATCAAGAGATAAATTATTGAGACTCTATTCTCTAAAACTAGGTGCCGTAGGCGGCTATTTCTATCCATTAATAGGTCTAGCACTACTCTCAATTTCTATGGAGGTCCTTGGTGAACTAAAGTATCTTGTTAGTGGGGTTTGTTTTCTAGTAGCCATAATAATCTCCTTAATAACACCGTTATGTATAGATCTTGTGTATAGAGAAGTACCTGTTACTAAGGAGGAATTTGGAGAGGAAGAGCAGTGATTGAAGAGTATATTCTGTACATACTAGTCATTACATTCTCTACTCTATACTTGGTCATAGTATCAAGGATCGTGTTTGAAGAGTATCTAGAGAAGATACTTGTGTATCTAATTATGAAGACTCTAATCGTGTCAATGGTTATTGTCTTGTTTACAAGTATAGATGTTGTAATAGCTTATATCATCTCAAACATGGTTGTGTATACGCTGTTGTTTACTAAGGTAATTGGTAAGGAAGGGGGTAGAGGCTATGAATCAAGAGCATAGGGTACAGAGGCTTAGGAGGGCGTTATTGTTTATAGTGATAGCTATAGGTATACTTTGTATAACGTACTTACTTATACATAATAGAGTATTTACTATACCTCCTCCTGGTTTCAATAGAGTTTTGGGGAACATCTATGTGGTCTCATCAGCTAATATAGAGGATGTAGAGTTATGGAGTAGTAGTCCTGCTGTTGTAACTGCTATATTGTGGGACTATAGATGTATTGATGCAGTATTTCTTTTCTCAATAATGTTTCTATTGATCCTATCAATGCATATTGGTATTGATAAATTATCTTCTATGGAGAAGTCGAATATGAACACTAGGCTATGTAGTCTAGAAGCTGTTATTATAAAGTATTATTCTAGGATACTGTATATAATAGTTTTTATGGTTAGTGCCTCACTGATGCTCTATAGCAACTTATTACCAGTCAATAGTTTTAGTTGTGGATACTTACTAGCATTAGCTATTACTATTTACCTCTTAGCTCAATGGGGAGAGCATACTAGAGGTAGATCCATTACTGGTTTGTTAAAGTATTATTTTGTGGCATTACTAGTACTGTTTTTAATAGGCTTTATAACACCTATTATTGGATTAGCTAATGGTGTTAAGGCGTATTATATGCAGAACCAGTTTAAGCCTTGGGCTAGAGCTGGGTGGGGTTATAGCCTTAGCTTCTATGGTTTAGAAATACTGTATTCTGGATCAATACTCTTATACTCTATCATTGGCTCTATAGCATCATGTATAGTAATAGCTTCTGTACTATATATTCTATGGAAGGTGGAGTGATATGCTAGAACATATTACTTGGATATACTTCTTTACTGTATTATCAATTGCTTTTGCTCTATCAATATATGGAGTTATAGTGTATAGGAAGAGAGTTATCAAGAGACTAGTTACTGCTACAATAGTATGTGATGTAGTTGTGCTTGCAACACTATATATGGGTATACATAGAGAGCTCTTCTATACACCAGTCTATCCTCGTGGACTGAGTGGATATAGTTTCTTAGTAGAGTTTCTAAGTCACACAACAGATCCTGTTTTACATGTTCTTGCACTAGTGTTTCTCATAATATACACTATAGCCTTACTAATTACAACTACGTCTCTCATATATGGAAGAGGGAGTGAAGAGTCTTGATTGCGTCCAAGAGTTTCTTATCAGAAAGAGTTCTAGGACTAGTATTGTCCGTACTGGTATTGTTCATAATATATGTGTTAGTGACTGGGCGTGTAAGCTATACTAGTGTTGTTATAGGCCTTACTGTGTCGTTTATAGCTGGTATTATTCTTGAGAAAAGCTTGCATGGAGTTCTAGGGTCTATTAAGTGGAGTAGGTTCCTGCATCTACTAGGCTTCTTATTCGTTTACTATGTAGTGTTGATCCCTAGGTCTTGTTCTAGAGTAGTAGATGCTATTGTTAGAGGTGGTAGAGTCGAGTATTTTGTATTAGAGTCTAAGAGTTTTTCCATAGATGATGGCTTTAGGTCTGCGTTTCTATACAATACCTTAATGTTTAAGCCTGATATAGTAGTTGATGAGGTATATGGTAATTGTTTAAGAGTATCGTGTGTAGCTACTAGTGGTAAGGATTTGGATAATGCTAAGAGTGAATTAGAGTATATAGTAGGTTATGTAGAGAGGGTATTTGAGCTATCTTATAGATAGCAAGTTTTAATAGCTAGTCATTAATAGTTCATTAATAGTCTTTAAACATTGGAGAAACTATGGTATATGGGGTGTTGGTAGAGTATTGGTTAATGCTTTGACATACTTTATTGTAGGAATCCTTTGTTTCTGGATACCATTCAATATAGTGTACATGTATAATAGGAGGTGGTTTGAAGAGAGAGGGTTTAAGCTATACTACATGTTTATACTCATGTGGAAGAGGGAATACAGTATAAGAAGTAGCAGGTTAATAGGAAAACTCTCTTATGCATCAATACCACTTGCTCTCCTTGGTCTATACTTCTTCTATACATCAATGATACTAGCTGTTATGGCTAAGTTCTCACTAGTAGTAATACCTGCTAAACCACAACTCCTTATACCAGGCTTGAACATTACTGGTATAAACTTGTTATACTTTGTAATAGCTATTGTAATAGCTGCAGCTATACACGAGGCTGCACATGCATATGTTGCTAAAAGCCATGGTATTGAGGTTAAAGGCTTTGGTTTTGTAATACTATTATTCCTACCAATAGCTTTTACAGAGATTGATGACGAGTACTATAAGAAGGCTAGACTCAGGAGTAAGGCCGTCACGTTAATGGCTGGTCCTGCATCAAATATTGTCTTGGGACTCATAGTATTAGCTATTATACAGATTGTTACAAACGTCTATGCACTAACAATAGTTGATCTCTGGAATGAGACACTAGCTCATAGCTATGGATTAGACAGGGGTATGGTTATAACGGGTGTCAATGGAGAACCAGCTACACTTGATAACCTACACAAAGCACTAGCTGGTAACAACACCGTTGTTAAACTAGAGATAATGTATTCTAATGGAAGCACTAGTGAAATCATTATACACAAGGCTAAAAATGAATCTATAAAACTAGGAGTACTACTAGCACCATATGCACCAGCAAAAACACTCATAGAGACAATAGGGCTAGAAAACTCCATGGCACTACTATACCAGGTACACTGGCTCTACATAGTAAACATGGGATTAGGAGCAATAAACATAGCACCACTATTCATATCAGTCAGGGGAAAGACAGCATACGAGATAACAAAGAAGAAAAACATAGGACACATAAT
>CAYXOO010000081.1:0-8218 GCA_964466845.1 uncultured Desulfurococcaceae archaeon
GATGTAATAGCTCCATCTTCTAGACCATACCTATATGCATTATGTGAACTAACAAGTTCTGATACTGAAAAGTGTAGAGATATTAGAGAGACTTTGAAACATATAGGAGTAAACCTTGACTAAACCTATCATAGCTAAGAGACAAATGCTGGTTTAGTGTAAGAGAAACACCACTATGTATCTCATCCTATAAAACATCTATAGCCTATATGGTAGTAGTTTATCCTTCTTCTTAAGAACAGTATACCCTATAATAGGGTCTGATACACGATACACATTATCCTCTTTCACTATAAACCCGTGATCCACTAGATTCTTTAACACTTTATACAGTATTGAATCACTTATCCTAGCACCCTCTCTAGTCTCTAGATACTTTTTAACAATACTCCATGATGCACCATGTATGGATGCTATAGCTTCTAGTGCATAAAGGTATCTCTTCCAACCAATACTACGAGTCTCTAGAAACCTCTTAATCTCTCTAGCTACAAGACCTGATGCTTCATCAACAACCTCCATTAACACCCTATCAAGAGGCTTATCTTTTTGAGAGACAGCTCTAACACCAAACAATGCTAGCCAACCAGGTATATAGCCTAGTGTATCAACAACTCTCTCCAACACATCAACTGGAGGCTCTAGACCATATTGTCTAAACCCTTGCTGGAGAAACCCTAGAGCTTGCTCTCTACTAAACCCCTTAAGCATTACCTCTACATAATACCTACCGTACAACGGGCTATCCGGTTCACCAATCCTTAGAAACCTATAGACAAGGCCGATCATAGAGCCAGTCAATACAAACACTATATTATCCATGTAATCATAGCTATGAGCAATAACTGGTAACAAGTTAATACCACGTAACTTCATAAGCTCTTGTGCTTCATCAAAAGCTATTACAACAGGACACCCATGCTCACCACCATACCTATCCAATAGATCGAGTACCCTATAGAAACTAGTTGGTATCCTACGTTCTCTCCTAAACTCAATAGAAAAACCAGCTATTGAAACACTAGAAACACTATCCAGGAACCTCTTAAGAACTCTATCCCTTCTACATAACTCCCTTAATTCTTTGAGCAAGTGTTCTATAAACAACCAGCTACCAATATAGTTCTGTTCCTCAAAAACTCTACAATCAACAACAAGACTTGGTATCTTAAGCTCGTTAAGAGCTACTTTTAACAATGATGTTTTACCAGTTCTACGTAGACCAAGTAGTAGTACTAAAGGCTTCTTATCCATAATAGCCTTCTTTAAATTAGCTAATTCTCGATCATAATCATATAAGTCTTCTCTTCTAGTCTTAGGCTTTATACTAAAATAGACCATAGCTTCTACCCCTAGAAGTAACTTCTACCCCTAGAAGCCTTAATAAATATACATGCTATTAGAAGACTCTATACAAGACTTAACACCATGAAATATCCTTAACAATATAATGGATTCTTACTTAAATAGTATAGGTGGTAGCTGCTACTAAGAGTTATGTATCTTGGAGAAAGCTTCTTTAACTAGTATCACTATCGTCACTAGTATCTTAGGTATTATTCTGTCTATAATGTTCTATCTTAAAGGATTTATTAGTTTAGAAGCTTCCTATGTTTACATAGTATGAGCTATGTGATGCTTTTCTTGGGGAGTATATGTGTTATATATTAGTGTCTATTGCTAGCTGGATTTATTCTCTTTTAATTGTCTCTGTTACTTGGTTAGGTGTTATGTCTAGTGTGTGTTGTTTGGTTATTGTTTTTATTAACCAGTAGTATACTGGTATTTGGTAAGCCACTTCATCCCCGATCCATTGTTCTCTAGTTATTCTTGTTAGTCTCTTAAACCTCATATCAATATCCATTAATACATTGTTTCTTACTAGATGCTTGTATACTGGGTATGTACTTGAATTGTCTATGTCTCTATTAATAGCTTTTAGTTCACTTAGTACATCTTCTAGACTAGCCCTAGTTTCTCTCATATATTCTCTAAAAAGCCTCCTAGTAAATGCTATTTTCTCACCAATATAGTCTCTTAAAGACCATTTATACCCAATAGCAAGTACGTATAGTTCTCTTGGGTTTCCACCAACAATTCTCCATAGGAGATCATAGTCTATGCATTGTTTCTTACAGACATTATTGTATATCTCTACAAAGTCTTCTCTAGACAAATTCCACATGAGATACCAGTCTATCTTAGAACCAAGCTCTAGCTGGAGCCATGATGCAGTAGCATCACTTGTGAGATAAATAGTCTTAACCCTATAACCCATACCATAAAGCCACCTAACAGTATTAGCATCAACCTCCAGTACTTGTCTAACCCTAATAGCCTCTCCACGAAACTCATCAATAAAAACAATTATCTCTCTCTTCCTTAGAAACTTCCTCCCAGCAATACTAGTGATTAAATCCATGAGATCAACAAGGCCAGAAACCTTAACTAAACCACTAGACACACTCTCCAACTGATCCCTAAGCGTTTCTCTCAACAACCTAGTAGAAACGTTAGAAACACGTAACAGACTCTTTAAAACACCTTCTTCCTCTCTATAAGCTAGATAAAAACCAGTATAACCACTAATCTTCTCAAGAGCACCTACTAGTGTATAAGCAAGAGTAGACTTACCACAACCACGAGGTCCCATAACAACAGCTAATCGTCCACAGGGAAACTCGTTAACAATCTTCTCAATCTCATCTTCTCTATCAACAAAACAGCCTAGATCAGTCCTAGAAGCCTTCATAAAACCAATAATCCTATCAACAACACTCATACACTAGCCCTAACTATAAATCTACCAATCAGACCATATAAAACAATATCACAATAAGACAGTCCGTACAGTCTTAGCAATTCACTATAGCACCCGTCTAAGCATTAACCATTAACTATAACCATATAATAGAGACAAAGCCGAGACTAATAATGTATCCATGGATAGAGAGGCTATAATAGGAGAAGCAACTACCTGGTGTTACCAAGGGTGTCTACAGTCATTACTTTACCTAGAAGCATTGTTGAATATGTTAGGAGAGAAGCAGAAAAACATGGTCTTAGCCTTGAGATTTATATAGTTGATCTAATCCTACAAAACATTGATCCAAAGAACAGATCTATTGAGTATATTAGAGCTTCTAGAGAGCTATTAGAACAAGCTAGGAAAGAACTAGAGGAAGGTAGTGTAGGACAAGCAACTAAGAGTGCATGGGGTTCAACAGTACTTGCTTTAAAGGCTTATGCATGGGCTAGAGAAAATAGGAGGCTATTCAATTATAGTGAGCTATGGGATTATAGCCTCGTATTAGCTAGGGAACTTGGAGAATGGGTTATAGATGTATGGGTACACGCTAACACTATGCATACATGCTTCTATGAAGAATGGTGTAAGAAAGAACATGTTGAAACAGTTATTAAACATATTGAGAAACTTGTCAATGTAGTTGAATTAAAAGTCAAGCTAATAGAGAAATAGTTAAACACTTACTTACTAGCAAGAACAATAGAAAACAATTACTTAGACTTAACATATTCAACAATTTCTAAAGTCCTAAGATCACGCTCGATCTCATCAATCTTCTTATGAAATTGTTTAAGCCTATTATGGTATACTCTATAATAGTAGTATAGCCCAGCAATACCCTCTAGATCAGACCATGTAGTAACAAATACTACAAAAGGATAAGCAGCACTAGCCGTCTCAGGACTACTATATAGCCATATTATTATGAGAAAAGAAGAAAGAAACCAACACAATATAGCCCAACCTAACAAGTCATTCTTTAGCTCTTTACACTTCCAAGCCCCACCTCTAAGAAACTCTAGTTGTAACGCTAGTTTTTCTTTAACATTCTTCTCATCAACTTCACCCTTATCTACACGTTCTCTCCATTTACTTTCTGCTCTACTAAATGCTTCCTCTATAGTAAGTGGCCAGTATGAATTCCTTGTAGCATTATAGTGTTGGAGTATGGTGATGATTACCATTTTTACCACAAGTATTGCTGTCTTGGAGTGGTTTTTAGTAGAGCATATATTGTTCAATTTTCCTTGTTTTATGTTGTACTCTGGTTTTGTAAAAAATTCTTATATGTCAGTATATAGTTGAGTTAGTGGTGGTGCTATGTTTCTAGGGAGACTTTCTCTAGTTATCTTATTTGTTATTTTATTGTCTGTGTTTCTAGTACAGCCTATTGTTTATTGTTCAGAGTATGTTTTGGGGTATGAGAGTGTTGAAGCAGCTCTTGTTTTTACTAATAGGTCTCTTATTGGTTCTCTGACGGATTACGTATATGTTGATGGTAGGGTTTATGTTGCAGGTTATTATCATGGAGATATAGTTGTCTCTAGTCTCTATCTAAACAATACTATTAGCTGGACTCTCTATATAGACCACACTATAATCACTTGGCCTACGTGTATGGGCTATACTAATAACTCTATATACGTTACTGGAACTGAATATAGCTCGTTTCATCCTATAACGTTTATTATAGAGTTTGATAGAGATGGTAATGTGTTATCTAGGAAGTATATAGCTGAACTATTAAACCCATACATAGTTGTTGATAGAGATAGCTTATACATTACTTTAGTAAAGAAGCCTAATGGAGTTGTTGTAGCTAAGCTATCTAGACAAGACTATAGTATAGCATGGTCTAAACTAGCACTACTAAAGCCTCTACAAGACAATGATTCTCTAACAATAGACTATATACTTCCAAGACTAGTTAAACTAGATAATACATTATACGTTATAGTTCAAGCACACACTAGAGCTAGTAATTCAGAGTACTATAACTTATTATTCATTATAGAAGTAGATACAGACAATGGATCACTTATAGACTATAGAGTCTATAGGTTTAACTGTATATACGTATCAAGACCATTATATTATAACAACCATATATACATGTTTGGATTCACATGTACCAAGGGATCTAGAGGAGATTCTACCATAATAACCTATGATCCAGGTAGCCATAGTATAGACTCAGTTATAGTAGTTCAACTAGATGGTAGTCGTGCAGACATGTTTTGTGACTCTATAGTAGTTGGTAATAAAATGTATATTGGAGGACACATAATTGATAAAGGAGTATGTTTAACAGTATTCAATCCAGACAGTAATTCTGTTATAGAGACTAGGTGTTTAAGAACCAATAAGACTGGTTGTTGTAACAGAGTACTATACTCTAATGGTGTTATCTATCTTATTGGTGCACTCCACGATAGAGTAAGATACCCTCCTATCCCGTGTTTAAGAGAGTATGGATACTATGCTATCTATAGAAATACTAGGTTATGGAATAAGACTAGTACTAAAACAATACAGTTATCCCCAGCTATTGATACAAGATACAATATCTCCTATACAGAATATAGTCTCCAGCTACTAAATAAGACAAAGCATGTAGAAGAAATAAAGATACTTAGTGCATCAAAGACCTATGATACAGTCTATAGCCTATATGCTAGACCTTCTACTAAGGTATGGTTTAGAGTTAGAGGCTATGATGGAGTATTGTCTATAGAGTCTAATGCTGAAGTAAGGATTGGTTCTAGTACTGGCTATGAGGTAAACATTACACCTAGGGGTATGGGTGTACTATATGTCTATGTTGGTGGAAAGTATGTGGGTGAAGTCGTTGTAGTTGGTGATGATAATCTAGTGTTGTTCACTAACTCTACAGTACTAGAATGGAGGTATAGTAATGGAGTCCTAGATTTATGGCTTAAAAGTAGAGCATTAGTATCAGTTTCTACACCTAGACATGGTGTAGTAGCTATTGTTAGTGACTACAATACAGTATGTAAAGGCTATAGAGGATGTGAGATACTTAGAGATAACGATGGTGTCTTAGTATTTACTGGTAAACACATAAGAATATATACAAATAAGTCACTTGTTAAAACAACATCTAGCTATAGTGGATACCCATTACTCGGCTATGTAGCTTACTCAACAATACCACTAGCTATAGTACTAGTACTACTCTATAGAAGCAAGACTAAAACGTAGTAACAACAAACTCTACGTCAATACAAATGTAATAGCTTAGATAAACTCTCTACTAAACACAGTAGACTAGTCCCCTATACTAGTTGTAAGGCTATAGAGTCTTCTACACAGCTTGGTTTCTACACCTAGTACTCTACATATAGTGTATAGGTATAGCCTAGATGATGGAGCCATAACGTCTAAACCACATTCACCACTTGTCTCCATATCCTTGTTCCACCTATAGATACCTATGTAGGAGCTATTACCATGTTGTAATATATTCTGTTTAACCAAATAATCTATAGCATCCATTACTTTCTTACCATGATCAACTGGTAGTTCTGTAATAGGTAAGGGTTCTTCAACTATTTTCTCTAGGACATCGTCTCTAATACTACTTAGTATTTCTCCTCCATATACTCTCCTTATAAAGTCTAGCTTGGTATAGAGATCGTCGATCAATGGGTTTACTATAGAGGATAATGCTTTCCTATACGATCGTGTCTCTCTAACTAGACTAGCGTATACTATAATATTTGATGGAGAACCACCTACGATCTCAATAACATCCTCAATAACTCTATCCTCCCAATATATACCTCTAATATAGTGGCTTAATAGCTCTATAGATTGTCTCTTAGAAAGCTCTCCAATATAGAATGTTGCTATATACTCACCAGAAATACTCTCTAATACACGTTTTCTAAAGAGGAAATCACTAGAGACAAGTATGAATCTTACATAGCCATTACTAGTGTATTCCTGGATAGATGACAAGTATTTAAACAATCCCCAAGGACTCCACTTACCAACCTGTTCTAAGAAGTTCTGTAGCTCATCAATAAATACTAGTCCACCACCAGCACTAGCTACAGCTATTGAAGCTTTCTCCAACAAGTTATTAAATATGGTTAATGCATCACTACCTTGTGATCTAAGTGATAGAGTAAAACTTGTAAATGGTGTTGACAAGTCTACCTCTAGACTCCTAAGGATCGAGTCTACTATACTCTTTAGCCTAGTGGATAGCTTATGTGATTGTATAAACTTGTCTAACTGGCTAGCCATATCGTTTAAGACACTATCTATATCCATATACGATTTAGCTAGAGACAAGTATAGTGATAAATGCTCTGTACTGTTATTGATATACCCGGATACCTCTTGTACAAGCCTTGTCTTACCAATACCAGACGGGCCACAAAGAAATAATAACCTCCTAGATGGTACTCCTAGAGAATTCAGTGGCCTCAACAAGTACTCTCTCTCAAACTCTCTACCAATAAAGGTTCTTATAGACTCCATTAGTGGGAAACACCCTACCCAGTAATAGCTAGTTTAAACAATATTATTAAATCCTACTATAAACCTCTAAACAGGCTTTCAAAAGAGCTTTCTAGTAATTACCTATCACACTATATACTTACTAATATAGGATTAAGTAAGGTTAAAAGAAATATATACTAGAGAACTAAAGATTTAGACCTAATAAAACAATTATCTTAATGGTGAAAACTATTTACTAGATTCTCTTCTAGACATTAAAGCCTCCATTATATCAAGATTCCTTGTATCCCTCTCAATCTCATCAACCTTTCTAGACATCATCTTCCACATAAATCCATAATACATAGCACCAATACTCAATAGAAGAAACTGGTCTAAAGCAAACCACCATGAAGAAACAATCTCCACTATAGATGTACCCCTATAGCTAGAGTCAAGAAATACTAATGTATAGATCATAACCCAAAACATGATTATATAGTCTAAAGCACTCTTATTTAGATCCCTACAAGCAGTATAGCCTTCTTTAAGACAGAATAGCTCAAGCCTTACTCTCTACCTTATCTTTTCTATTAAAGTACTTGTTTCTTTCTAAACATTTATTATAAATAATCCTTGCTTCTCCATCTCCATATACGAATGTAAAACTCTCTAAAGAGCTTCCATAATGAGCTCTTAACAGAATTATAGTATATGCAAATAAGGGTGCAAACACTATGTATCTACCAAGTAATACTATTGTAGCTAAAGGCTTGTATCTCTAATATTGTTGTTGAACCAGCTATGCTTAGTCTAGAAAGCTGCTGATAGCTTATCCTACTTATTTGTTTTGGGCTATTGTCTACTAGTTATTGTCTCTAGGTATTGTATTGCTTGTTCTTGTTCTACGGCTTTCTTATACAGTATTGCTGTTTGTAT
>CAYXOO010000082.1:0-8156 GCA_964466845.1 uncultured Desulfurococcaceae archaeon
TATTCTCTTGCAACCGCTCTTCTACTCAGATCGCTCCATATAATCTCGTATACAATAGCTTCTCTCTTATCCTTAGCTAGTACGACTAAGTCTATTTCAATACCCTTGTAGACGTATTTACCAACAACTATATTCCCTGATTTCATCAATGGTAGGTGTTTTTCTAGTATATATCTATACACTATATCCTCGTAAACCATACTTGTATACAAGTCTATATTCCTAGCTATATCCTCTACGATCCTATCGTAATAGCCTGCTTCTACAAGGTGTATTCTGGGTTCTACTAGTTTAAACCATGTTCTCAATATAGGGTCTTTAACGTAGTACCATCCTCTCTTAGAAAACAATGGTTTAACATAGCCTATATACTCTAGATCAACTAGTATTCTAAGATATTTAGGTAAGTGTGTTCTCTGTATACCAGTATAGTCTGCTATACTTGACAACCTATTATACCCATGAGCTATAGCTGATACAATAGAATAGTACACCTCTGGATTACGGAATTCCTCTCTAAACAACATATAGGGCTCATCATATATTGGGGAGAGTCTTGTACCAAATAATCTGTTTAGTACTTCACGTAGACTAGTCGATCCATAGATATATGTTAGATAGTATGGTAGACCGCCAATAAGGCTATAGACTCTAACACGATCAGTCTTATCGGGTATTCTTAGGAACTCCTTAATATACCAAGGGCTAAGCTGTCTAACTCTTAGTGAAGCCGTCCTTCTACCATATAATGGGCTACTGTAGCCTAATACACTCCTATACATAACACCAACAAGACTACCACATACTACAAGAATAAACCTTGTACTAGGTAGGACATGATCTATGAAGTACTGTAGCTCTCCAAGTACCTTAGAGCTATAGCGGGCCCAATAAGTAAACTCATCAAACACTATAACAAGCCTTTTATTATAGACTCTAGACAAGAAGCCCAATAGATCATCTAAGCTTTTGAAAGAAACCCGATAGAAGACATCTAGTCCAAGCTGGTTAGCTATAGCTTGTGAGACTCTAGACAAGTTAACATCATCACTAGCTGGTAGACACTGTACATAGACATAGGGTTTACCCCTAACCCACTCCATGATAAGCCTAGTCTTACCAATACGTCTCCTACCATAAACAACTATAAATCCGGGTTTACCTGAAGCCCATATACTATCTAGTAGTCGGAGCTCTTCAGTTCTATCAACAAAGATGCTAAACAAGTAGTAACAGCTAGGGTATAATACCCTAGCTGTTATATTTATACATTCTCACAATGAAAATGCTTATAGAGACTACGTGTTTAAGAAGTTGCCTCAATACTATAAGTATGGTTATCTAGAACTATTAAGAGTCTAAGAGAAGCTGAGAAAGCAATCACGCTATATAAAGACTTTTATTGAGAGAAACCATAGAGTTAACACTAGCTACAGGGATATTAGTTAGTGAAGCAATTGTTAAGGCTAGAGCTAAAAACATAACATACATACAATAGATAAAACCTATACAGTAAGAACTATAGCTCTAGCTATACCCTCCTAGTTCTTCTAGGAAAGCTAATAGGTTTAGAGTAGGCTTTATTAGTTTTAACTTATGTCTTTATCTCTCTAGTAGTAGTGTTGATGGTGTGTCATGGATTGCCTGTAGTTGGTAAACTAACTGGTCAATACAATCCACATAGGGTTGAAGAGTGGGTTAAAGAGTTCTGGAGAGAGAATAAAATCTATGAACTAGTGAAGAAGAAGAACATGGAGTGTAAGAAGAAGTTCTTATTCATAGATGGTCCACCATACCCATCTGGTGATGTACCACACATTGGTACTGCATGGAATAAGTGTCTAAAGGATGTAGTCCTACGTTTCTACCGTATGAGAGGCTATCGAGTATACGATAAACCAGGTTATGACTGTCACGGTCTACCCATCGAGGTTAAGGTTGAACAAAGACTAGGTACTAGGGTTAAGAGGGATATTGAGACAAAGATTGGTGTTGAAAGGTTTATTGAGGAGTGTAAGAGGTTTGCTCTAGGAAACCTAGACTCTATGACTAAGTGGTTTAAGGAACTAGGGGTTTTCATGGACTGGGATAACCCGTATCTAACACTACGTGATGAATATATTGAGGCTGAATGGTGGCTTATTAAGAAAGCTAGTGAGAAGGGATTACTTGATAGGGAGTATCGTGTAGTATACTGGTGTCCAAGATGTTCAACAACTCTAGCTGAATACGAGATCGAGTATAAGGAGCTACGTGATCCTAGTATCTATGTTAAATTCCCTATCAAGGGTAGAGATAGAGAGTATATCCTAATCTGGACAACTACTCCATGGACACTACCTGCTAACACATTCGTAATGGCTCACCCAGAAGCTATGTATGTAAGGGTAAGAGTTGGTGATGAAACCTACCTTATTGCTAAGGATAGACTAAAAGCTGTTATGGAGGAGATTGGTGTTAAAGACTATGAGGTTCTAGGAGAGGTTCTAGGGAGGGAGCTTGAGGGCATAGAGTACACTAACCCACTAGAGGAGATACTAGGTATACAGAAGAAGTTAGCTAAGTACCATAGAGTGGTGATGGCTCCAGAGTTTGTAACATTGTATGAAGGTACTGGATTTGTACATGGTGCTCCAGGACATGGTTTTGAAGACTATATTGTTGCTAAGAGGATCGGGTTAGATGAGATAGTATCACCTGTTGATGAAGAGGGTAGGTTTACAGAGGATGTTGAGAGGTATGCTGGCCTCCATGTTAGAGAGGCTAACAAGCTTATCATAGATGATCTTAGGAGTCTTGGTGCACTAGTCTACAGTGGCTCTATAGTGCACAGGTACCCTATATGCTGGAGGTGTAAGACACCAGTTGTACTACGTGCTACAAAACAGTGGATTCTACGTGTTACAAAGCTTAAGGATAAGCTATTGGAGGAGGCTAGAAGGGTTAACTGGATACCACGGTGGGCTCTTGACCGGTTGGAGCATATACTAGAGAATCTACAGGATTGGGTGCTTAGTAGACAGAGATACTGGGGTACACCACTACCAATATGGATCTGTAGGAATGGACATCGTGTTGTAGTTGGTAGTAAGGAGGAGCTCAGGAAACTAGCTGGTGTAGAGCCCAAGGAACTCCATAAGCCATGGGTTGATAGGATAAGGTTTAAGTGTCCAGTTTGTGGAGAGGTTATGGAGCGTGTACCAGATGTTATTGATGTATGGTTTGATAGTGGTATATCATTCTATGCAGCACGTGGACACCCAGAGAAACTTGATCCAGAAGAGATCGTTATAGACTTCATTGTTGAGGGGCACGACCAGATACGTGGATGGTTCTTTAGCCTACTTAGAGCTGGTGTTATAGGCTTTGACAAAGCACCATACAAAGCAGTACTTGTACACGGTTTTGCACTTGATGAACATGGGAGAGAGATGCATAAGAGTCTAGGAAACTATGTTGGTACTGACGAGGCTATAGAACGTGTTGGTAGAGACCCGCTTAGGCTATGGGTTCTCCAGAATACTGTATGGGAAGACCTTAGGTTCTCATGGAGGTTTATAGAAGAGGTTAGGAGAGACCTAGCTATAGCATGGAATGTATACGTGTTTGCATCAACCTATATGGAGCTCGACAAGTTTGACCCAGTAGAGCACAGCTTAAGTGATTATATGGATTGTCTTAGATTCGAGGATAAATGGATACTATCTAGACTCTATAGCATGGTTGAACGTGTAACCAAGGCTTTAGAGAAGTACTATGTACACGAAGCTGCACGTGAGATTAGAAGGTTTATTGTAGAAGATGTAAGCCACTGGTATATCAGACTTATAAGGCCACGTGTATGGGTTGAAGAGAATACTAGGGATAAACTAGCAGCTTATACAGTACTCTACCATGTACTAAAGACATGGCTATTGGTTGCAGCACCATTCATACCATTCTTTACAGAACAAGTATACCAGGTATTCATTAGAAAAGCTGAACCCAAACTACCAGAGTCTATCCATCTCATGGAGTGGCCTGTTGTAGCTAGAGAGTATGTCTCCAAGGAGATCGAGGAGGCTATGGAGGCTATTAGGGGTATATACGAGGCTGTAGCTAGTGCTCGTATGAAAGCAGGTATTAAGCTCCGTCAACCAGTTAGAGAGGTTATAGTCTATACAAGTGACTCGTTTATAGAGAGTGTTGTTAGAGAATACAAAGGCTTCCTAGAACAGGTATTGAATACACGTTGTGTCACTGTAAAGGGTGTTGAAGAACTTAAAGAGATCACTAGCTATAAGGTAGAACCAGTCTATAGCAAACTAGGGCCTAGGTATAAGAGGCTTACAAAGAAGATTATAAAACACATTAGTAGCAACCAAGAAGAGATAGCTAGAGCCATAGTAGAGACTGGCTCCTACAAGACAGTAGTCGATGGAGTAGAGGTTGTTATTGGTAGAGAAGATGTAAAGATAACACCAGTCTATCTAGAAGGCTATAGTGTTGTAGAGACAAAGTGGGGCTCAATAGCTATTGACACGAGGTTGTCTAGAGAAGAAATAGCTGATGGACTAGCACGTGATATTGTACGTAGAATACAGGTTATGAGGAAAGAACTAGACCTACCGCTAGATGCTAAGATAAAAGCTGTAGTAGCTGTTCAAGAAGAGATTATGGAGCTGGTAAAGACACGTAGAGACTACATAGCAGGAGAGGTAAGAGCAGAAGAACTAGAAATAACAACACAACCAAAACAACTAGAATACACAAAGAAATGGATAATAGATGATACAGAAATAACAATATCAATAGCAAGAACATAATAAACATAGTAGGTAACAATAGATTAAAAACAGCTATTATAGTCTTTTAGCAGCCTCCATGTATATTGGGTCTAAAAACCTATACTTGCTTACAATACTCATTTTCTCAAGTCCTCTTAATACCTTATACAGTATGCCTTTAGATACAGTTTTTCCTTCAATAGATTCTACATATTCTTTAACTTGGCTCCATGAGTCGTAGCCTAAAGCTATAGCTTTAAGCACTAGCTTATATCTCCTAGATCTATTCTTTACAATATTCTTTAATTCTCTAATAGCTAGTTTTACAGCAAGCTCTCTAACATAGACTGGGTTACAATAGCCTTCAATACACTTAGCTCCATAGAATGTAAGCCACCCAGGTATACCATCTAGCATATCTACAGCTTCTTCTATAACACTAATAGGTATGTTCTTACCAGCTTGTCTAAACCCTTCTACTAGGAAATCAATAGATTGTTTACGAGTAAACCTATTGAGTGTTACTTCAACAAAGTATCTACCATAGAGTGGTGAATCAGGGTTTTCTATACCTAGGAAATCATATAGTAAGCCAGCTTCAGAACCAGATAGTATAAAACAAAGGTTTCTACAGTTATCATAAGCATAAGCTATAGCACTAAGAATCTCTTGAGACAATGGCCCACGTAGATTCTGGGCTTCATCAAAGACTATAACAAAGCCGGCTTCATCTAATGCTTCAAACAATTCTGTAAGAAAAACCATTCTACGACCACTCCAAGCTAGCTCTATGTTAAAACCAAATATACTAACACCTCTCACCTTCTTAAGAACATTGATCACACTCTTAGAACGTAGTTTAGATAAAGCATTAGCTATCTTAGAATATAAGTATTTCCTACCATAATTCATTGGAAAACCACGTACATCTATAAACAAGCTAGGTCTATCGATCTCATTAAGAGCTACTTTTATAACAGAAGTCTTACCAATCCTACGTATACCACTAACAACTATTAATGGCTTATCCATACTCCTCTTTATTTTCTCTATCTCCTCTTCTCTATCAAATAAGTCTTCTCTCCTCTCTTTAGGCCTTATATCGAAGTACAATAGGTTCTCCCCCAGAACTATAGTTCTTCCCCAGAACCTAATAAAGATTTCTATGAATTAGAGAAAGATGGTTTTAGAAACCTTTATCAGCCACAGGGAAGATCGATCACTTGTCACGTTGATACGGGCTTCATCATCTATTATTTGTCTCTATATTGGGGTGTTATAAGTGTTTATTTTTGTCTATGTTATTAGTGTTGCTATGGTGTATGTTAGTAGTGATGTTGTGTAGGCTATTATTGTCATTAGTGCTATTACTGCTAGTGTTATCTTTAGACTACGTGATTCTGTGTAGACTACTGCTAGTGTTGCTAGACATGGTACGTAGAGTATTGTGAATAGTGTTAGACTAGCTATCTGGGAGTCACTAAGCCCTAGATCACTCTTTAGTATACCAGCTATATCTGTCCCACCAGATAGTATTGAGAGTGTACCGATGATAGCTTCCTTAGCTATAAAGCCTATTAGTAGAGCAAATGCTATAACCCATGCTTGTCTCCCACTAAGCCCTAATGGGTAGAGTAGTGGTGAGAACAAAGCTGCTATAGATGCTCCAATACTATTACTTGGATCCTCTACATACTCTAGACTGGGGCTATAGTGTAGTAGCATCCACACCAGTATTGATAATAGGAAGATTATTGTACCTGCTTTCTTAATGAAGTGTTTAGTAGAATCCCATGTAAGCCACCATACAACTTTTGGTAATGGCTTATGGACTGGAGGTAGTTCTAGCAATAGCTCTGGCTCTTCCCATAAACCACGTCTCCTGTCATAGAGTTCTAGAGCCTTATTAACAAGCACAAATACAGTGAATGACACTATATAGGCTAGTACAACAACTAGTAAGCCATAGAAACCACTAATAGCTGATGCAAAAGCTAGTACAACAACAAGTCTTGCTTGACATGGTATAAAAGCTAGTGTTAGTAATAGTCTTAGTCTTTCTCTAAACCCGGGTACAGCACGTGTAGCTACAACACCTGGTACATTACAGCCTAGACTAAGAACTATAGGAAACACTGCATGACCACTCAGTCCCATCCTACGGAATAGTATATGGAGACTAACAGCTAGTCTTGGTGCTAGTCCAGAATCCTCTAGTACTGCAAGGAATAGTGATACAAGGAATACTAGTGGTAGGAATACAAGTACTGCACCAACACCACCAACTATACCCTCAACAACAAGACTCCTAACCCACAGTGGCTGGCTAGACAAGACATTATCTAATACAGAGGCTATGTAGCTAAAGAAGTTCTCCATTAGAGAACCAAGGCTATACTCCTCCAAGGAGCTAGCTACTCCATGCAACCCAGCTGCTCTAAAGAATATGTTGAGTGGGAAACCAGTGTTTAGTGTAAACACTATAGTGAATACTAGGAGGAGGAGTGATAGAGAAGCTATTGGGCCGTAGAACGGGTTTAGGAATACCCTATCAATAGTCTTGTGTACAACCATTTCCCTTGTACGAGCTATAGCCTTGGATAACAGCTTGTGTAGATACTCAAAACGTTTCTGAGCGAATAACTCACTAGGGCTTCTACGGAATATACTTATAATCTCTTCTCTAACTCTAAGCACTTGTCTAACAACATCACGGCCACAAACCTCTTCAACCCTCTTAGTAAGCTCTATATCACCCTCTAAAAGCCTTATAGCAAGCCATCTAACTGGGTATTTCTTAGCAACTGGTGTACCCCGTAGTATTTCTTCAACAGCTCCAATATAGTGTTCTAACTCGCCATAATCAATCCTTAAACCAGTCTTTCTAGAAACACCCTTCTCGTAAACACGTATTATAGTCTCCAGTAGCCTCTCAACACCATAGCCAGTAGCTGATGAAACCATAACAACAGGTACACCTAGTGTACCAGCTATTATATCAGGGTTTATATGGACTCCACGAGAATGTGCTAGATCAGCTTTGGTAAACACTACTACTGTACGTGGGAAAAGCTCTAGAACCTCTATAACAAGATACATTGTACGCTCTGGTATAGTACTATCAACAAGCACCAGCACTACATCTGGTCTACCATGCAGTAGGTAGTCACGAGCAATACTCTCCTCAATAGTAGATGCAGACAAACCATAGATACCGGGTAAATCCACAAAATAAAGCGTATAACCACGAAACTCTCTCCAACCCTCATGCTTCTCAACAGTAACACCAGGCCAATTAGCAACATGCACGTTACGGCCAGTCAATATGTTGAACAAAGTAGACTTACCAACATTAGGCTGACCCATAACAGCAACAGTAACCACTTTATC
>CAYXOO010000083.1:0-8154 GCA_964466845.1 uncultured Desulfurococcaceae archaeon
CTGTATACCGTATAGTACTTGATATAAGGAATACTGGTAGTGTAAACACTACTATAGACAAGATATTTGTTAACGGTAAACCAGTTGAATCCTATGGTCCGCTAGTTAATGTGACTGGTGTTAGACTACCATTATTCCTACCAACTGGTAATGAGACAACAATATATGTTGATCTAGACCTAGATGCTTTTAAGCCAGGTCAGATGATCGATGTTAGAGTACATACTAGTACTGGTATGGTGTATCCAACAATGGTTACACTCCCATAGAGCTATATTCTTGGTTTAATAGTAATAGTATGTCCATTGATAGTATTCATAGACTCTTTCTCCACTATACGATACTGTCATGTAGAGTGCTACTGCAACCACTATTATAGATACTATTGTTGGTATAAACAGTATTGTTTTCTCAATATCATCTATTCTATACATAGTCTCTACTCTATAATGGAATACTCTTATATCACTAACCTTTACCTCGCTATCTCTTACATGTATGACATTTGTAGCCATGACTCCATCTGAGTATATAAGTACTCCATTGTCATCGTATACTACAGTGTCTTTAACCAATAGGTATACCTTTACACCATTAAATGGTGTCTCTATATAGTCTTCATAGAATAACTCTCTACTACCTGGTTCTCCAGTTATGAGTTTAGACCATAGTAGTCTATTGAATACTATTCTAGGCATTGTCTCTACTGGGTAGACGATTACATTGAAGTCACTACTACATATGCTAGTAGCTTCTTCTATACCCTCTTCTACATGTTCTACTCTAATACTATAGACGTATACGTCATGGCTATTGACTATAGTGTAGTTTAGACAATAGAGTAGTGTAGCCAGTATTACTGTAAACAATACTATGAGTACTAGTCTTGTATTCCTAGATAGCTTCTGGCCAATAATAGACTCCATAATTTGTTCTCTTAGCGGTGGGGGTGTGTATAATAGTGTATAGTAGTCTATGTGGGGTCTCTTATAACCGAGCGTCTTAGCAAGTACTAGGCCAGCTATAAAGCCTCCTATGTGTGCATAGAATGCTATACTACCTAGTCTTATATAGCTATAGAATACCTGTAGTGTAAACCATAGTAGTAGGAAGTTTGATGCTGTAGACTGGAAACATACTGGTATAATCCACAGGAACCAACATATAGCTAGCCTCCTCCTTGGGTAGAGGATTAGGTAGGCTCCAAGGACACCACTTATAGCTCCAGATGCACCAATAGCTGGTACAACAAGTGTGTCATAGCCAGCTATAACAGTTGATGATATATGGAATAGACTAGCTATTAGGCCAGACAATATGTATAGTAGTAAATACTTCCTAGAACCCATAGCTTCTTCAACACCAGCTCCAAATACGTAGAGGAAATACATGTTGAAGAATATATGCAGTATATCAGCATGGACAAACATACTTGTAAAGAACCTATACCATTGAGTAGGGTCAGTTATTGATAATGGAATTAAACCATATCTGTCTATGAAATCACTGGATGTTACTAGGAAATACGAGCTGTAGCTTGAAAGCAAGTATATACCGACATTAACTATTATTAGAGCAAGTGTTATCTTAGTATAGCCCTGTACCCTATAGCTACTTATTGGTATAAAGCCCATACCTTAATCAACCCTATCAAGTACATATATAGTGTACTTTCTGGGAACTATAAATATATGTGATTAATATCATAGCCTTGTACGAACTACTAACTAGTTATTATACAATATACACTTATATACTGTAATGTATCTAGATATTATTGAGACAGATAGTTATAGCTTTATAGATATTCCTTGGTGTACATAATGATGAGTATAGCGTCAATAGAGTCTATTATAAGGGATACCATTAGGAAAGAACTAGAAAGACTTAAGGATAGTTTCTCTAAGCACGACGTACACGGTGTTCTAAGTGAGTATGATAAATTTGTGTCAAGTGTAAGAACGGTTAAGGATAGAATTAACGAACTGTTTCTAGAACTAGATAAAGAGGCCTATAGAATCTTTACTAAAACATTCTACTCCAAAGTATCCATCAAACCACTTAATGAAATAGTAGATTTAGCTCTAAAGGCTGGTGTACTAGATAGTATAGAACAGTATGTATCTAGAGAGAAGATCTTATCTGAAGCTAGTAGGCTAGACTATAACAAGTTGTATAAGCTGTTTAGGAGCATTAGAGATAAGAGTCTTAAAGACTCTTTATTCAATATCTTCTTGTCTAGAGTTAGAGAAATCCCATGTAGAGACGTATTTGACTATCTTGTAGAACTAATAGGTTACTCATGGTTTAGCACAACTAGTGATATGTATAGAAGCTATGGTTTAAAGATTCTAGAGGAGTATGTAGACTCTATACCAGTAAAATGTAATAATAGAGACATAAGGTATCTATTAGATCATACTAGGACACTAGATTTAATCAGGAGTGCTAATCAAGAGCTATATAAGAAGCTTATAGATAATGTGATAGAATATTACATCACTTCTGGTTTTAACGGATTTGATGATAGGATAGTTTATACTCTTAAACGTGAGAGACTGCTGGATGATGAACAATTGTACAGACTACTTAATGGATTACTAGATGAGGTATTGTCTAATCACCGTAAAGTCGTGTTATTAGAGCATATGGGCTACCTAATATATGGTACATGGTTCCCATATACATCAGGAGATAAGCTTAACCTATTGTGTAAGAAAGCATCTAAGCTATGGGATGATATAGTCTTGGAGTTGGAGAGGCCAAGTAATTTTATAGACTTCATAGAAGTCTATGTAGGTCTAGTGAATTCTAAGCTAAATTACTGGCTTAGTAGGTATTGCAAGAGAGAAGTCACTATACCCGATCTAGACATTAGTGTCTTAAGAGACTTACTTAGAAATAGTGTTAGAGAGAATATACCATACTCTGATCTAAGGAAAGCTATTGAACTACTTAGGAGTGTTGATAAATATGCCGCTAAAAGACTACTTGCATCACTAAAGTACTATAAGAGGAAGTATGGGTTATAAAACAATCATATACATTAGCATAGTAGTCTACTGTATTAAAAATACCTGCTATCTATCTCCATATTCTAGTCGAACAAAGTTAGTCTGGTACTATTCTTGTTCCACTAAGTCCTTTTAGTGCTTCGTATGCTTTGAATAAGTGTCCTATAATGGCTTGTTTACCACCGTTCTTTACAAACCTTATACTGGCTAATACCTTTGGCCCCATACTACCTGGTTTGAAATGGCCTTCTCTTAGATACTTCTCTGCTTCACTAACTGTCATTACATCTATTGGTTTCTGGTCTGGCTTTCCATAGTTTAGGTATACTTTCTCAACATCTGTTAGTATGAGGAATGTTGATGCACCAAGTGCTGTAGCTAGTCTCTCTCCAGCAAGATCCTTGTCAATAACTGCTTCAACCCCTCTTAACCCACCATCGGTTTTTACAACTGGTATACCGCCTCCACCACTAGCTATAACTATAAAGCCTTCTTCAACAAGCCTCTTGATAGCATCTATCTCAATAGGCCCTATGGGGTCTGGGGATGGCACTACACGTCTCCAACCACCCCTTGGATCAGGCTTCATAACCCAACCCATCTCCTTGGCTATCTCCTTGGCTTCCTCCTCACTATACCACGGACCAATATACTTTGTTGGATTCTGGAAAGCAGGATCGTTCTTATCAACAAGTACTTGTGTAACAATCGTCACAACACCCTTTACCCTACTACCAAGCAATCCCTTCTCCATAAGCTTGTTGTAGAGACTCTGCTGTATCAAATAGCCTAGCCACCCTTGTGTCATAGAACCAGCTATATCCAAGGTCATCTGTGGTAGTCCTTTAAGCTTGCTGCCAGCATTCATCCATTCAGCAATAATACCTACTTGTGGCCCGTTACCATGTGTAATAGCTATCTTATAGCCCTCCTCAATAATCCTTATAAGAAACTCTGCTGATCTATAGGCGTTCCTCCAGTAATCCTCTGGAGTACCCTTCTCACCCTTAGTCTGAAAGGCATTACCACCAAAAGCTATAACAATAAACCTATCATCTCTAGCCATACACATCAGCCTCTACAACTATTAATCATACGTTATATTAGATAAGATAAGCATCTAGGCTATAATAATGTTTCTGCATACACCAGAGATGAATGTATTAGAGGTGTTGAAAACTGGGATAGCACATATAGTCTAAGGGATCTGTTTACAAGTATGGAGCACTGCTAGCTAGTTTTCTCCATAGCCTTTTTAATACTTAGTCTCTTAGTTTTTGTATAGTAGCTCTTGTAACTATCTTTGTATCCTAGCTATTGGTGGTACATATATTTTCTAGATCTTGTATCCGTGTATAATACCTTTGATCGGCTGTTATAAGTTCTGCATTAAGCACCAGTGTTGTAGCAGCTATTAGTATGTCTGTAAATGGTATTGTCTGGCCTTTTCTATGTAGTTCTACATCTATTTCTAGTGCTTTAACCAGTATCTCCTGGGATATACCTATAACTCTCCCAAGTTTTTCTATAGCTTCTCTCCTATGATCAATATCTCTACCTAGATATTTGTGTCCATAGAGGTACTCGTATACTACAATCCATGGTATGTATAGCATACTGTATCTATTCATAATGTTTTCAAGGAGGATATCATCCCCACGATCAAATATCTCAATTACTATACTAGTATCAACTACTCCATGCATCTAGCTACCACCACTTACGTCTACGGAGTCTACTAGTTATTTCAGTAACCTTATCAACCTCTTCATCACTTAGTTTTAACTTATTGCATAGTTTCTTCAACTCTATACCTCTTATATGTCTCTATAAGCATATCAATTAATTCACTATACCCCATATCAAGTGAGTCTCTAAGGTGCTTCAATTTCTTATAGACTTTCTCAGACAAAGCTGCTATTGTCTTAGCCAAAGACGTACACCTATTAGTAGATTTTAGTAGATCCTGGCTGGACAACACGTATTTATCCTATACCTATAATACATATAGGTTATATAATGTGTATAATATTTACTATGGCCAGTACGTGTCCACCACTCTAGTAATAAATGTGTTTAGTGTGTGAAAACAGCATGGATAATTTCTAAAGCGGTACGTGTTTTATGGTAAAGGAAAAAGGTTGTTATATGAGTACTTGTATTGGTTCTGCTTTATAGCTTATTGGTGGTTGGATTGGTAGGTTTAGTGGTACTAGGTTGAAGTCTATACGTACGACATCTCCTATCTCTACTGTTACACGTTTTACTGCTGGTAGATACCCGGGTGCTATTACTAGTACTAAGTGCGTTCCCTCATCAACCTCTATTATGTAGAAACCGTTTTCTCTAGACCTAGTGTATTCTAGCTGGTCTATGACTATGATGTATGCAGCGTTTATAGGTTGTTTTGTCAAAGCGTCTCTTACATAACCATATATTATTGCTGAATCATTTGGTATTGGTATTAGGTAGAAGTCTAGTCTTACAGTCTTAGCTGGTGGTACTAATGCATTCTGTGTATCAGTTACATAGCCTTCTTTAGATGCTTCAACAGTATAGTTACCAGGTGGTACATCTACATGGTAATAGCCCTTCTCATCAGTATACACTGTCTCTCCTAGTTCAACAACTGTTATCTTAGCACCAGCAATTGGTTCTTCAGTTAATGCATCATATACATAGCCCTCAATACCACTAGGTTCTGGCTCACCACCAATCGGCTCTAGGTAGAAATCATGTCTAACACTCTGTCCAAGAGGAACTATAACAGTAGCCATGTCTGGCTCATAGCCTTCTGCTACAACACCTACAACATAAGTACCAGGATCAACATTATTGAACTCATAATAGCCATTCTCATCAGTGTATGTCACATCACCAGTTTGTACAATACCAACTATAGCACCAGCTATAGGTTCTCCAGTTTCTGCATCATATACATAACCATAGATCTTACCCTTTAGAGGTCTAGTGTTAAAGCTATATACAGATACTGGTACTAGTAGTGATACCATAAGCAATGCTATAAGGGGTCCTAAAGCCTTCCTCATAGGAGTCTCTCCCTCTAGTCCTAGAGAGGTGTTCTCTATCTCTAGTACTAGTCTTAGGGTATACTTAAGGTGTTCTATATGAAACTGTACTAGATTATTGTTCAAAAAGAGTTGACAAGGTGTGTCATAGAACAGTGTATCTAGCCAGCTATATACCGGACTATGTGATCAGCGGCAACTACTTCTACCCATATAAATAGTGCTAATACAAGTACTTCTACAAGTGATCTAAGGCTATACAAACCCATTATCAAACCAGATATTACATCAGTTACTATAGCAACCAATACTGCATGGTATACCCCATACTTCTCAACAACATACACCATAGCCAGCACCAATGGTATAGACACTACCACACCAATTGCTGCAACAACATATGGATTCAATCCTCTCGTACGAGAAACTATACTACACATACCAGCTAGTCTAGGACATAGTATGAATAATGAGAAAGCAATTGCTACAACAAAAGTCCTTGGATCAACAGATAGCTCCATACAGGAATAACCTTTTAGAGACTATCTTCCCCTATACAAGAGTTTTTGTAGAGAAAGTGGTTTAAAAACAAGAGTATGTATTGTTATGGGGATAAAACTTATCTAACTCTACGAGCCATGGTCATTGTCATAACAGCTTTTTGTACATGCAGTCTATTTTCTGCTTCTTCAAAGTATAGGCTCTTCTCATAACTATCTAGTACTTCATCAGTAACCTCTTGCCCACGATCAGCTGGTCCACAGTGCATGTAGTATGGCTTACCAGCTTTCTCTAAACGCTCAAGGGTTACTATCCATTCTTTGAATCTAGACTGGTACTCCTTAGCTTCTTCCTCATGCACCCTGTTGTCACTACTATATGGTGGGAAGAATCCTTTTGGACTCCATGCTTTCGGATACACGAATGTTGCTCCCTCAAAAGCCTCGTCCATATCATATACTATCTTGAATTCACTGCCCCAGTACTCAGTATACTCTCTAACCTTAGCAATCACGTCATCTAGTAGCTCGAATCCCTTAGGATGAGCAATGTAGACGTCTGCACCAAGCATAGCAGCTATAAGTGCAACACTCTGTGGTACAGCTAGTGGTTTAAGTCCTCCAGAATAGGCATAGCTTACAACAAACTTCTTGCCCTTTAGACTCTTTGGCCAACCGAGTGCTTCTAGTGCAGCCATTGCATCAGCTAGTGCTTGGAATGGATGGTATAGGTCGTCCTCCATATTCAATACTGGTACAGTAGCCCATCTTGCAAACTCTTGTATGATACGGTGTCCACGTCCAATGATCCATTTAGCTGGTTTACCGTAGATACGTATAGCTATTGCATCACCATAACGGCTAAGTACACGTGCTACATCCCTTATAGCTTCTGTCTGATAGGGAACCATGTCTTCTGGTAGTGTTGGAGCGTATACCTGGTCTGGACTAATATAGATACCTTGTCCACCTAGCTGGTATATACCTGTCTGGAAACTATTTCTTGTACGTAGGCTCTTGTTATAGAATATCATGTATAGTGTCTTACCCTTTAAGTAGGGAGTCTCTACTCCAAGGTGGAACTTGTTCTTAAGATCTCTTGCAGCTTCTAATACCTTCATTATATCGTCTGTACTGTAGTCTATGTTTCTAAGCCAGTGTTTACCAGAGAAGTAGCCTACATACCATGGTAGATCAGCCATGGAGTCCACCCTCTATCTACATAGCTTCTCTTATAGTTCTAGGAATACAGTATAGCTTATAAATAAGTGCTTCTCCTAGGGGTAATGCTGTAAGGCATCCAGTTTATTGAACAATGGGTATGAGAGATAAGGCTTATTACACAACATAGCCGATACCCTAGGTGAACAGTGTAGTGTTAAGAGAGGTGTGTATGGGATGGGGTATAGAGTAGCACTAGTAGTAGTTATTATAACATCTATACTAGCTATAGGCTATACAAGCTCTATCAATGCATTAGTTGTTAAACAGTATCCACGTGTAGTATTCGATATGGAGGACCCCTATGGAGACGATAAAGGCCCTGGAAACTATACCTATCCAACAAACCCTGTATTCCAACCTGGTGTCTTTGACTTGGTCTATTTTAGA
>CAYXOO010000084.1:0-8004 GCA_964466845.1 uncultured Desulfurococcaceae archaeon
AATGAGCTAGAATTTACGGTTGAACTACGATATACTGTTTCTTATCGTGGAGCAGAATACCAGGTTGTTGACACAAAGAATTTTACAATTACTCTCCCTAATCCAGAGAAGTACCTTCTAATCGTAAACACTAGAGCATTATACAATGGAGAACCAGCAGTAGTACTCCCAACAGCTAAGGGTGTTGTCTATGAGGTTGCATTATTGAACATAGGCCCCTCTACTATAAAGACTATAACACCCTATATAGATGTACCAGAGGGTATTATTGTAAGAGATATATCACTAGCTTCATACCAAGGCGTAGCTACTGGAGGTATAGCTGTTATCAGAATAACTCTTGATGTCTCTAGCGATATTAAGCCAGGGACTTATACTTGTGTACTAAAGACACTACTTGTAGTACAGTCTGGTGATACGTTATCCTATATCTGGGAGGAAAACTCCTTTCCAGTAACAATAGCTGAACCAGCCAAATATAAGCCTAGGCTAGAGATACTGAATGCTTTCTGGGGTTCTGGAGAACCGTCACCAGTCTATTCTGGTGAGAGAATAGCCCATTTATACGTGGAGATATATAACTATGGGAGGTATCCAGCAGATGATGCAATAGTTTCTCTACTACCACTAAATAGCTCAGTAGACTTACTAGAAGGCTGTAGTGTTGTTGGACTACTGGTTTCTGGAGGAATAGCTAGACCTGTATTCACTATTGATTTAAGAGAGGTAGTAGATGGCAGACTGGGATTTACGGTTAATATAAGCTATGCTATTACATTGTATGGAGCATACATTAGGTACTATATAGTTAATACTATATGGCTTAAGCTACCAGTATTTGAAGCATTTAACGGATATGGATTAGAAGTGGTTAGCGTAGACTGGGTTTTAAAACCTGTTTTCCCTAATACAGAGAATGCTTCACTTACAGTAAGGCTTGTAAACAAGAATCCATTTACAATACTAGGTGTTAACGCTAGACTCTATCTCCCACAAGGGTTTAACTCAAGGAATGGATCTAGGTATTGCGAATCCTATGTTTCTGGGCCTTATGCTCCACTACAACCAATAGAGACAGTATTTACAGTAACAGTTGGTAATATAGAACCAGGTGTGTACAATGCATTACTAAAGCTTGACTATATCTTACAGACTACTGGTTATAAGAGGAGAATCGTGGAGTACCAGAACATATCTATACAGGTGCATGACCCAATAAATGCTGTATCCTATGTAGACTCTTACTGGCTATACGAGTCTGTAGCTAGTGGTAGTTATGGTGAATACCTAGTTGTTGTTTTAAAGAACAATATGTTCCCTGTTATGAAGGGTGTTGCTGGAGAGATCACCCTACCCGATGGTATATTGTTTACACATACTAACTCGTCTAAAGCAGTAGTTTACCCATATAGAGAGACTGTTTCTCCAATAGAAATACTTAGTCTATCAAAGACTAGTGTAGAAGACCTACTCTCGTATCTTAAGAAGTATACAGGTATCTCTACTAGTTCTATGGAGATACCTAGTGCTAGAGAATTTAGTAAGGGAGACTATATCGTATTCTATATTCCAGTACACATACTAAGTGGTACACCTATAGGCTTCTATAGTATAAACATTAGCCTAGAATTCATAGACCACTATGAATGTAATAGGAGAATAAATGTCTCTGGAGAAATAGGTATTCTAGGTAATATAAGACATGTTGTAATAGATGCCCCAAGAGAAATCTATGTAAAGGATCTCTCAAAACCATTGAAAGTAACTATAAGACTCTATGGAGAAGGAGTCATCCATAACACATACCTAGTAGTATATACGTACATGCCATTGGTCATGCCTAGTAGAAACATGTTCTACTTAGGAAGCCTTAGAGCTCCTAGTGAATACAATATAACTATAAACTTTATATATAATCCACTATATACCTCTATGGCACCAGTATCTATTAGATTTGGATCCATACCATTATTCTTTACACTAATATACACCGATCAGTTAGGCTATCGACATGTAGTAAACACTAGTTCTATAATAATACTAGAGCCTTACATAAAGCTTAGTATAAGAGATTTAAAGGCTGTTGAAAGAGATGGCATCGTTAAAGTATCTGGTACAATAGTCAATACAGGTTCTGCTACTGCTGAGAGAGTCTGTGCAAAACTATATTCCAGCAATACTGTATTAGAAACCTTTATTGGTGATATAGACCCTGGTTCTGAAGTAACTTTCTCTATAGAGGGTGCATTAAATACTAGTAGTGATAAAGCGTTCCTTGTAATATCGTTTTATAATGCATTTGATAGAGAGTATAACTATAGTATAGAGGTGAGTATCGTACATGAGGAAGTATCTCCAGAGTTATCGGAAACACAACCTGTTACAGACTATTATACACATGTAATCATAGCTGCTGTAATAGTCTTTCTAGCTATCACAGGTGTACTTATATATAAGACTCTAAAAAGGCATAGTGAGAGACTGGCTAGTGTTGAATAGTACATTTGGTGTATACAATGGGCCTCCTGCTCAGTGATCTATTATTATATGCCGTAAAGGCACTTACTGAGAGGAGATTAAGAGCAGCATTAACAATTATAGGTATATCTATTGGTCCACTAGCACTTGTCATGATGACTAGTGTTGTTAGTGGGTATACTAGTTTTGTTGAAAGCCAAATAACTGGTCTTGGGCAAAACCTTATAGTATTGTTCCCTGAGAAGGACTATAGGTTTACAGAAAAAGACCTAGAGTTTATAAGGTCTATTGATGGAGTAAGGGATGTAGGTCCTTTTTATGTAGCTAACGGCGTTATACGTACACCTAGTGGTGAAAAAGAAGCCACAATATATGCTGTAGACCTAGACCTTGTATTCTCAGCTATATCTGGGCTTGATGTAGTTGAAGGTAGCCTACCATCAGCTACAGAGACTACATCAGCTGTTATAGGGTACAACATAGCTTTCGACCAGTCTAGTGGTGAGAGACTATATAGTGTTGGTGATGCTATACAAGTTATTACAACAGAGGTTGCATCAGCAGGTAATATAAAGATCAAGAGGATCTATGTACGTGTATCAGCTATTCTTGAAGAATATGGTGGTGCAATGTTTCTCAGTCCAGATACAACGATATTCCTACCACTGCAAGCAGGCCGTAGACTACTTGGTCTAAAGGATTGGTCCGGCATATTAGTACTTGCTGAATCTCCATCTCTTGTTGATAAGATCACGAAAGAGCTTAGAGAAGCTTATCGTGATACGGTACGCGTTATATCATTTATAGAGATTGCCCGTGTAGTAAACTCTGTAACAGCTGCTATGAACTTCATTACATTCTCTACATCACTATCTGCATTTGCTGTTGCTGCTGCTGGTATAGCTGCTACAATGATAACAAGTGTTATTGAGCGTACTAGAGAGATCGGTGTATTGAAGGCACTAGGGTTTACAGATAGGCAAGTGATGTCGTTGATACTATGTGAGGGGGTTGTTATGAGTCTTATAGGCTGTCTTATTGGTATGGCTCTAGGTGTTATTGGTGCTAATATTCTTGCTTCCAAAGGGTTTACATTAAGGGGTACGACAGAGGTTAAGATATATGCTCCACCACTTATTACTCCAGAACTCCTACTTAAAACACTAGCTATAACACTAGCTATTGGTGTACTAGGAGCTATATTTCCAGCCTATAGGGCCTCTAAGATACCACCAGCAGTGGCACTTAGGTATGAATAGCCTTTATCCTCATAACGTACTTGAATACTGCATCAGCAGCTATAGCACCTTCTGCAGCAGCTACTATTATTTGTTCAAACCTATACTTACACTCACCACCAGCTATATCACCAGCTACGTAGAGCCCTGGCAAGTTGGTACTCTTATCAACACCTGCTTTCACCCGTCCATCACTATCTAGTTCTAACCCTATCTTCTTTAGGAAATCCACTGGTGGCTCTAACCCTATCTCTATAAAGACCCCATCAACCTCTATATAGTCCTCACTACCAGTCTCTCTATCAACTATCCTAAGCCCACGTACCCTCTCATCACCAGTTATCTCCTTAACAACCTTGTTTAACAAGAAGACTATACGTGGGTTACCCTTAGCCCTCTCTACATAGACTGGTAGTGCACGAAACTCTCTCCTACGGTGTATAAGGTATACCCTCTTAGCAATACTTGCTAGATAGAGAGCTGATACAAAAGCTGCATTACCACCACCAATTACAGCTACTATCTTACCTCTAAACAATGGTCCATCACATGTTGCACAATAGGATACGCCACGTCCTAGAAACTCTTTCTCACCAGGCACACCTAGTTTCCTCTTCTCACTACCAATAGCTAGTATAACAGCTAAGGCTCTATACCTCCTACCAAGCTTTGTCTCTATAAACCATTCCTTATCATCTCTCCATAGATTAACTACTTCATCAATAACTATTGGTACTCCATACTTCCTCACATGTGATACAAACTTGTCTACAAGAACACTACCTGGTATATCTGGTAATCCGGGGTAATCATCTACAATTGTGGCTTCAGCCATGTGTCCACCAATAACTTTTGTAATAACTATTGCATCAATATTGTATCTAGCTAGGTATAGTGCAGCAGTTAAACCAGCCGGTCCACCACCAATAACTACTACGTCGTATGAATTCCTAGTGAATGTGCTACTTGGTTCTTCTAATTTGAAGCTAAGCCCCATAGTAATCACCTCATGAAAGCCAAGTTCTACTCTAAACACTTTAACCAATAGCTTATTATATAGATTATCAGATCGTTGTTTCAATATACTCATGGATCTAGTGTTTAATAACTAGTACTGCAGATGCTTTTACAACTCCATGTTTTAAGCCATAGAGTGCTTTGTTAGCTTCTTCTAACCTGTATAGCTGTATCTGTGGTTTTACTCCAGCTTTTGCTGCTTCTTCTAGGAACTCACTAACGTCTCTACGTGTAACATTAGCTACACTCTTTAGCTCTCGTTCATACCATAGCAGCTTATAATCTAGTTTCTCAAATGGAGTCATGTGTATCTCTGCAAACACTAGCCTACCTGCTTTGTCTAGTTTCTTTAGAGCTTCTACTGCAACCCAACTAACTGGTGCAAACACTATTGCTGCATCAAGCTTCTTTGGCGGTTCGTCTCTAGTGTATCCAGCCCATGATGCACCCATTTCTAATGCTCTTTCTATCTTCTCCTTCCTACTAGTGAACACATATACCTCTAGCCCCTTCCTAACAGCTATTTGTAGCACTTGGTGTGCTGATGAACCAAAGCCAAATAAGCCTAGCACACCTTCTCCACGTTCTAGTAGCCCCGTCAGTCTTAGTGCTCTATAGCCTATTGCTCCACCACACAATAGTGGTGCTGCTTCTACATCACTATAGCTATCTGGTATCTTGTGTACAAAGTCCTTGTGTGCCAGCATATACTCTGCATAGCCTCCATCAACACTATACCCTGTATACAATCCCCGGGTACAAAGGTTTTCAAGCCCACGTCTACAGTATTTACACTCACCACAACTCCAGTAGAGCCATGGAACACCAACTCTTAGCCCCAACGGTACTTCTCTAGCGTTCTCCCCACGTTCAACAACTACTCCTACAACTTGGTGTCCAGGTATTAATGGCTTCTTTACTAGTGGTAGATCACCCTCGACTATATGGAGATCTGTACGGCATACACCACATGCTCTAACTTCTAGTAGTACATAGTCTCCTCTAGGCTCCGGCTTCTCTATTGTAACATGTTTCAAGGGCTCCTCCTCTATATGGGCTTGACTATATAATACCATAGCCTCCAAAGTATTGCCACCATAGATAATAGTTGTGCTTCTAGAGTATAAGGATTATTAAGGTATAAACAGTTATTGACTATGGATAGATAATAAGTGCTAGGGACTAGTTATGGAGTATACAGTGTATAGCTATGGATTCAAGATACCAGAGGATGTATGGAACCCTATATATGGTTTACAGGAAGCTATAGCAGTGATAATCATCGTATCAATGATAATATACGTATTATTCAACACGAGATACACTAAATACCTAATAACAATACTACTACTAACACTAGCTGTAATCAACTATGCAGTACTAGCCCAACTAACAAGTTATGAAACCGTAAAAATACTACCGCTAACAATCATAGAGACAAAAAACAACTACTCAACACTATCGATAGACTTCGGACAAGTATCAATAATAATACTAGCGTTAATGTGGCGTAGAAAAATAATAGAAAAACTAAAAACACTAAAAACCAAACCTATAAAAACCACACAAAAACTAGAGACAGAAAAGGAAGAAGCCGCCGTAGTATAGCCCGGTCAAGTATGCGGGCCTCTCGAGCCCGTGTCCTCCTAGGCCTCTGCGCGGGCCGGGAGTGCGGGAGACCCGGGTTCAAATCCCGGCGGCGGCAAAACCTTCTTCTCCAATATTTTAGCGTGTAGACTAGTCTATGCGTGTTCAGGGGTATGTAGAGGTTTCTAGTGTTTTGTTCTTTGAAGTTATTAGGCTTAAGTAGGTGTCTTTGCTTTTTATTTTCTTATCTTGTTTTATGTATGGATTGGGAGACAAGTGTTTTGATTGCATATTCTATTAGCGGGTCTGTTATCTTGTATTGGTTGTTTTGTTTTTCTATTACTCCGTATTTTACTAGTTTCTTTAGTAGGTCTGTAAAGTTCTTGTCTGCTATTCGTGACCTTGTCTTGTATTCTACATAGGTTTTTATCTGGGCCCATCTGGTGGCTCCATGTATTATTGCTTCTAGTATTGCTAAGTATCTCTGTCTTGAGGGTGCTATGATTTTCTCTAGCTCCATTATCACTAGCTTAGAGCCTATCTCAAAAACCTTGTCTAGTGCTTTTCTATGGCCTAGCTTTTGTACTCCACGTTGGTAGCCATAGAGTGTAAGCCATCCTGGTATACCGTCCAGCTTATTGATAGCCTCATCTATCTCGTGACCAGGTATAGTCATGCCTAGCTGATTGAATCCCTTCTCTAGGAACTCTCTACTTTGTTTAGGAGTGAATTTTCTAAGCATTATCTCCCGCACATATCTTCCATATAATGGTGCCTCTGGATCGTCTAGCCTAAGGAAGTCTCTAAGAACACCTACTTCACTACCAGTTATTATTATCGCTAGGCTATCTAGGTTATCGTAAGCCCATGCGAATATCCCATCGTATCTTGTTGCACCCGAGAACCTTAGATACTGTGCTTCATCAAATGCTATAACAAACCTTGTGTTATGCCCTTTAGCCCAGTTATTGAGTACCCTAAAGATGCTTGTTACATCCACGTTTGCTGATAGATCCACTTCAATACCTATACCAGTTATCTGAAACACCTTAACACGTCTTATTAGGTCTTTTATCCTAAATCCTAGTTTTTCAAAGAGCTCTAAGTTGCTAGTGAAGAACTTAGCCATTTGCTCGTAAAGACGATCTCTAGTCACATAACCATACTCCTCATAGATCTCACGGACATCGATTAATACATAGGGATAACTAAACTCGTTAAGACATGCCCTTAGTAAGCTTGTCTTACCTACTCTACGTACACCATAGATGAGGATAAGCGGCTCTCCAAGCTCAAGACTCTGCCTCAACTCATTAATTTCATTCTCTCGATCAAACAAGTCTCTAAGCTGAGTCTTAGGCCTTATATCAAACAGCATAATCTAGTACCCCTACTAGTAACTAGTACCCCTACTAGTATATAAAGGTTACCATGGAGATACCGTTATTATGTGTTAAATGTTTTGTTAGGTCTATCACTGTGGTCCAACAATAAGTTCTCACCTAGAGCTAGTTCTAGCTCAGAACATATAAATTCATAAATTATGCTCTAAGTAAGCATTTCTATTGATAAAAACATTACAGATCTCGGGATTGACGGAGGTACTAGTATATAGCCTTTATTTTTCAATTTTTATCCTTACCTGCAATACCTATGTACTATTAGCTATGAACGCTTAAGTGTT
>CAYXOO010000085.1:0-7765 GCA_964466845.1 uncultured Desulfurococcaceae archaeon
AAGTAGACTTACCAACATTAGGCTGACCCATAACAGCAACAGTAACCACTTTATCCTCACTATCACACATAACACACCAAACCCCAAATACACGTCTATAACCAGTAAAATAAAGAACAATAAAAAACTAATAAAAACTACTCGACACTAAACAAAAATAAAGACCCTATACAAAAAGAGAGTGAAGTAAACCATAAGAAGAAAAGAAGTACAAATACCTAATAACTACTAATACTTCAACATAGCTTCAGCTAAACAAGAACAATAGATCAACGGGATCAGCGTTTAGGTCCTACGCTAAACAAGTTATGTAATAAAACATATAGAGCAAAATACTCTACAACGACGTTTAGTGTTCTCACCTAGAGCCGTATATGTAGACAAGATAGTAGTGTTCAACAACGAGAAAGACAACGACGTTTAGTGTTCTCACCTGCCCTTTGGCTTTGTTTTGTCTGTTTATATATCTTGTTGGTTTTCTTATTTAAGTTTTGTCTATATCGTTGATCGCTTGGGATTTATATGGGTTATGTTTTTAGGGTTGTAGGGTAAGGTTTTTATAGGGGATCGTATTGGTGATTGTTTATTGTTTCCCCTATTTTCTTATCGTTTTGTATTTTGTATATGTTTGTTTTACTATTGATCAACGATGGTATTGGTAAGTTTCCGATCGATCGGTATTTGTATATTGTTCTGGCTAGAGGGAGAAGGGGTTTGTCTTATGGTTTTTATTTATTGGTTCTACTATTATTCTTCTTGCTATTCCTCTTCCTAGTGATACTGTTGCTCCCATTACTTTTACTACTACTGGTCCTGCTCCTCTGTTAAGTACTACTTCTACTACTTCACCTGGTATGAAACCCATTTGTATTAGTCTCTGGCTCCATCTACCAGGTGTTTGTAGGTATACTATCCGTGCTCTTGAACCAGTTGGTAGTGTCTCTAGTGGTACTGCTGTAAACACTCTCTTAATCACCCTACTAATACCCTATATGGTAATGGGTTATAAAGGCTAATGTCTAGTCTTTACTAACACGTATATGTCTTCTAGCATCTTTAAGCCAGAACCAGTTAGTAAGACACATACTTCTCCACTAATCCTTATCTTCTTCATACTAACATACTTCTTTAAACCAGCAAGTATTGCAGCACTAGTTGGTTCAACTATAAAGCCGTTCCTTACAAGCCATTTAAGAGAATCTACTATCTCATCATTATCCACGACAACTACATCACCATACTCCTTAACGATACTAGCTATCTCTTCTAGTCTTGGAGGATTTTCAACCATTAGTCCATCAGCTAGGTAGGATTCACCCTTAACAACTCTGTTATAGATCATCTTATAGACTGGTTGTACACTAGCACCTTGTACACCAAGTAGGAATGGTATCTCTTCTATAAGGCCTAGGTTGTAGAGATCCCGGAATCCCCTGTATAGTCCAAGGTATAGTCCACCACTACCTATTGGTGCTACAACCATGCCCCTCCTAAACCCTTGCTCATATAACTCATAAGCTATTGTCTTATAGCCCTCGATGTAGAATGGACTCCATGTATGTGCTGCATAGAATCTCTTTGGATTCTGGCTAAGTACTTCTAGAGCCTTCAATGCAGCTTTAGATCTATCACTTGCATACACTATCTCTGCTCCATATAGTTCTAGAAGCTTCTTCTTACCAACTGGTATATACTCTGGTACGACAATTATTGGGTGTAAACCAAGTGCTTTAGCATACAATGCTATAGAGATACCCGTATTACCACTAGTGTCTTCAACAACACATGTATAGCCTAGTCGTTTAGCATAAGTCAATGCAACAACTGTCCCACGATCCTTGAAGCTACCACTAGGATTCAAGTACTCTAGTTTAAAGAATACCTTCAACCCATTATACTCTCTAGAAACTAGTGGAGTCTCTCCTTCACCATAGACTGGCTCCACATAGACTGGTAGTAAGCTATTATACCTAGCTACACCATAGCCTCTTGGAAGCCAGTTAACCGGGTACTCTAGATCTATTGGGGAGGAGCATACTGGGCACTTCCAGTAATACATGTCCATACTGGATACAAAGCCACATTTTCTACAGACAAACCTCCCAGTCAAGACAGACCACTACTCTTGAAACACTATATCTACTACGTGTTTTAGCGAGGAAACTATATATCCTCTATCACACTTCTTTACAACACCATCCATACCCCTATCAACACGTATAGCTGTTAAACCAGCTTCTAGTGCACCATTATAGTCTTCTACAACCGAGTCACCAACATGTACTGCATCACAAGGCTCTACACCATAGTCTCTAAGCGGCTTATAGAATGCCTCCTTCAAAGGCTTGTAATAGCCTATCTCATCAGCGTAGTATTGGCGGTCAATGTAATTGCTTAAACCAGTCTTCTCCAGCAACAACCTAGTGTATGGAGAAGGCCATATCATTACATTAGCTAACACTATCACTCTCACACCCTTCTCCTTAATCTTCTTAAGAGTATCTCTTGCATCACTATAGACTAGTTCCTCTACTTCTACATCTAGTACACCACGTGCTATACCACGATAGACGATCTCTAGGTCAACGCCTAGGTGTTCAGCAATTAACTCCCTACTAAGACTGATAAGCTCGTACACACTTAAACTACCTAGTCTCCTATACTCTCTAATCTTTTCTCTAACACCATACACTATAGCCATGCACTTCTCAATATCAACTCCAGAAACCCTAGATATACCTTCAGCTATAGCTTCAAGCATTGTATCTAGTCTAAGAAGTGTATCCCATACATCAAATGATACAAGCTTATAGGCCACATCACTCACCCTTGTTTAACAAGTATTATTGTATAAGACTCGACAACAGCTGCTATAAACAATACAGCTACAGCTAGCAAGGCTTGTTTAACACTAGTCTTTACAGACTGGCTAAACACACGTGGAGCAATAGCTGATGCAAGAGCATAAGCTAGTAGTTCAAGGAATGTATGTGGCATTACGAATAACTGTAGAGAACCTAGTCCTTCACCACTATAGTATCGTGTACCAAGTATTAAACCAAATACAAAGCCTGTATTCGATAAAGCGAAACCAGCATATAATACACCGATATAGGGTATTATAGCAGCTAGTGTTATCACCAAGTTATTCTGGAAGATAGCAGTTGTTAGTGATAATAGATCGTGTTCTCTAGGTAATGACTCCTCAACTTGTTCAAACAATGCTTTATAGAAGCTATAGCCTGTGAAACCTATTAGCCCTAGGCAAGCAAGTATTGTATACTCTAGCCCGAGTAGTATAAATGTGTGTTTAAGGAAGCTCATGTGCCTAAGCCTATAGACTGTATAAGCATATAGTGAAGCCATAGACAATACAGCCATTGGATAGACAGGTATACCAGCTATCAACAATAGTGTATAGACACCAGTTACCAGTAGTATCATTGATGGTATTATAGTGTTTGACTCTATAGAAGCTACTGCTGTAAAACTAGGTTGCTCCACTACACCCCTATGCACACGATCTATGTGTTCATTATATATCTTTGTAGCACGGTAACACCAGTAGCAAAGCCAAAGCCCTAGTGTTACACCAGTTAATAGTAGATCGAGTAATAGGTTACCTGCATCAATCCTGCTAGTAACTCTCCTACCAGTAAACAATTGTTCTTCTAAACGAGAGTGTTCACGTATGGTCTTCTCGAAATACCATAGTAGTATAGGGAATGGTATACCTAGTAGAAATAGATTGAGTAATAAAGCAGTTATTGGTGAAGGAGTGTTCTTCTTTAACAGACTAGCTCTAAACAATAACCTCACATTATAGCCTCGCTTCTTAGCCCTAATATATGACTCTAAGACACTATAGTGTAGGTGATGGTTTAGTCTATCAAACATTACATAGGATATAATAGCCGATCCAATTATATAGAGTGCACCAAATAATAATAGCTTTAAAGCACTAGGTAGTAGGAGTGAAGTAGCTTCCTCGTTTTCCTCAATAGACATTAGTGAGGCAACAAGTAGGTACATAAAAGCTATAATAGCTATTGCTAAAGGGATGCCTAACAAACCATATATTTCTGGTGTAAACCTCTTATACCTACGTACTATAGGTTCTGGGAGAGCATCTATAGGTGGTAGACCTAATTCATTCCCATCTAATCCCAAGCCAGATTCTCCTCTACATACTAGCTATATACTATCTCTAACCTACACCTATAACACTATACTAGAAACACTTAATTAAGCTCATCTCTTAGAAGCTATAAGTAAAAGTCTATATCCAGTAGATCCTCTATATATTGTTGACTCTATGATATTGAATCCACTGTTTCTTATACACCCTATTATCTCTTGTATAGTATATGGTGTTTCTAGTCTCTTATGGAGTATCCTATATTCTAGAAACCTCTTAATGGAGCCTACTATAGCTGGTTTAGTAGATACAACATCAGTTATTACAAGTAATCCGTTATTCTTCAAAACCCTATAGGCTAGACTTATAACTTCTAGACCAGGTAGTTCATGGAGAACATTTGTAGCATAGACTATATCTACAGCATCACTTGTTAATGGAGTATAGGGCATCATATTGTTAACCAACACTATTGATGAATTACTATTTATTCTCTCCAATATTGATAAGAGTATTGATAAGACTTTGTAGTCAATATCAACACCTATTATAGCTTTGGGCTTTAACCCATAGAGCAGTGCAGCCCATATATTGAATCCACTGCCACAACCTAGATCAACTACTATGTCTGGATTACCTACAATACGTAGTGCTCTATCATAGAATCTACATATCCTTAAAATATTCTCTCTATACCCACTAATTGTGTTACATGCTTTTTCTACAGCCTCTCTTATAGTAGCTACTCTACCACGTACTATACGGTTTATAGCTAGTGCTATAGCTAGTGCTTTAATACACCGTCAACACTCTCTACCATATTATATAGTCTCTAGTTTATCCATGTACTCGTCTACATATTCTAATAGACTATTTGGGCTCAAGATTTCTATACCACTATTCTATGTACTAGAACTATAGTGTATATAGGGGTTGTCTATAGTTTATGGTGGTGGAGAGTGACTAGGAAGATACTATTGTTACATGGTGGTGCTGGTTCTTGGAATGTTTCTAGTGATAGGGTTGAGGCTTGTAAGAAAGCTATTGGTGAAGCACTTGATTATGGGTGGAGCTATATAGATGGCTCGGCTCTAGAAGCTGTTGTAGAGTCTCTAGCATATATGGAGGATACTGGGTTGTTTAATGCTGGTTCTGGTAGTGTATTGAATCTCTCTGGCTATCGTGAGATGGATGCTGGTGTTATGGATGGTTGTAGAGGCTATGTAGGTGCTGTAGCTTGTACAAGGTACCCCAAGAACCCTATTAGGCTAGCCTATATAATTGCTAGAGAAACCGATCACTTGATAGTGTGTGGTGATGGAGCAGACTCCATAGCTAAGGCTAAGAAGCTTGAACCCATTGGTAAACCGGGTAGAGAGGTTATTGATAGATACAAGGCTTTACTCGATAGGTATAGGAGGGGTGAATGGAGAGTCTTTAGGGGGAATATAGGGATAGCTAGAGAAGCTGGCTTACTAGACACAATAGGTGCTGTAGCACTAGATGAGAATGGCTGTTTAGCAGCTGGTGTAAGTACTGGTGGTGTATGGCTTAAACTACCTGGCCGAATAGGTGATTCAGCAATACCTGGTGCTGGGTTCTATGCAGACAAATACGTAGCTATAGCTGCTAGTGGTATTGGTGAATACATTATACTCACAATGCCCGGGCTAATAGCTTCTCAGTTGGTTAGACAAGGCTATAGTCTTGGTAAGACACTGGAACTCATAGTTGATAATGCTACTAGACTCTATGGTAGGGGATGTATAGGTGTTATTGGTGTCAGCTATAGTGGTGAGAAAGCAATAGCTTATAACACAAGACACTTTCTTATAGCTTGGAGAGATGAGAAAGGTTCACATATAGAATTCCTATAGTTTTTATAACAAGCTTCTACTTAATAGATATAAGAGGTATTATCTACAATATTCTTTTATAGAGGAATGTATCTCCCTTGGAGAACGTGTCTAGTAGAGAATTTATTGATAGACTAGTTAGAGAGTATAGAGACTGTGTTTATGGAGACTATAGTGTTGAGAAGATACTCTATTGTCTAACACGTGCTATAGAAGGTATAGAATGGTATGCAGCACTCAATAATCTAGGCTCTCGTGAACTAGCTAGGTTGTTTCTAGAAAAACCCTTTGTTAAACGATCCCTATCTACACTAGCTTATCACAAGTATAGTATTGACGAACTATTGTCTAACCCAGTCTATAGTGTCTTAAGAGACTATACCGATCTAATATATGGTGCACTAAGCAGTACCAGTCCATATACTAACGAGATTAGTAGTTACTACAAACACACTACCATACCTAGGTTTAAGGACATAGTGTTTAAAGTTGTTGTTGCTACATTAATAATCTGTATTAGTCTATACTCTATCACGTATTTTGGTTTAAACAGCTATACTGGTATCCTAGGATCCAGTGGTTCTAGTAGCCAGGAACTAGTTGTTCTTAGGAACTATGCATTAGAAATACTTAATAGTGAGAGGAGGAAGCATGGTGTACCAGAGCTAACTCTATGGAACCCCGATCCTAACCCAGCCCAGATCCATGCTGAGGAAATGGTTAGATACAACTATATATCACACTGGGATAGGAGAGGCTATAAGCCTCATGTTAGGTGGGCTGTCTATGGCTATACATGGTTTGGTGTTAGTGAGAGTATAGCGTATGCTGGTGTTGTTAATGGTGTTTTTAGATGGGATATAGAGAGCCTTAAGGAGGAGATTAGAGAAGCTATAGAGAACATGATATACCATGATGAAGCATCTAATTGGGGTCATAGAGACGACCTCCTAAATCCTATACACAACAAGGTAGCTATAGGTATTGCATGGGATAGTGATAGCTTTGCCTTGGTTATAAACTGTATAAACGATCACATTGACTGGGTTGTTAGGCCTAGGATATCAGATGGAGTACTTGTTATGGAGGGCTATATACCAAAGCGTTTCATATCTAGAGAATGTAGTGCATCCATATCATGTATAGACGTATACGTGTTTAAGGATGAGAAACCGTATCCACTCATCAACCCTGGGAAAGAGAAGCCTAGAAGCTGGGATCTAGGTAAAGCAGTAGCTGGTGTGTTACCTAGTGGTTCTACTGGCTACTATAGTGGTCTTGACACGATATACGTTGACAAGTACGTGTATAGGGGTGTTGGAGATAGTGTGTGGTTTCATATAGAGCTGGATTTGTCTGTAATAGCTAGTAGGTATGGCTATGGAGTCTATGGAGTATATATAATGGTTTCTGACAACCTCTACAGACACCCATATCTCCATGGAGACTATGTGTACCCGTTAGACAATATCGTTGTATACATAGATAATGGTACAATGGATTTCTATAGGTAGGATCGATTCTATTGATACTAAGGCTATGTTTATTCACTAGATAATACTGTTAGTTATAACTGGGGAGGAGCTATTAGGTGGCTGTGTATTGGGTGTATGTAGAGTCTGTGGTAAGAGAGACAAGCTCGTATCAGATACTATTGGTGTGTGTATAGACTGTCTACGATCAAGGTATGAGGAGGCTAGAGAGTTTGTTAGGGAAGCTCATAGGAGAGCTAGGTATAGACACAAACTACCACTAGAGCCTCCAAGAGACC
>CAYXOO010000086.1:0-2779 GCA_964466845.1 uncultured Desulfurococcaceae archaeon
ATTATGGAGACACTGTTGTAGAGGCTTTTGAGGGAGAAAGTATACTTGCAGCACTATATGCTGTAGGCTATCGTGTGTTCTCCTATAGCTCCAAACTAGGGAGACCACGTGGAGCATTCTGTATGATTGGTAAGTGTAGTAGTTGTTTCTCATACATAAACGGTGTACCTTATAAGAGGATATGTATAGAACCAGTACGTGATGGACTACGTGTTGAGATACAAAGGGGTATACCAGAACCACCTGTTAACACACCTCTAGAGGATATAGAGACTATTGAGAAAGAGGTTGATCTACTAGTTATTGGTGGTGGACCTGCTGGGCTGCATGCAGCACTAGCTGCTGTAGATTATGGGCTCAAGGTAGCAATTGTTGATGAGGGTCTTAGGCTTGGTGGACAACTTGTTAAACAGACACACAAGTTCTTTGGTTCTAGAGAGTACTACTGCGGTATGCGTGGTTTTGAGATAGCTGATATGTTGGAGAAGAGGGTTAGAGAGAAGGGTGTTGATGTACATATAGAGACTAGTGTCTATGGCTACTTCCGTGGAGGAGTTGTTGGTGCTGTAAAACGTGGTGGGAGGCCATTGAATATACTGTTTAAGCCTAGAGCAATAGTTGCTGCAACTGGTGCTATGGAGCGTGGACTAGCTTTTGAAAACAATGATCTCCCCGGTGTTATGGGTGCTGGTGGTGCACAGACTCTTATGAACCAGTATGGTGTAAGACCAGGTGATAAAGCCTTGGTAATAGGATCTGGTAACGTGGGGTTGATTGTCTCCTACCAGCTACTACAAGCTGGTGTAAAGGTAGAGGCTATTGTAGAGATAATGCCTCGTATTGGTGGATGGTTTGTACATGCTGCTAAGGTTAAGCGGCTCGGTATACCAATAATGCTACGGCACACTATAGCTTGTGTAGAGGGTGTTGATCGGGTTGAGAAAGCAGTAGTACATGCTGTTGATGAGAACTGGAAACCAATACCAGGTAGTGAGAAGGCTTTTGATGTGGATCTAGTACTGCTGGCTATTGGGTTACAGCCGGACTATAGGTTCTTTAGTCAAGCAGGATGTGCTATGAAGTGGATACCAGAACTTGGTGGATTAGTACCGTTGCGTACAAGGTATCTAGAGACAAGTGTTGAGAACCTCTATATAGCTGGTGATGCAGCAGGTATTGAAGAGGCTACTACAGCTTTTATAGAGGGAGAAATAGCTGGGTTATCAGCAGCCATAAAACTAGGCTATGCAGGTGAAGAAGCTATTAGTAGGAGGGAGAAACTACTAGACTTCCTATGGAATGTATACCGTAGATCACCTGTTGTAGAGAGAGCAAGGATTGGTAAGGAGAAAGCAACTGTTAGTGAAGAAGAAATGATAGAGATTAGGAAGAGACAAGGTATATAGCTATTTACTTGACTCACTACTTTTACTCTCAAAATATTCCTTATAATACCTAACACAAAATATGTAGTGACACAATAATCCAATACCTCATCCTAGTAGTGGGTAGATAAACCATATCTTATATGGTGTATACTTTAGGTTGATTATTAGGAGAATGTTTACAACAATATATGTCACCAAATGTACTATGAATCCTCTAACAAGTTCTTCTCTAGAAATCCTTATCTCAATAGCAATCTCTTTCTCTTCATCCTTCCTCAAAAACCTAGCTCCCTAGTTAAATAATTGTTAAATCAAGTATTTAAATAAGGTGGATTTAATATAAGTTATTATTGCTTGACTAGAGGCTATTGTCTATTTATAGATGCTAAGTATTACTGGGTTGTATGGTGTTAATTGTACTAGTTGTTCTCTCCAAAAACTCCTAGCTATCCGATCGATTATCTTCTGAGTAGTCGTTGATACAATGGCTTGTAGGATAGTTACTAGTAGTGGAGACAACAAACCTGCTTCAGCTATTGTAATATAGGATAAGGGTATCTGAGCTATAACACCTAGTATGTGGGAGGCTTTTCTAGTTTTATGCATGTGTTTATTAGCTATTTCTCTAGATACTTGTACAGCATTTCTAGCTATCTCTTGTAGCTCACTTCTTACATTATCTATAGTATCACGTATATTCTCTAAACTCATACCAGCTACTTCTTCTTTAACTCTAAAGACAATCTTCCTCAACTCGTTAATATCACTTGACTCTAGATACTCATCTATACATCTCCTATGGTATCTCCTAGGTACAGCTACTGTTGTTGAAACACCTAGACTATATGCTAAATGATATAGGAATACACCAATCTCTGTATTCTTCACCTTATCTATAGCCTCTAGATCAGTTTTTGATAATACAGCTAGTCCTCCAAAAGAATCTATGTTTGGCTCAACTAGTAGGTGGTGGGCTAGAGTTATTGAGGCTACAATATGCTCTACATTACTGCTTCTAAGGATATCCACAACAAGATCCCTATACCCTGTTACAACAAGATCCGTGATCCTTGTAGCAAGATCCATTGATGCATAGTCTATACTAGTAAATCCTCTATAGGCCATATAGCTGGGTAACCCATGTTCTCTAAATAAATTGTATAAACAATTATGTACTTCCTTTGTATCAGCTAATACATCTCTATAAAGCCTTATATAGATTGATTTAAGAGTCTCTGTTAACCTATGAAACCATCCAATCTTACCACTTGGAGTTGCTTCAACAATGTCTTTGTAGAAGTTATACCTATACTCTCTCGGTTGGCCAGAGAAAACTGGTACAACAACACCTCTTTCAACAAGATCTATGAAGTCTCCTACAGATAAACCAT
>CAYXOO010000086.1:2879-7554 GCA_964466845.1 uncultured Desulfurococcaceae archaeon
TATATATCTAATGCAGTATTCCACCAACCTCTATACAGAGACCATTTATACTCAGGATATTTTTCAACAAGCTCTCTATCAATCCTTATAAAGCCATTCCGTCTAAAATAGTCTATTAAAACTCTTACAGTCCTAGGAAATTCTATCTCAAGCTCACTCCTCCATAAATCACCTACTATACTAGAACTACTAGACAAAAATGCATCACCGCAGACGAGATAATGATCTACCTAGATAGTAGTAAATAAGCATATACATAGATCACTATACACTAGAGCTATAGCATATAATATTGTAGCTACATAGCCTAGGCTGTAAGAGGGTCTTGGTGTTAAACATGGGTGCTTTCTAGAATTAGTGGTTATGTAGATGCATAATTCCTAGTACACATATACTTTTACTCCCTTACTTCTAGCATACTCTTGTATCTCTCTACCAATCAATGCACCAGCTAGTACTGGTACAACTTCTTTACCTGGGTAGTGCTTTCTAACAATATCTGCTTTATTAATTAATTTATTAACATCTCCGTGCTTAGGCTTAACCTTAACTTCAACAACATATACTGTCTTACTGGTCTCTATAAACAAGTCAATATCGGCTTCATCAACCCTGTAATTCCTAGCCCTCACTAGGATCTTTTCACCTCTACCAGTAATCTCTTCACGTAGATCATCCCATACTGTTCTACAATAGAAACTCTCAGTTAAAGCACCCAATTCAACCTCCATTCTATTCAACTTCTCACTATGCTCATCAAGCTTTCTAGAATGCTCCATTAATATCTTCTCATGCCTCTCCAAGATCTCTCTATGCTCTTTAAGCTCACTTATTATTTCATTGAGCTTACGATCGTGTTCTTCAAGCTTCTTTTCATGTCTTTCTAGTATCTTCCTATGTTCTCTAAGCTCAGCTAATATCTCGTTAAACTTCCTATCATGCTCCTCAAGTTTCTCCCATATCTTCTTGATTTCGCTCCATATCTTCTTCAATTCTTCCTCATGTTTATCAAGTCTCTCAAGTATCTCGTTGAACTTCCTATCATGTTCTTCAAGCTTCTGCAGGATCTCGAGCAACCCAACTTTAGCAGCAACAGCAAGCCTAAACTCTTCATCCTCCTCCAAAAGCTCCAAAACAATCCTCTTAACAACACTCTTGTCAATCACTTTAGCCAATTTATCCACCCTATACTAGCTATATGTATATCATACTAATATATCTCTACTACTTAGGTATATGGTATTTAAAACGACCTAGCTATAGACAACTAGTGTTTTTAAGTAGCATCATTACCTTATGCATCATATCCTCTCTACACCTAGCTATTTCTAAGAACACTCCATACCGTTTCCTAAAACATGTCTTCCTACTCAAAGCTACTTTATTAAAAAAATGTATCATCTCTCCTAAAGTGTATAAAAGCATATATATCTCTAGGATTAGCATTTAGAGCATTCTTTATCTGTTCAAGAGCTTCCCGGGTAATAGTAGCTTCAATCTTCTCTAAATCTCTAGTCTCTGGTCTACCAGTCTCTTCTATTAAAACTAGGATATTATTCCTTAATAGGATAGCCTTGTCTGCATGTTTTTCTTGTTTAAAAATCTTGTCTAGGTTAATCTGCTTAATAATGTACTTCTTTGGTATCAAGTATTGTTACCGTTCACCCGAGAGCAGTAGATTACGGTAGATTATGGTCATTTAGGGTACTGCCCTCGGGTTCATCACGGTCTCCGTGGAGCCCCTCACCGCCCTTCTGGAGCGGTTCTTGGAACCCCACGGTCACCAGTAGGTTTATTAGTTTCTAATGGTTTATAAGTTTATCTAGGGGAATCCCCATATGAGTTACATAACGTTGTGTCTATCGTTTAATGTTGATGGTGTTGAGGCTAGGAGGTTATTGAGTACTGCTTGGTTGTTTAAGACTGCTACTCATAGGATGCTTAGTTTAGCTAAACAATCTCCAGTTCTACCAGCTACTGATATCGGCTGGAAAAACACATTCAGAAAGATAATCTATGAGGTAATACCTAACCGTAGATATACTGATGGAGTAATAGTATTGATTAGAGGCATCTATGAATCATGTAGGCAGCTAGGAGTAGACTTTAAGAATGTAGAGCTTGGAAACTGGTTAATGTTTCAACAGGTAGAGAAAGAATACCCAGTAAGAAACATAACATTGAAACAAGACTATGAATTCCATGTGACAACAATAGACTATAATGGTGGATTAGAAAGAATAGTGGTTAAACCAACAATACCCAAGAACTATAAGCTATTACTCAATAAGATACTAGAAGATAAACAGAAGCATACAGCTAGAGTAGTAGTCAAAGACTATGGAGTTAGAAAGAACAAGCTATGGATTCATGGGGAAATACAGCTTACAATACCCATAGACTTCTACTACAAATACATGATAAGGTATAGGAGGAATTATGGTAGACTCTATGGTGGATGTGATGTTAATTCTGATAGAATTAACTTAGTGATAGTGGATAGTGAAGGAAGATTAAGAGATACCTATACCTTCTGGTTTAGAGAAGTAACAACAAGAGGTTATCCTAGACGTAAAGCTAGAACAGTAATCGGTATGAAAGTGCATGAGATGCTTAGGTACGCCTATCATCATGGAGTAAAAATGTTATTCCTAGAGAATCCAGAAGTGCTAGGTAGACTGAAGCTATTATGGATAAGGAATGGTAAGAGACTACATAGAAACTATAACTGGAAGATTATGACGTTTAGAAGCAGTATAGTAGAAATAATAACGTTGAAGACACCACTATATTCAATAGATGTAGACTACGTAGACCCAAAGGGGACAACACACTCTAAAGAACATGATGAGATAATGAAAAAATACAGGCTAGATAAACACACTGCCTCAGCCTACCTCATAGCCCTAAAAGGACTTAAACTAACCTAAACGACCTTAACTATAGTTTCTGCCCCATTATTATACTACGTTCTTCTAAGAGTTCTCTAGAGATCCTTTCAAATATTTCCTCGTCAATTCCATCCTTTGTAACCTCTAGCTTCTCTACTTCTGCATGATCGCCTTGTCTATACACAAGATATAGCCCTAGGCTACTAGGTTCTAGTACCTCGTGTTCTGTAAAACCTAGTTCTCTAGCTTGATCCTTCTTATTGGATAATAGTACTAAGTTTCCAAGCTGGTATATAAAGTGATCACTATGTGTTGACACAAACACCCTCTTACCAAGCTTGTTGACTGAATATACTATAAGTCTAGCTATAAGCCTTATAGCTGATGGATGGAGATGAGTCTCTGGTTCTTCAATATATATGTTTTCAACCCCATCTCTACTACGGAGTAGTGCTAGAACAAGTGGTATTACCTCACGTATACCAGATGGTGACTGCTCCAAGGGGATCAAGGCTTTAGACCATGTCTCTACATATATCCTATGCAACCCAAACTCTTCTCTTACAACTGGTTTTACACCTAGTTCAGTGAGTAGTCTGGTTAGGAGAGGACATCCTCTATCAATCTCTCCTCTAGTATAACTAGCTGCTAGACTAGATAATAGTGTTATAAAACTACTATCTGTCTTTAACACATTCCTTATAGAATACAGTATGTCTGGATGGTAAAGCATCCTAATAATACCAGCTCTACCATCAACAAGTAGTGAAGTCTCTCTCAAACCAGGTGTAAAACCTAGATACTCCTCTAGTATAAACGGTATAGCATTACCAATTAAAGCAACTAGTATATCCATAGGTTTAGTGATATAATGTGTTAGTTCCCCGAAAACCTTATGGGTTATAGTTAGGTATTTTCCTTCAATAACAGCTTTTAAGCTCTCTAAATCCCGGGATAACCCTTCTAACCCGTTAGCCCATCTACTATTTACCCTATTACCCTCTATAGTAAGCTCTATAGCTAGTCCACTATTCTCTATAACAATTTTTGAACTAGATTGACCTATTCTTACAAGGTTTCTAGGTTCTACACCAAAGGATTCTCTAAATGCTTTCTCTAGACTCTTAGACCATGCTTTAGGGAATGTATCCAATAGCTTATACAGAGTATTATATATGTCTTCTGATACATCAATAGCTTTGGCACTCCCAGTTATTATCATTGAGTATAACTTATCTATATCCTCGTTAACACTTGATTCCCTTAACCAATATCTAAAATCTGGATCTGTTGAATCAAGTACCCATAGTAGGTATAGTAGCATAGATTTACCAACACTATTCCTACCAATAAATACTGTTAACGGATAAACATTTACCACTGCATCTTCTATAGGGCCAAAATTCCTAATCTTTATAGAGACCAATAGAGACACCTATGTTACCATGTATTCTCATGGAGCTTCAATAATACTATAAGGAGTTAGAGGTAATTATACCTATAGCTTTAAACCATACAGCTATGATAATTGATTGCTAGACTATAGACTTAGGTATACGTTAATTATACCCTTGATTGTGTTAGTTTTATGGCTTGTTTTCTCTCTATTCTATAGAGTTTCCTAGCTATCTCTACTATATCCTGTGGGCCTAGAGCATGATCACATGGATATTCCGGCTTCTCTTCTAGGCTTATAAGTCCTGCTCTTGGTATTCCTATTGACTTTATTCTTTCAACTGCTTTAACTGCTTCACTCCTAGTTATTCTCCCTGTTTTAAACTCGT
>CAYXOO010000087.1:0-7494 GCA_964466845.1 uncultured Desulfurococcaceae archaeon
CACATATCGCATCAATTAACTTATTTTCTCAATGCATGTATCGTTACTGCTATTACTGGTAGTATTTCTAGTCTTCCAATGAACATGTCTATTGATAGTAATAGTTTGCTCCACCACGGTAGTGTATGGTATACTATAGAGGGAGCTAGCCCTACTGTACCTATAGCTGATGCTACAGAGAATAGTGTATCCATGAAGCTATAGCCTGCTGCTAGGAAAGCTATTGTTGATAATACTAGTGCTATGATGTAGAGGTGTACTATAGCTATACACGAGAATACTTCTTCATCGCTAACAACCTGGCCACCAACACGTATATTCACTACACGACCCGGTGGTGATACTGCTTTCACAATCCTCCTCCATAGCTCTTTAAACAATACTATGAGACGATACTGTTTAAACCCACCACCAGTAGAGCCTAGTGCTGCACCTGTTATCATAAGTACTACTAGTATGTACTTACTAGCATCTGGTAGACTATCCATTGATACTGTTGAGTAACCAGTTGTTGTTAGTGCTGATACTACAGTGAATATACTATCTTGTAGACTAATGCTTGTATACAATAGTGTTAGTCCATGGAATAAGGCTGTTGAGACAACAAGTAGTACTAGGAAAGACTTTATCTGGGGCCCCATCCATATATACTTTGGATTCCTTAAACGAAACATCATGTAGTATCTAGGGAAGCTCTGTGCACTAAGAAACATAAACACTATACTAACCCATACAGCAGTATTACTGTATTCTAGGAAGCTAGACTTTGTTGAAAAACCACCTGTAGAAATAGTTGTTAATGCATGTACTATTGAGTCAAAGACACTCATACCAGATAAGTAGTAGAGTAGACCACATAGGAAGGTTAGTAACCCATATATAGCAAGTACAGCACGTGCTACATAGACTACACTAGGCATATATGCTTCCTTACGAATATGTGTTGTAAGAAGGTTATAGGCTAGAGTACCTGGTTTCAGGAGAAACACTAGTGTCATAACAACAATTCCTACACCACCAATCCACTGCAGCCATGCTCTAACAAAGTGTATCGTATATGGTAGCTCATCAACACTATACATTGACAAACCAGTTGTTGTAATACCAGATATACTCTCAAACAAGCTATCCCAGAAGTCAAAACCAGCTATTGTCATAACAACGGTGTTTACAAGACCTGGTATAAGGAACGATAGTATAGCTACATATAACGACTCAGTAGTCGATAGCTCAACTGGTTTCTCACCACCCTTTACAAAATAGCCTACTACCACAAGTACTACTGTTGATAACAAATAATGTAGTGTATACGGCTCGCTATAGACAATGGATACAATAGCTACAGGTATCTGTGCAAAACCATAGGCTATAAGTATCCATCCAATATAGTATCTAAGCCTACTGTTCAACACAATATACACCCTAAGTGCATCTATAGACACTAGCTAGTAGGAAATAAATACAGCTACCCATTTCACTCACGTAACCTCTTAGAAGACTCTATAACTATAAACAATACTATAGATACAGTTATTAATCCATAGAATACCTCTATAGACACTTGTCTAGCTCCACCAAGAGATATTATCTTGAATACCCTATCTAGATCAATATGTATACTTGTAGAAGTATTCAATAATACAGTCTTATTGTATATAGATACTATATCGTATCCTCCACGATAGTATATTATGTCTAGATACCACGTTCTAGAGCCTCTCCATGGACTACTCTTTTCAACTTTATAGATATAGGCTAGTGTGTACACTATAGTATTGTCTCCACCATAGTACTCTCTATAATATCTACCCATAAACCATACACTAGAGTTTTGGAGTAGATTATATAATAGCCTCTTATACTCTCTCCCAACATGTCTCAATCCACTAGCAAGTACATACTCTGGATCACTACTAGCAACACTATAGCAGTTGCTAGACACGTGTATATAGGGTATATGGACAAGGGCTATCTCTTCACACCCAGTATACTCTATAAAAGCTCTATTATCAACAACGTTATCTAGAGACAATACATAGTTATACCTCTTAAGCAGTATTATCTCTCTACCAGAATGCTTTATACTAGCTGATACACGTGAGCCATTATACACTATAGTGATATTCCTCTCTAAGCCATTCAGTCTAAGTAGGAGAGCTATTACCTCCCTACCATGCTCTACTGCTTCACTATCACTCCATGTATACTCTCTAAGGCGTGTTAGTGCAGACATATTGTATATAGTAAAGTGTGTTGGATATACTGATACAATATATACTGGTTTCTTACTATTGTTGGTATAGAAGTATATTATGTAGCCTAAACTAGTGTTTACAAATACTCTATCATTTATACTAACTAGTTCTCCATAATCAACAGCTACTCTATAGGTATAGTTCCTAGGGCTCCCCTCTAGAGTTGATATAGCTTTTATAGATACGTCTAGTGCTTTATCAACACTATACATCTTGATATAATAGACTCTATAACTACAATTGGTAGGACTGGTAGAGTCCATAGCCTGTGTTAGTATAGGTGTTGTTAGTAGTAGAAATAGTAGTGTTGCAACAACCAATAGTCTATACACAACCTGTCCCTCTACACACTATACCAGCTATTATATTGTTATATATACCCTGTCCTCCTAGGATGATACCTTATAGTAACAACTATTCTATCAACACCTTTATAAAACAACCTATATACACAGCCACTATATGCTCCATGTAGTGGTCTATAGTCTGCAACCCCATTCTCTATTACTTCATAGATGATCGTGTCTGGTATGTAGAAACCACATAGTACACACTTATAGCCCTTACCACGATACTCCATAACCCCTCCATCACTAGGACATATGATCTTTAGTGAGTCAATAGTCTCTATAGGTAGTCTATCTGGGTAGTAGTCTCTAGCCCATAGCCTCCAAGGCCCATACTCTCTATCATAGTAGCTACCTCCTCTGCGATAGGGTAGGTATGGCTTATCCGTTACTCTAAGGCCCCCATATAGTTCATTGATGAGCTTCTCTCTAACACTCCACATAGCCTTCCATCCACGACAAGTAACTATTGCTATATACTTCTCCTCACCTACCCTATACTCTATCCAACACCCACTACACTCTATACTCCTAGCTAATACACTATTGTAGTCTATATCCTTGTTAAGTGGTAGCTCGACTATGATCTTCCAGCACTCCATAGCCTTTTCTGGAGGTCTATCTCTTTCTCTAGACTCTCTCCTACAATCTCTACAATAGCTGGCTATATCAAAGCCTATACACTCTGGTATTATATAGCTCCATCTACCCATTACTCTCTCCCCAATAGCTTCTTTATTAAACCAACTGGTACCACTATATAGTCTCTATAGAGCCTTATAGTGTATCCAAAGACTTCTATTGTATCACCATATTCTCTAACCAAGTCGTTGTACATTTCTATGAATTTATTGTATCTACCACGATAGTACCAGTATAGGCTATGTAGTTCTATCTTAACATCTTCTTGTCCAGCAGCTATTGATAGACTAGCTATCATAACACCTCTCGACTTGAAATAGTTTCTCAGAGTCTCTATAAATTCCTCGAGTAAACCAGTTATTACTCACCACCTATTAGTGTAGCTATATGGTCTACTATCTTCCTAGCCAGTGTGTTTCCATAGTAGTTCTCTATACACTCCCTCTCCCCACCATGCACTATACATGCTATGTCTCTAGCTAACTGGTTTAGACACACTATTATGTCTGGATTATAGCCTTGTAGTTTAGCTATTGATTTCTCAACAAGTTTTTCTGGATCACTTGTTGTCTCATAGGAGAATAGTACTAGTATACATGGTTTTACACGTAGGGACTTTATAGTCTTTATAGTTGGCCTTAGCCTTAACGATATCTCACCAATACGTGTAGATATCTTATCCTGTGATCTACTCACTGGCCTATAGTCCGATGGGGAGGATGCAAGCACTGCTATGTCTGGCCTTATCTTCTCACTAATCTCCCTTACAGCTTTAGCCATTTCTCTAGTAGTCTCTACTCTAATAGACTCTACACCATATGGTGGATTGGTATCTAGTGATCCATGTATCATGTATACTTCCGCTCCTCTATACTTGAGCTCTAGTGCAAGTGCTACTCCTAGTTCTCCATAGTACTTGTTTGTGATATACTTGACTGGGTCTAGGTATTCTACTGTAGTACCTATTGTTAATAGTACCTTGTATCCACTTAGATCCCTATCTCTATTAGCTAGTGTGTCAATACTATAGAGCATGTCTCTTAATGGAGGATACTCTATCTTATCACCAACAACTGGCTCTACTACATAGCCTCCCATCTCAATGAATTCCCTGACAAGCCTTTTATACTGTATACTATTGTATATACTCGTTGGTACAACTGGGTTTACAACAAGCTTGTGCTTCATACCAAGTACTGCTATAGCTGTTTCTACAACTGGATCACCCATTGATACACCATATACTATGCTTGACAGTACATCTAGACTGCATGGTGTAATAACCATAAGATCTATGTCTCCTACCACATCCTCTAGATAGTGTGTATCGTTAGCACTGTATACATTGTTAGTCCTTGTTAGATAACCTATGATCTCTGGAGACAAGTGTCTCTCCAGCCTACTAGATAGTACTATGGATACAGATGCTCTTGTCTCTACAAGTTGTCTTGTAAACTCTATAGCCTTGTCTATGTATCTCGTATAGGTTAGTCCAACTAGTATCTTTTTACCACTAAGAGTCTCTCTTAAGCCACTGATAAACCCGTCCATGATAGACCACGATAATATATTTTCTACTCCAGTATAGTATATTAAGCTATATAGCTGGTAATCTGGTATAGTATTGAAGACAGAGATGATGGTGTGTATGGTTTTAGAGCTAGGGGGTTGTCTTGGCTAGTGGTTGGAAACCTAGTATTGAGGAGATATATGCTAATGCATCTCGTTTACTTGAGGAGAGGGCTAGAGGTTATTGTATAAGGAATGCTACTAGAGAGGATATAGGGCGTGTAGTATATATTAACCGTGAGTGTCTTCCAGAGAACTACCCAGTATACTTCTTTAAGGAGCTATTGGATAGGTATGGTAAAGCATTCTATGTTGCAGTATCTCCTAGTGGCGAGGTTGTAGGCTATATTATGAATCGTGTTGAGTGGAAGCCTGGGTTCTTCTGTAAGACACTTCTTAGGAGCCTGCATGTAGTGAGTATAGCTGTTCTCCCAGATCACCGGGGCAAGGGGTTGGGCTATGCATTAATGGCTTATGGCCTTAGAGCTGGTAGGGAGGAGTATGGTTGTAGAGAGACTTACCTAGAGGTACGTGTATCTAACCAACCAGCTATATCTCTCTATGAGAAACTCGGCTATAGGATCGTCAAGGTTCTAGCCCACTACTACCTCGATGGAGAAGATGCTTATCTAATGGCTCGTGGCCTATAGAGTCTCTTTCTTTAAAAACCCTCATACACAATAATACCCTAGTCTAGGAGAAGGCTTAGCTGGTGGAGTATTTTGTCTAGACCAAACATTATAGTGTATAAGACTAGGAATGGCTTGAAAGAGGGACTGCTTACCCAGTACTATACATGGCATGGTGAGAAGCCTCCGGATGATCTAGAGGCTTTAAAGCCTATCAGGAAGAGTGTTTCTCCATGGATAAACTATGTATGGTGGGATAGTCCAGCACCTGGTGTACCTAGTGAGTTCTTTGCTATAATGTGGAAGGGCTTCATCAATATACCAAGGACTGGGGAGTACCGTTTCTATGTTACAACTGATGATGGTTCCCGGCTATGGATTGATGACCAGCTAGTAATTGATGCATGGAGCGACCAGCCTCCAACAACACATGTTAGTGAACCAGTATACCTAGAAGCAGGCTACCACCGGATCAAGTATTACTTCTACAACCGCTACGCTTTTGCAGAAGCAGTACTTGGATGGATACCACCAGTTGGTGAACCAGGTGTAATACCACGTGAATACTTTAAACACACTGATACAGAGTATGTAAGATTCACTGGACTCCCAGATGAATACATCATAGAACTTGTAGGTAACGAGGAGACACGGAAGTGTATACCAAAAACACGTGAGTGTATGGTTAAGATACCATTCAATGAAACACCCTATTATGCAAGACTAAGAATACTAGATAAGGAGACAGGAGAAGTAATACATGAGTCACCAGGAACAATAGAGTTCTGGGGTGGAGACGAGATAAAGATTATAATAGGTATTATAAAAGCCTAAGCTACTCCATATAGTACCTAGTATATACATCTACAAACAACCCTAGAAACTCTCTAGCATCCCTTGGTCTATCATAGGGGTTGAACTCTAGAGTACTTACTACAGTATCCTCTAACCCTTAACCCTCTATTAATTTCTCTACAACAGCCTTAATACAAACTCCATGGAAGGCTTCTATATTGCTTATCTTTTATACAGATCCTATAGTGTATTGTAAGCTTGTTAATTGCTAATGTACTAGTAGTTGGGTATAGTGTTGATACTAGGGTGGCTATTAGTGTGTGGGATAACTTATTTATTGATAATGGGTGGTTGGTACTCGATTGTTCTACACCCCGTCTATATGGTATTGTGTGTAACTGGATGCTATAAGCTTTTCTCCAAATACGGAGAATACATACTTATTCAGACTATAGAGCTTAAGAGTACCAGCTTAAGGTAAGACTATATACCAAGTTAGGGGATAGAGGATACTATTAGGTGTAGGGTGTTGGCTACTATAACTCTACCCAGGAAGTTTGTAGAGGTGGTTAGAGAGAAAGGGTTTTTCTATTGAAACTCTAGTTGTTGATATAGTGTCTAGAATGATTGATCTTGATCCGGAGGATATTGCTAGAGTACACTATGAGTATGCTTTAAAGTGTATAGAAGAGGCTAAAGAAATTGTAGGGAAAGACCCGGTACAAGCTTCTGAAAAGCTATACAAGGCTACTGAGGAAGCCGTTAAAGCATTGGCTTACCATCTCGGTTTAAAGGATGTACTTAGCCGTGTTACTAGTAGGGGGAGGTGGACAGTATCTAATCTAGAGATGGTTGTTAAGAAGGCTTTAAGCGTCTATGGAGGAGAGATAAGGGTTTCATGGGATACAGCATGTTATCTCCACGTATGTGGGTTCCATGAGAGAATTTTAGATAAAGAATCTGTATTAGCTAGAATAGAGAGTATTAAGAGACTAGTAGAGATAGCTGGTAAGATACTCGGTAGTAAACACTAGTTATAAGCTAGTTACTGTAGTAGCTTAGTATTGAGGATAAACACATTATACTCTTACTAGAGGAATAACGTGTCAAATGGAAAGTCGCTTAAAGTAAAAATTCCTAATAGACCTTCTATAAAGCTAGATAATCAATAATGGATAGCTATTTATATATTGTTACTCTAGAATAGTGCTGGGTGAGTGTCTTGGCTAGTAGTATTGATAGGAGTGTTGTTAAGAG
>CAYXOO010000088.1:0-7411 GCA_964466845.1 uncultured Desulfurococcaceae archaeon
GCTGATTTGTTTAGATTGTTTAATAGATGGGCTATAGAGCATAGTACAAGGTTTGTAATAGCTTTTGATGAAGCACAGTATCTTAGGTTTTCTGGATCCCTGAGGTACGATATGCTTTTCTCATGGGCTATGGATAGACTAGAAGCAGTTACAGTTATTGTTACTGGTAGTGAAGTTGGTGTGTTACGTGATTTCCTAAGGATTGATGACCCTAGTGCACCATTGTATGGTAGATATGTCTGTGAGATAAAACTTGATAGATTCAATTATAGATAGAGCCTTGACTTCTTAGAGAAGGGGTTTCATCAACTAAACATGAGTATTAATGAAAGTGAGTTAAGGGAAGTTGTTGAAAAACTAGATGGTATACCAGGCTGGCTTACACTTTACGGCTATTATCGTGGGGTTAAGAAGCTAGATCATAGGGCTACATTAGACAAGGTGTTTAGTGAAGGCTCTAAACTAGTTCTTAGTGAGCTAGAAAAGATTATAGAACCATCTAGAGATAGATACCTAGCTATACTAGAAGCTATAGTACATGGAGCAACTACTTGGAAACAGATAAAGACATATATAATGTACAAGACAGGGCCTATAACGGATAAGAGGTTTACAGAACTATTAAAGAAACTCGTTAAGTACAGTATAGTGGAAAAGAAAGACAATGAATATAGGATAATCGATCCATTAGTAGAATATGCTATAAAGAAGTACTTAACCAGAAGACACTAGATCCCATAGTGTAATATAATAAATACCTTAAACTTAAATTGTGGTAAATGAGTGTATCTGAGTATTACATTAAAATGTTACTATAGTATCGGTACGAAAATATTGTCTAAAGATATAGCTATTTCTAAGCTCTAGAGGGTTGATGTGGTAAAAGCTCATTGTAAGAATCTCTTATCGAGGGAGATAGTGTGTTAAAGACTAATTGCTTAGGGCTAGTGATAGCTTCTCTACTAATATACTCATAGAATCCTATAATTGAATCTTTATTCATATCTAGCTCTTAGGTGGGTTTGGTCTTTAGGTGTTCTATAGCCTGTTTTGTCAATGGTTATTTGACGTTGGGTTGTTTTTGTTAGTCTAGGGTTTTTGACACTATTTTATCTAGGCTAAGCTTTTATGTGTACATTAGTTTACTAGGTTTATGGTGGTAGGGTATGTATGAGAGAATGCTACTACTAGTTCTCATAATACTTATTCCATCATCACTAGCAACATCTTTATCCCAGCCACTACTGTATAATAGTAGCGTCTATACTATTACCTTAAACTTATCCATAACTCCACATGCTACTATTGTTGATGGATACTCTGTTATAGAGTATAGCGGTCTTCCAGATCATGTATACCAGTACTATCTTCCAGACTCAGAGGCTATACCGCTCCTTAAACTCATAGTATTACTACCAATTGGTTCACAATTATTGGGTGTAGAGACAAGCTATAGTGATCTAGAAGAGATTGTTCTAGAGAAACCCTTGTTAGAACTACCTAGTCTAAAACTAATAGGCTATGGAGAATCGATCAAAGTAAACAGTGGTGTTGGAGTTGATAGTGTATTTGATAGTACACATACATGGTATATGATGTATGTATGGAGAGGAGTACCTTATGTATCACTAATGATAAACCCAGCTATACATAATGGTAATAAGGTAAAGGTAGTTGTATATAGAGAAGTATCTATAACAATCAAGTATGCTATAGAGAAAAAACACCAGCCTTACTCCCAGCTAACATATAGTATATTAGCTTCACAAGCATACCATGTAGAACCACTTAGTCTATCAAACCCAGTGCTAGAGAGTAGTAACAATATATTATTAATCATAACACGACCGATGTTCCTTGGTGTATTAAACGATTATGTAGAGTTACGTAAGAAACAGGGGTTTAACGTGATCGTGAAGACTGTTGAGGATATAGTTAATAGTGGTGTTAGTGGGAGGGATATTCCTGAGAAGATACGTAACTATATCTACAGCTTATACACACAGACTAATGGTGGTCTGAAATACTTGTTGATCATAGGTGATGTATGTGGTGATATAGGCTATCCTAATGGGCCGGATGATATAGGTGATCTACAGTCTTGGGAAGTACCTACACGTTACTTCTACAACCCAGATGGTACCGGGCAATATAGCCATACAGGCTATTACACACCTAGTGACTGGTACTATGCAGCACTTGATACAAACTGGGATGGAGATGGAGACGGCGTGTATGGTGAAGATGGTGATGGAGAAGACTGGGCTCCAGAACTACCAGTTGGTAGACTACCTTTTAGGACAGTCGATGAGCTAGAAAGCTATATTGATGCAATAGCCCGTTATAATAGGAGTGGTATTGGTAAATGGTTATTGACTGGAGCAATAGTATTCTACTTCAACGAGGACTACCAAGGTGATTGGGGAATACAGGGTGACACAAGTTCTGAAGCTATGTGGCTAACACTTAAGGACAACTCTGCACTCCAAGAAACAGAAGCTATAAGACTATACGAGCACTACCCAGTACTCTCTATAGTAGATAGCCCTAGTGATCTAAATGGTAACTTGTCTACAGAGAAAATGGTTGAGACAATATATGGTAGAAAACCAGATCTAGTTACATGGTTCTCACATGGATGGCCACATATTGCATGGAGAGTCCTATGGATTAGTGATGATGGTGATGGTGTACCAGAGTCGGAAGAACTTGTTAGGAAAGAGTTTCTAAGGACAGAGAATTTGACTAGTAGTTATGGACACGTAGCTGGTTTATTCATAGCTATGAGTTGTTTAACAGCTGTCTATGATGCTAATGATGAGCTTAAGAATATGTTTGGTATGCCGGATATTGATGGTCTTGGAGAAAAGCTTGTTAAAACAACTAGTCTATGGTATATTGGATGGGATCGAGTGACATTTGACTGGCCTTATAGCTGGGATGAACAAATTGATCCAGAGACATGGGTGCTTAGTAGTGGTCTAGTATATCATGTCGTGAAATACCTTGTAAGTGATTCTTCTAACACTAGATACGATATAGGATACTCACTAGCTTCTGCTAAGACATGGCTTGGATCACCATATATGTGGGAGAGTGATAAGAAGGTATGGTGGGCTTCAACACTACTAGGTGATCCATCACAATTGATAGGACACGCTAACACTAAGGTAACACTATATAATGATACAGACTTTACAGTTATCATTGGAAAGAAGATCAGGCTATACATAAGACTTACAGACTACAATGAAAACCCACTAGCTGGCGAAAAAGTAAAGCTATACCTACTAAACACTAGTGAAGTAATTGATGAAGCAGTAACAGATAGTGAAGGCTATGCAGTACTAGAATGGACTCCGGAAGAGGAAGGCGTCTACTTACTACAAGTAAGACATCCATTAACAGACAATACAATGCCTTCCTATTCAGACACTATAAGAGTACATGTAATAACTAATACACTAGACATAGTACCAGTAGAAGGACCTAGCAAGCTATGGGTAACAGTATATGGTGGTGGATTCACACCAAACACACGTGTAGACATATACTTTGACAACACACCAGTCTCTACAACACATAGTGACAGCAATGGCTATATCAAGACATGTATACAGATCCCAGTAGTTAGGCCAGGAGATTATACAGTAAAAGCTATTGATGAATACGGTATAATAGCTAAAGGCTCCTATAGAGTAATCGAGCCATCTATAGTACTATCCAGTTATAACCTAAGTATAGGTGATAGACTAGTTGTTGAAGCAGCTGGTCTTGGTAATAACCAGTACTACTTATTAACCATAGATAGTCTTGTAGTAGCCCATATCCTTACTAACGAGACTGGTGGATTCCATATAGAAATAATAGTCCCCAGCCTAGAAACAAGTAGTCACAACTTATCAATAGTACAAAACACTATAGCTCTAGCACATATAAAGCCTGTTCCATACACAGAAATAGCTTCTACAACATTCTATGTATACAACGGTGTTGCTTCCAAGAGTGATATTGATAAGCTACGGATAGAGGTTATAGAGACTATAGAGAATCTTAAGGCCCTATTCAACACCACAATAGCTAGTCTAAACACTACAATAACTGTTATTAGAGATAAACTAGATTATGTCTATAACAGACTAGATACTATGAATACTACAGTAGAACAATACTTCAATAAAGTAGATAGCCTTCTAGATGAGTTGAGTAGTAGGATAAGTAGTGTAGAAGAGATACTAGGTAGCATTAGTGAAGACATAGGATCTCTAGAAACCAATATAGAGGACACAATAACCCGTCTATCACTATTGAACAATACACTACTAGACACTATACAAAGAGTAGACACACTCTATAACACACTAGTTGTGTTAGAAGATAGAGTCTATAGTATAAACTCTACACTAGCTGAAGACATACATGATGCACTAGAATCTCTAGTATCACTAAACAATACACTAACTAGTCTCTACAATACACTAAACAATAGCTTATCAACTCTAGGAGAGAAAGTAGATTCTATGAAGAAAGACCTTGGAACACTAGAGGCTAGCTATAGTGGTTTAGAGAATAGAGTTGATAAACTAAACAAGACAATGGCTAGTAGTAGTGAACTAGAGAGTCTTAAGGACACAGTTAAGAACCTAGAGAATACAGTAAATAGCCTATACGGAGCACTGGTTGGCCTTGTAGCATTGTTCATAGTAAGCATAGCTATATCACTATATGGTCTACGTAAGAGATAATAGTTTTTTAACAGCAATACTCCATCCACGTGAACCCTTCTCCTCTATAATCAATAGGTTATCTCTACCTATCTCTCTAACAATACTCTTATCGCCTCCAAGCAATACTGGTTTATCAACAACACGTAGTAGTGGTATATCATTATATCCATCACCAATACCTATAGAGACGATGTCTCCATATTCTCTCCTATACAGATCAATAAGCTTCTTTACAGCAATTCCTTTATCAAAACAACTGGACACCATGTATATGTATCCACCACCAGTTGATACTCTTAAACCAATACTATTGAAATCAGCTATGATGCTATCTAGTATACTATCATCTAGTGGTTTGAAACAAATACTATACTCACGCTCTAGAGCAAGTACAGCCTCGAATCTAGGGAGACCAGTAATCTCCATAAACTCCTCTGGCGTCATATCAATACATGTCTTTATAGAACCACTGTATTTCCTAAAGACACTACCTGCTTTCCCTAATAGCTCTTTAATCCCTAGCCCAAACTCTATAACACAGTATCCATGATATACTCTACTACACTCTATGTCGTGGAAATAGTCTTTGGGGATAAACAATGCACCACCATTTTCTACAATAAATGGGTGGTATAGACCCAGTCTTGTCCGATAAAGCTCTTGTTCAAGCCTTGTCTTTGATGAACAGAAGACTACTGGTATATCTAGCCTCTTAAGCTCCTCTATAACTGGTATAGCATGTTCATAAGAGTATGTATGTGGATCAAGGAGTGAACCATCGAGATCTGTTATGATTATTGTTTTAGTCAATCTATCTACACCTAACTTGTTCTCTAGAACTTATGAAATAGTCTTCTATACTTAAAGAGGTTTAGCTATGTACTGGTACTAGGGGGTTCTCCTAGACTAGGTAGCTTATATACTCCAACAACTGTTATTAACATGGTTGCTACTATATAGTTTCTAGAGGGGTATGTTATAGTATAAGGTAGGCTATTTTGTAAAGGAGGTGATGGTTTTATGAGGATTGAAATGCCTAGGTATATGGAGAGGATTGGGGCTTTAAAGATATATGATGTACAGAAGGTTCTCGAGCTTTCTGGTGGTAGATCTAGTAAGCCTACTGGAGAGTTACCAGGTATTATTAATCTTGGTCGTAACGAGCTTGAGGATATAGAGTCTCGTATGGCTATTATTGTTCCTGTTAAGAATGATAACCCTAAGGTTCTAGAGGGTGTACTTAGTGGTATACCCCATGAGGCTCTAGTTATTATTGTTTCTAATAGTAGCCGTGACCATATAGACTTGTATCGTGTTGAGACAGATATTGTGTTCCAGTTCTACCGTTTAACACACCGCCCACTAGTTATGATCCACCAGAAGGATCCAGTGTGGAGTGATGCATTAACTGAAGCTGGTTATCCATACCTACTAGGTAGTGATGGGCTTGTACGTGATGGTAAAGGAGAAGGTATGGTTCTAGGCTTGTTGCTTGCTAAGGCTATGGGTAGAGAGTATGTAGGCTTTGTTGATGCAGACAACTACATACCAGGTGCTGTAAACGAGTATGTCGATGTATATGCTACAGCATTCTATATGGCTCGCTCTAAATACGCTATGGTACGTATAAAGTGGCCTTATAAGACAAAGTTTGTTGGTAAGAGATTCTACTTCAGAAGACGTGGGCGTGTATCAGAGATTACTAATAAGTATATGAACATGCTTATAGCACGTATAACAAGGTTTGAAACAGACATTATAAAGACTAGTTGTTCTGGAGAACACGCTATGACAATGGAGCTTGCAGAAAGAATAGGCTATGCAGGTGGTTTCGCTATAGAGTCCTATGAATACGTCTACATGCTCGAGGAATACACTGGAGTACATGAGCCAAGGTTTAAGGATATACTTAAACAGACTATAGAGATATACCAGATAGAACCACGAAACCCACATGTACACGAGGAACGTGGAGATGAACACTTAACCTCAATGCTACGTACAACACTATCAACAATATACCATAGTGAACTAGCTGATGACGAGCTTAGAAAACGTATAATAGACGAGCTATTATCACGTGGAGCACTAAAGCACAACGAGGATCTAGAGCCACCACTAAAACTCCCACCAATATATGGTGCTAGAACAGATAAGATGCTAAAAACACTAGAAGCATCATCAGAAACACTAATAATAGCTGAATAACAACACTACATTACCCCACACTATATAGCTCAATAGAAACATACACGTTTAAAGCAGGTGTCTAGTATTTGAGATACATTGAGTCTATAAGAATTAAAGAGTTTAGAGGTATACGTGACACAAAAGACTATATACCACTAACCAGCTTTACAGTACTCATTGGAAGAAACAATGTTGGTAAAACAGCTATACTAGAAGCATTATCACTACTCCCTAAACCTGATTCAATAATAAAGATTTTAAGGATCAATAGAATAGACTTGTTACTCAGACTACATGGTGGGGTACACTCACTTGTATACCTATATAGTGGTACAGCCTGTATTGATTATAAAACTAGTAACGAGGTATTAATTGAGATTAGGATAAACGTAAGTGAAAGTGGATGGAGAACAACAGTAGCTTACAAGCCTTCTTCAATCGGGTTACCCACTATTGAGTCTATGTATATACCGAATAATACTCTATATCTTATG
>CAYXOO010000089.1:0-7391 GCA_964466845.1 uncultured Desulfurococcaceae archaeon
AGTGTTGTGGAGTAAGGAGATAGGTGTTGTAAGATGTGCTAGTGTATCACCTATTGAGACAGGTGATGGGGAGAAAAAGATCGTTGTAGCTGGCTCTGAGAAAGCCTATATATTATCTATTATACGTGGTGTAAAGCTTGTAGAGTTTGATGTAGAGGATATCTCTAGGATAGGATCATGTAGTATATGTGAACCCTATATAGCATTAGCTGATGGAAGCTATGTATCAGTGTATAGTGTTAAGGGAGAGTTTATTGGAAACTACTATGTAGAGGGTAGTGCACATGGTGTATCAGTATATGGTAATAGGCTGCTTATAGGCTATGTATCACCAGCTAATATACCAAAGGCTATACTAGCTGATTTCCTAGAGGGTATTAGTGTTAAACTATACGATGTAAAACTAACAGTTGGTGGTTCTAAAACTATAGAGGTAGAATCTATCACCCCATCGATCAGGGTGTTGAAGACTAGTTCTCGTAGAATACGTGTATACAGTTATGGTTCATACATTGTGTTTAGAGATGAGGGTGCTGAACCTGGTGAACACTATGTAGAGCTATTGCTTAGCATACACGGTTTCCTGCCATTGAGAGAAGTTATCCGGATATTGCTGGAGAAACCACTTAGTGTGTTCACAAGGATAAGTGTATCGTCACGTGTTAGAGAGGATAGGCTTGGATTGTATCTACCAGTAACTCTAGAAACACCGCTACACATCGATGTATTGAAAATGACTCTATGGAGTAGCGATAACAACGTATATGGTACAACACATGAGATAATAGGTCTACCACCAGGCGAACACACTATACCAATACGTATACTATGGGCTACAGCTGGTATACACGAGGTAAGCCTCAACATAGTATCATGGAGTCATGCTAAGAAGTTTGTAGAGAACATTCGGGCCAAGATAATAGTTGATAAAGACTGGTTTAAACCAGTACTACGTGTATACAGTGGACTAACATATCTATGGTCACCAGTAAATATAGGTGGTGTACGTATACTGTTTAAGGGAAGCGGTTTCGAGAGATCAATGCTAGTAGATCTACACCGTGGATGGAACGTATTCGATCTCGGTGAGCTTGTCCCAGAGAAAATAGTTATAACAACGAGGTCTAGATCAGTCATAGAGGTTGTAAGGGGGGTATCATAGGATCTAATGGATCTACATGAATTCGCTCTAGTACTCGTAGTTATTGGTTTTCTACTAGAACTATTAGCCTATATGCTTAGTTCTAAGAGGGTAGAGAAAGAAGGAAGAGAACAATCTCGTCAATAGACCTCTCGATTTCATTAAGCCTTTCTTCAATAATAGCTACTTTCTCCTCTAGTAATGATAGCCTCTTGACCAGATCAGATAGTAGATAATCCATACCCAATACATTACCACCAGTTATAACATCTATTGCTTCCTTGTAATAGGCCTTGTTATGTCAGTGTATTTGAATACCTGGTGTCTCCTACCATTATAGTATTTTGTCTCGACATTCCTAGCCTTTAGTATATTGTCTACATCTTCTATACCTAGTCTATATGGATCATATGTTTTGCTACCTAGTATGAAGTTGCATGTATAGCCAAATGCTGGTATCCATACTTCATACTCCATTACATGTTTGAATACTTTTGAGAACCCACTGTATATATAGTCGTATACTTCTGGATAGTAGAAGCTATTACCAGCTTGTGTAACAACTACTCCGTCATCAGCTAGTATACGGTGTATCTCCCTATAGAACTCCTCACTATATAGCATCTTAGCTATCTCACTAGAGTACGGGTCTGTCAAGTCAATCACCACTACATCATACTCTCTAGACTTAGACACTCTAACAAACTCCCTACCATCCATAATCACAACACGTGTTCTTGGATCATCAAAGCTACCCTTATGCATTATCTCTAGATACTTCTTAGCAATCTCTACAAGCTCTCCATCAATATCAACCATTACTGCTTCTTCAACAGTATTGTGTTTTAAAACTTCTCTAAGTGTAGCTCCTTCACCACCACCAATTATCAATACACGTCTAGGATTGGGATGTGTAACCATAGCTGGATGTACAAGGCTCTCATGGTATATATACTCGTCTATCTCACTACTCTGTATATAATTGTCTATAATAAGACACCTACCATAGAACTCTAGATCAGCGAATACTATGTCTTGGTACTTAGTCTTCTTATGGACTATAATGTTCTTTATCTTCATAATAGATGCTGTATAGGGGTTTGTAGGCTCTATAAGTATTAGTCCTTCATAAGCAATTCTAGACACACCTACTACACCTCTGTCCATATACCTAGTATTTATGATAAGCTATTTCCTCCTTCTCCATATAAGTATTGCTATACCATAGATTACTACTAGGGATACAATATAGACTATATAGTATGTATACATGGGCTTATGGTGTATCTCTACCCTAGTGCTAAGAGAACTGACTATGTATACATCTATACAACTACATCCCTTCTTACCAGACTTGTCTACACCTACAACACAGAGCCTATAATACCCATTATCTATGTCCCCGAAATCAATACTACGACTATGGTATACTCTCTTAAAACTACTATTCTCTAGTACAACGTATACATTACTCAAGTACTTATCCATAACAACAAACCCGATAGTAGCCCTATACAGCAATACAGTATTGTTGACAGGATAGGTAATCTCTACTCTAGGAGGGGTATCATCAACAACTAGTACTATAGCTTCTTCTCTAACAACAATAGATCCAGCTAAAGCCTTGAAGTACAATAGATACTCTTCTTCACACTGGCTAGGTAGAGGAACTGTTATAGACCAGTTTCTATAGACACTATATACCCTATCATAGTACATAGACTCTGGACTACCAAGCCTATACAGTCTCACATAGATTTTCAACTCTATTGATGAATATCCTTTAATAGATACTTCTCTACATACAAAACTATTATTGACTGGTAAAGTAATCCTTATAGTGGGTTCTCTATCGGTAAACCAGTAGTCTCTATGGGGAAATAGTAGTGGGTAGTAATCTACTATACCAGATGATGTAAATGGTTTATCGCATATAAGGTTTCCATCATAGTCTATTGGGTTAGTGTTTCTACTCCAGTAGTTACCTATATAGCTATAGCCTATAACACCATAGCTACTGATATAGTATAGTTTATAGGGACTTGTAAGTGATACGTTATCCCTAGACATAAGGTCTATAGAGTTGTCTACAAAACTATTTCCATACACATGTATTTCTCTAGAACCACTAGTAGTTAATGCTATACTGTTTCTACTAAACAACGTATACGTTAATACAGCGTACTCTGTATTATTCATATATACACCATACCTATTACCATACAATACTGAGTCGGCTATACTAGTTTGTCTCCCATAGACTATGTATAAGCCATAGAAACAATCTTCTATCGATACATTATATAGTGATACATTGTATACATTATGCAACTCTATAGCCGCTATTGTATCAGAAACAATAGCATCAGCAATAGTGGTGTTTGATACATTATATGCTATCAATTGGCCAAAACATTCTAGACTACCATTAACTACTAGGTTGGATACATTATATATGTATAACAACGGTTTATCATTAACAGTGTTTTCATAGACGATTGTTTCTCTAAGAGAATAGTTGTCTCTATATAGTAGGCCTCCCTTGTAGAACTTGTTTTTAGAAACTATTGTTTCTGATAAAGTGATGTCTATATAGCTAGAGTAGAAGGTGTTAGAACATATAATCACATGATCAGACTTCTCAACTACTATACCCATAGATGTATAGGAGAAAGTGTTTCCTAGTAAAGAGATTATTGATGAACCTATAACATGGACTGCTGTATTATCTACTAGACTAAAGCTCTCGTTATAGACGTATATGTTTTGAGAATACTGTATCTCTATGGAATACATTTTATCTAGACTATACTTGTTACCATGTAGCTCTATATACATAGAATCTTCAATACCTATAGATAACCTGTTTTCACTAAAACTATTACTCGACAATACTATGTCTCTAGAACCATAGATGTATATGCTAGTGTATTGGTTAGAGAAGCTATTGTATTCAATGAGTATGTCTCTACACTTCCATAGCTCTATAGCTGTACTCTCTAATGTAAAGCTGTAGTTTCTTAGAATAACCTCTCTAGCCCGATAGAATATTATCATCCCAGGGGTTTCTAGCTCTAACATACTCCAAGAGCCACTGTATCTACTGATATAGTATAGTGTCTTGTTATTAACCATTGTATCTTTTATAACTAGTGATTCAAAACTATTATCTCCCTTTACAAGTATGCTTTTCCTATAGAGCCTAGTGTTGTAGATACTAGTGTTTACTGAGTTGATAATGTATAAGCCATAGGCTCTAGATATATGTCCCTCTACTACCATGTTGTCTATCAATGTATTGCTTGAATCCTCTATGTATACATCATTAAGTGATACCATTGTAAAGCTATTATTTACCAATAAAGTATTTCTAGACCTAATGATCTCTACTCCATTATCATGTATCTTAGAGAAGAACATGTTAGCTATAGAGACATTTACTGAATCTTCAACTACTACTCCCTTAACACTATCTATTATAGTGCATCTATTCACCACGATATTTGATGCTCTAACAAGGTGTATAGCTCTCCTTGTATACTCAAAAACAATATTCTCTATAGTAATATTGCTAGAGTCTCTAACAAGCACCCCTACAAAACCAGTAAATACATTAAGTTTGATAACAACACGTCCAATACCAATTATCCTAAGGTCTCTCTTATAGATAATGTATGTAGAGCCATAGTATTCCCCCTCCAAGACATATATTGTTGTACCTGGCCTAGACTTCTCAATAGCTTCTTGTATACTCCTATAATCCCTCGGTACATAGACAACTGTTTTACTAGCCATACCTTCTACTATACCAACCTGTACCGAGATTATAGTGTGTAATGCCACTAATAGTATTAATAGGTATACACAGTATTTACACTGATCATTCAACTAGATACCTCTACTACACTCCTAAGCTATAACTCTACTACATACACCCTTATTAGACTAGGGCCTTAGCCACTTGATCTCTTAGATAGAATATGATAGAAAACATTATAACAGCTAGTATTATCACTCTATACATTAATGGTACACCTTCACTTCTACTAGGGGTTTCCTGCACTCTCTTCTCCACTACATGTACTTCTACCAATACCTTATCAATACCCTTATGGCCAGCTTCATCATAGCCTACAACCATAATAATGTATCTCCCTGGCTCTAGTCTAAGCTCTATAGCTTTTTCCAGTCCATTACCTATCTTTTTATAGAAGCTATTATCTAGTCCTCTAACCTCTATAACCGTCTCTCTATAGAACCTATCACTATAGTTATACCGTAGTGTAAATATTGTTGGTACAGAGCCGTTGTTTCTAGGGTAGAGGATAGTTATCATGGGTGGTTTATTGTCTATGTAGAGTAGTGTATATGATTCATAGTTGTAGCCTATACAGTCTATCTTGGTGAGTAACCTGTAGACTCCATCACTAATGTTCTCTATGTTTAGTCTTATACTTGTATCCTTAGTCTCAACTATACATTTGTGTGTATAGACTGTATGGTCTCTACTACCGATAATACTGATTTCTAATGCAACTGGTTGTCTAGTGTATACTGTTAAGTCTATGTATCTAGATACATACTTGTCATTCTTATTCACTAGAACATGTACATATGGTGGTCTTATACCATAGAATACATATTGTTGTATAGGGTGTGCTAGAGGGTATTTGTCTACAACTACTTGATTATTACTAAGTGTTAACGTGTAGTTACTACAAATACTTTCATTAAGACACTTGTATGTACAATTATTTCTACTCCAGTAATTCCCTATGTAGTTGTATATGAATACGTCTTTGAATCTATAGTATATCTTATGGCTAGAGTATAGCTTTGGTAATGTATTATTGTCTATAGCATCTAAGTCTATATCATTGTCTATAAAGTTGTTTCCATAGACTATTATGTCTCTAGATGTAGTGAATACTATGGTATAGCCCTTGTTTTCTCTAAAGTCGTTGTATCTGATAATTATGTTGTTAGAACTGGTTATGTTTACTGGATCGACTGATCTAGTTATAGTGTTGTATTCAATAACTATTTGTCTGGAACACTGTATCTCTATAGCGTTGTGTACCCTTGATCCCTCTATACTAATGTTTCTTACAACTATACCGGTTACTCCATAGACTATTATTTTTGAGTATGACTCCAAAGTGATGTTTTCTAGTGTTATATGTGTAGAGTTTTTAATGATGAGTCTCTCTCTAATGATAATATTTGATAACATAATGTCTCTAGAGTAGGCTATCAATCCATTCTCTACTACTGTATTTAGGGAGCCATTAATTGTTATTGTTGATAGGTTTCTTATAGAGAAGCTATATACACCATATAATACATTGATTATTGTGTTTGAGCCTAGATTGTCTATTGCATCTTGTATACTAGAATAGTCTCTTGGTACATATACAGTGTGTTCATACATGTCATACCCAGTTATACATACTACCTGGTTATACCCTATAGCTACTAGGACTATTAGTAGCATGGTGTAGAGATAGTGTCTTAACATAGTCATCTCCATGGTACTAGGAGATACTAGTTAGGGGATTAAAACATGTCTCTATAATTGTCTCTTATAGTATAGCTTGATACTGCGGTAGTGGAGAATAGTTATTAAAAAGTCTCTTGAGGAAGGAGAATAGTTGTTTTTGTAAACTACGTTGGTGGTGGTAATGGTGGTTGCTCACTAGGTGGTGGTGTCTCGGGTGGTGTTTCTGGTGCTGGAGGCTGTGTTGGTGTTGTTTCTGGTCTCTTGGCTCTCATACTCCTTACTATAAGGACTATTGCTATAAGCACTACTAGTACTATTAGTAGCAGTAGTGTTGTAGTCATTATATCGGCTGGCCAGCCTCCACCAATAAAGTTGCTTTCTACAAGTTCTGTCTTATAGTACATTTTTACTGATCCAAATTGTGTGTTATACTCGTAGTTTCCTTCTGACTTCTTAAGCCATCCATTGCTATGGTATTGACATTTTAGAGTATATTGTCCATATCCCATTAGGCTACCGTTTCTCTCTATGTTATAGTTTGATTTACTTAGTTTCTCTGGATCCATGTATATGTCACAACCTTCTTCATTATAGTTTGTATACGATATTGTATATGTACTCTCTATATTACCTATGTATCTCTTGATTGATTCAGGTATTTCTCCTTCAATAATCTTTGTACTATACTTGAATGAGTCTTCTCCAACTTCTTCTATCTTTACTCTAATCTTTATTGTTGTCTCATTATGT
>CAYXOO010000090.1:0-7122 GCA_964466845.1 uncultured Desulfurococcaceae archaeon
ACATCAATGTATCCTATATCACTAAATATAGACTCTATAACACTCCTTATATTATCTATAAGATCGCTTCTACCACGGATCTTTCCACTAGAAAACCTATTCCACATATCCTCTATAATCTTCTCGACAACATCATATGCAACATCTGATTCTATGAGGGAAAGCCTTAGTTCTTCTAAAGCATCTTCAAGCTCTCTCCTTGAACCGAGTACACGTGATGCTTTCTCTATAAATGATGTAAATACTTTCTTAAGTCTCTTAAACATCTCTATAGACCCTTGAATAAGCTATTGTTAACCAGCTGTTTGTCTACGTTGTTGTCTAGCTATTGTCTGTTGTACTAGCTGCTGGTATGCTGTCTGGAGTACTTGTTGTAGGTAATTGTACTCGTTTATAGCTCTTGATAACTCTTGGTTCCTAATTTTGAGTATCTCTTGCACTCTCCTAATCCTCTTATTTATAATACCAACTGCTTTCTCTCGATCAACTCTAGCATAGTAGTTTCTACCAATACTAACCAATACATTGTTACTCCATTCACCACCTATAGTAGCTGGTATAAAGACTGAAGCAAGCCTATCAACAGCTACAAGCACCTTCCTATCACTAGTAACTTCTTCTAACCCCTTGAGCGTGGATATAGCCATTTGTAGCTCAGTTAGTTCACTAGACAATATATTTACTTGGTCCTGTAGAACAGCTATAGCATCTCTAAGCTGGTTTAGTCTAGCCATTACAGCTTCTAAGCTTACCTTCTCAACACGTTGTTCTGGTACTTTCTTACTCATTTCTTAACAAACCCCTTTAGCCCAAGTATAGCTAGTACATTATGATCCTCTACTTCATCAGGACTTATCTCCTTGATACTAGTGATCCTTATATGTTTCCTCCTAAGCTTATGAGCACTACCTAGTTCTGAATACACCTTCTCTAGTGCATGCTCTGGTTTTAGAGCAAGTACTTCTTTCTTAAACTTCTGCCATGCAGGTGCACGATCGTGGCTTATAAGCATGTATCCTTCAATCCTATATATCTTTACCTCACTCATACTAGATCACCTTATACCAAGCCCTCTCTGTATACGCATGATCTCAGGGCCTGTCGTTAGTTCACCTACTAATACACCGTATATATTAGCTACTAAACCCGTCTTTATAAATGGTACTCCAGAGTTTACTGTAGCACGTTCTATAGAGACTTTAAGTATAAGCTCTAGATCTCTGATCTCACGATCACTTGCATCAGGATGTATTACACCACCATTATTTGTTACAACAGCTAGTGAGCCGGGGATTGTTAGCTGCATTATATTCTTCTGTACAACCTCTACTCCAAGAGCATTAGATATCCTAGCTATTTCTTCACGCTCCATATCCTCTCCAACAACTGCTGCTTTATCATTAACTAGTACTAGATTTCCAAGAGCAGTATGTCTTGACCTAAGTACTTCTATGTTCAACCCGTAGGGCTTTAATGCATGTTTTAGATAACTAAGTTCCTCGTCTCTAATAGTACGTGGTAGTATTATGCCATTGTTATTGCCGGCTATCAAGACACCAGCTAATATAGAGTCTGCAATCTTCGTCTCAATAATATCAACTCTTAAAACCTCTGTAACAACCCTCTTTTCCTCACTGGTTAGCCCCGGCGGTACAATAGCTATGTTATCGTTTGCAAACACGTATACCCCTATATTCGGGTTTCCAAGGAGTCTTGTTCTCTGGAGATTCATTCCTATACCCTTTAAAAACCTATAGTTGTTCTCTCCTAAGAAAATACTATTTATACATTTAAATACCTAGTGTTCTAGTAGAGAATAGGACTATCTCTCTTTGGGAAGCAATACTCTAGCAATCTTCTCACTAGGATCAAATTCTATCTCAACCCTTATTCTACGTGGAGGCTTCTCTATACCACGGCTCCATACCAACTCGTTTACTTCATTAGAGATTATTATCGTCTCTGCTTTCTTGAAATGTCTCTTGACATATTCTCTAATAAGCCTTATAGCACGTTTTGCTCTATTCTTCTTCCTACCCCAGTATACACGGTACAATGGTATCACATGTATGTGTCTCTCTACTTGTTCACTCATAGACACCACCCAGTCTAGGCCTTAAGCTTTGTTCTTCTCCAGTGTCTAAGCCTAAACCCTCTCCTTACCCTAAGCCTAGTCTTAAGTGTGACCCATATAGGTATTGGTCTATTGCTATGCTGTGCAGCTGCAAGACGTAGTTTCTTGCCAAGTGGTTTGTTACGGGCCATCCATAGCACCCCATCTACTTCCTTTTAAACCGGATACGTGTCTCTCTATGTGTCTGCTCGTATATCTGGGCAAGTAGTTGTTTAAGCATTTCGTCTGTAATAGGTACTCTTATCCTACCTGTTTGTGCAAGAGCTATTAGTTGATCCTCTACAAGTATTGCTAGTTCTGGTTTAACAAGCTTTAGGTTTGCAAGACGCGCTCTAGCTTCTGGTGTAAGTATTCTACGTAGAATAACTTGTTTTTGTAGCTCTAGTTCTCTCTTTCTACGTTCCTCCTCTAGTCTACGCTGATACTCTAATAGCTTCCTCCTCTTGATAAGCTCCAGCTCCTCGTCATACTCATAGCCCATTACTTACCAGCCCCACGTGGCCTCTGGCTTGACGGTAGATACTTTGCTAGTTCTGGATTCTCTCTAGCCATCTCCTTTAGTATCTCAAAAGCTAGTCTATCAAGTAGTGAACGTCCTGCTGGAGAGAGTGCTCGGCCTAGACATACCTTCTTACCCTTAGCAGTCTTTGTATATACTTTTACGACTAATCTAGCCTTCTCTAGTTGCTGTAGTATCTTTCTAACAATACTACCACTACCCTTGGCGAAATGCTCTGGTGCTACACCATAGTTTTTCCTACCACCATAGATTGTACGGAAGGTCTCTATACCAATTGGCTCGCTACTCTTATAGAGTTTCCTTAGAATAGATGCTGCACGATAGTACCACCAGTCTGGATCCTGTGGTACACGCTCCTTGTAGGCACCAGTCTTTACCATGTAGGCCCATGCTGGAGGCTTTACTTGTGGTACACGGTTCTTTAGATACTGTGCTAGTCTCTCAATTAGTTTGTCAGCAGGTACTTCTAGTGCTGTAACCATCCCTTACACCATACCCTGCTTTTTATGTATAAACACCTGGTATAGCCCTTATATACTATGCTATCCACCTCTCTATCAAGACTCTTTTGCTAATATAAATGTTCTCCCTCTAACCTCTACTAGTCTAACACCTAGTTTCTCAGCAACAAATCTAGCCAGCTCCCTACGGTCCATGCCAGTAGTCTCTATAGCTGATCTAAGTATCCTTATCTTTACAACACCTTCTCGTTTAAGCCTATTCTCTATCTCATTGAGAACTTGTTGTGTAACACCCTTTTTACCGATATGGATATCTGGTCTACTCTGGGCTTTCTTAGCCTTTATCTTCTTCTTGATCCAAGTTTTATCATGTATCTTCTCATCCATCCACACATTAGACATGTAACCACCACATGCGATCCACGTCTACCCCTACTCCTAACACGGTATCTAGCTGTTAAACCTGGTATTAACGGTATTTTACATCTCCTACAATATCCTCTCCTAATATACCTTGGTGGTCTCACTCTAGCTTTACCACCAATCCTCTGGATCAACATGATATACCTACGTGCAAGCTCGTAGTCTCCTCTACGAGCCATATCTAGTGATAACCTGTATAGATATATAATCCTCTGTAAAGCTATGTCCCTAAGCTTCCTCCAAGCCTTACTAACCAAGACCCTCTAATCCACCCTCCCCTATAGGCTACTAGCTTATTTTAGGGAACATAGTAGTTGAAATAGATTATGTGGTCCAGTATGGAGCAACTATGTTTGATACTGATAGAGTCTGCACTAGAGCTTGTACCACGTGAGATATGGTGGCATCCAGCTGTTAGAGCTAGTGCTCGTAGACGTGGTAAGAAGCCTGGTGAAATACTACTTGATAGAAGCCTCCACCACCCAGCTATGAAGGAGCTAAGGCTTAGTGAGAAACGTGGGAGACCAGATATCGTGCATTTCTCACTATTGAATGCACTAAGTAGCCCATTGAATCTAGAGGGGAAGCTAAGGATCTATGTACACACTATTGGTGATTACGTGCTCTTCATAAGGCCGGATACAAGGCTTCCAAGGAACTACCAGAGATTCATAGGATTGATGGAGCAATTGTTTATCAAGGGTAGAGTACCCCCAGATAGCAGTAATCCATTGATAAGCATTAGGGAAATGAGCTTAGAGGATCTGGTCGAGAGTCTTGGTAGGAAGCTCTTACTACTTAGTGAGACAGGTGAATTGGTTAGCCCAGATACTGTTGCAGAAGAAGTGGTTAGCCATGGCTATGCTGTAGGTATAGGTGGTTTTCCGCATGGAGACTTTAGTAAGAGAGTATATAGTCTAGCGGACAAGGTATACTCTATATACCCCAGACCACTTGATACATGGATTGTTGTATCTAGAGTTATAGAAGCTGTTGAGAGAAAGACGGGATTGTATAGAATAACTTAGCTATAGAAACACAGTCTAACCAAACATACATGGACACCTACTGCTAGTGCTATATGGCTTACTAACTTGTGAACCCCATCCCTTCTTTAATAGCCCTTATGATCTCCTCCATAGCTTTACCAGCTCTTTCTCTGATAACAATATCTGCTATACTAGTTATTGGTGTATCACTAATATTTATCTCTATAACAACACCTTTGTTCTCCTTGACAATAAATGGTATGTAGGCTGCTGGATATACTACACCACTAGTCCCTATAACAAGTACTGTATCAGCCTTATAGGCGTGGTTGAGTGCTCTAGTCCACTCACTACTAGGTAGTGGTTCTCCAAACCATACGACACTTGGTCTCAATAGGTTTCCACATACTGGACATTTAGGAGGTATTGCCTTGGGCGGCTCTCTTAATTCACTCTTATAGCTACACCCTATACATCTAACCCTATATAGTGAACCATGTAGTTCTACTACACATCTAGAACCTGCTCTCCAGTGTAGACCATCAACATTCTGTGTTATAACACACTTTAGTAGACCTAGTGACTCTAGTTCTGCTAGAGCATAGTGTGCTCTATTTGGTTTCGCCTTAAAGACTATCTCCATTCTCCACTTGTACCACTCCCATACAAGCCTCGGGTTTCTCCTAAAGGCCTCTGGTGTAGCTAGTTCTTCTGGTTTATACTTTCTCCATAACCCGTTTTCTCCACGGAAAGTAGGTATACCACTCTCAGCTGATATTCCTGCTCCAGTGAATGCTATTAGGTATTTTGAAGAAAGTATTGCTTCTACAACATCACCTATACTCATAGTCTACACCATAGCTTGGTCTACACATAGGTATTGCTCTAGACAGGATGTCTCCCCCTAGGACCTATATGCCCTATTTCTGTCTGTACAATTACTTGTTTTAAACCAGTTTCTTCTAATACACGTTTTACTTCTAGCATCTCATAAAGGCTTGGTCTCTTAAGGTCTCTCCTACGGAATGCTGGGAAGTAGTCTAGTACTGTTACCTGTATATCCTCTCCTATACTAGCTAACCTTTCTCCAGCTCTAGCTATCTCGTCTAACGATATGAGTTCTCTATTGTATACAAGCCCTACTCCAAGGTATACCTTGTCTCTATAGTTGTCGTAGATATACTCTATAGCCTTCCATGATGCCTCTAAGTATCCCCTAGCAAGCTCTGGATCACTTATACCAGTTATCCTCATATACGTCTCAACATCTAGACACTTAGGCTCTACACCAATGTTGTTACAACCAGTTTCTATAAGCTCATCTATATAGTCTGGTGTTAACAATGTACCATTACTGTCTAAGTGTCTCCTAACCTTCTTTGGAAGCCTCTTGTCTAGCTCTTGAAAATACTGTATAAGCCATCTACGGTTTAGTGTTGGTTCACCACCACTTATTGCTACACCACGTGTTCTATACTTTTTCCACATCCTAACTACTTCTATGGCCGCCTCTCTAGGTGTTAATGCTGGTGATACATTATCGTATGTCACGTAGTAGTTTTGGCATTGTGGACACCTTAGATTGCATCCTGCTACCCATATTGCTATCTCTACGTATCTCCTATAATCAACCTCCCACCAAGGCGTAGCCTTACCACCCACCAGGTGAGGGCTTGGACCATGGACTATCCTTTTAGGCTCTATACTTTCTATACTAGTCTCTATCACCATGCCGTCCTCTACAGGTGTTATACAGGTCCTCATAAGCTCTCCATTAACGACTAGTGCACAAGTCCAGCAACCACCTGTACCACAAGGCTTTGCAACACCATGGCTTCCTGGTTTACTATATCTAAAGCCTATATGTTCTAGAGCAGAAGCGATAGATAAGCCACTAGGAACCCTATACTCTACACCATCAACCCGTATAGTGGCTAGTTCTACATCCTCAACTCTATACCTAATAACTCTAGCCTCATAGGGGCAAGCATAATAACATGATAGACAACCAATACATCTACTTGGACTATAACAAGTATTTACAGTACGACAGAACATGCACTCTACACATTTACTTCTATCAATGTCTACAACGATTCTTCTAACCTTCACAATACAATCCCTACTCCCCATAAACTAGTCCATATTCCTTATTCAATACCTAGTCTATACCATCTATAATAGCTTAATCACTTAAGTATCCTCTAGTCTATACTTTACAACAGTAGTACAACAGTTATCCCTAATCTCAACCAGCTATAGATGTAGACTCTAGTATAGTTATCCCCCTATTCTTTTACATTCGATAAATCTGTCGTTCTACATGTAAGCCCTGACGGTGATATTAGAGAGTTTAAAACTATTAGTATAACTAATGTATTTATTGACGACTACTACTATCCTAAATCCATATAAAAAATAATTCAATCCTTTATGCTCTATTTAGCTATTATAATAACCCAGATGTTATTATAAGGGTTAGTGTGAGTGACTGTAGTATAATTGATGTAATTAAAATTTATTGGATTGACGTATCAGATCACAATACTATAGTATCGAGTATATGGTAGTCAATGGTAGCTATGTATACGTGGC
>CAYXOO010000091.1:0-7068 GCA_964466845.1 uncultured Desulfurococcaceae archaeon
ACCTTAGCCTATCTAAACTAACGTATTCTACAGTGTTCCTAGCTATAAACACTGCTACAGGGTTTATATCTATCCCAATCCCTCTCCTACCTAAACGATAAGCCTCTAAAGGTATTACACCTGATCCACAGAATGGATCAAACACTATATCTCCAGGACTGCTATACTTCTCTATAAAATAGTCTATGATATTATATGGCTTCTTACCCCAATACCTATGCATCCCATAGACTCCAGACCTGTAAGTTACTGGTTTTACTGGTATCTCTAGATATGGTATCTCCATCTAATTATTAACCCCAGTTTGTTAGGGATTTACTCTACTAATAACTAGTCTATAGTGTATCTATTAATGTATTATTATATAAGTCCTAGTAGCTACAGTCTCCATGAAGCATCTAGGGATTGGTTTAGAGCTATCTTATTAATTTAGTATCCTTATTGGTAGTAATGCAATGGTTATAGTAGCTGGTGGTTATAGTGTACTATGTTCTAGGAGTTGATAATGTTGTTGAGTGTACTATTATTAGGAGAGTTAATAAGTTCGTTGTGTATGTTGGTATTAATGGTGTTATTGAGAAAGCGTATTTGTGTAATACTGGGAGGCTTAACCAGTATATAGTAGCTGGTAAGAAGGGTTTTTGTATAGAGAAACCAAGTAAGAAGACAAGGTATAGGCTTATAGCTATAGAGGATAATGGTTATGCAGCTATTGTTGATACATGGCTTCAGATGAAGGCTTTTGAGAAATGTGTTAGAGACAATGTTATACCATGGCTTAAGGAGTACAGGATTGTTAGGAGAAGTCCTAGAGTAGACAATGTAGTTCTAGACTATATGGTTTCTAGAGATAAGAATATAGGCTATATAGAGGTTAAGAGTGCTGTATTAAGGAGTGTTGATGGATATGCTATGTATCCAGATACAAGATCTATTCGTGGTGAAAGACAACTATTAAAACTAACAGAACTAGCTAGCAGGGGTACTACAGCATTCCTTATATTCATAGCTGCTATCCCATTTGCTAAAGGATTTAAGCCTAATATAGACGTTAGTCCATGGTTTTATGAACTATTAAAGAAAGCCTATAATATGGTAGTTGTAAAGGCTATTGGCTATTATACAGCCCGTTTGACTCTAGAATATACCTATACAGTAATGATCTAGGTGTCTATATATAGTTGTCAAAATACTATGGTTTCTATAGTAAAATATATAGGTTAAGAAAACAATCACTTATATTGAGGTGTCTAAAATGTATGGCTTAGCTAGTCTAATATTATATAAGGATAGAGTTAGTGGTGAGAAAGCATCTAAAGCTGATAAGCACTCTCCTAGGATAGAGGCTCCAGATAAGGTTAGAGCTAATGAAGAATTCTCTGTAGCTGTAAAAGTAGGTCCTCATCCAAGTATGAGTGAACATAGTATTAGATGGATTGATATATACTTTAGTGAAGATGATAGACCATACAATCCTATACATATAGCTAGGATAACTCTAGAGCCAGGATATAGTGTTCCAGAAGTGAGTATTAAGTTATCTATTAAAAAGAGCGGGTATATACATGCTCTAGCATACTGTAACCTCCATGGACTATGGGAGAGTGTTAAGAGAGTAATTGTTGAGTGAAGACTATGTGTATTGAGGAGATTAGGAAAGCTATTGAGAGGTATAATAGGTATAGAGGTGTAGAAGCTAGAGCTAGTTTATTAAAAATCAGTGGTTCTAGAGTATACGTGTTTTTTGAAGGTAGTTTCTGTAATACATGTGGTGTAAATGATTGGGTTGAAGACTTTAAGTATGTACTTGAAGACCTTGGTGTAGAGAGTGAGTTAGAAGGTGTCATTGAACCAAGCGATCCACTTATAAACTGGAGAATAGGTGTTTTTAAACTAGGTGTTAAAAGAGATAGTGTGAAGTGAAGAAAGTTGGTTAATCTAAGGAAGCACCTAGATGAGAAGGATAAGGCTATACTCAGTATACTATCAGAGAATGCTAGAGCAACATATAGTGATATAGCTAAAAAGATAGGGTTAAGCGATGTAGCTGTAATAAAGAGGATTAAGAGACTAGAGAGAGATGGTGTTATCCGAAGGTACACAATTATTGTAGATCCAGAGAAACTAGGGTATAGCATTGTATCTATAACTGGAATTGATGTAGAACCTGAATATTTATTTAAAGTAATCAGTCTACTAAAGGAGAAAGAGTATGTAAAATACCTAGCACTAACTAGTGGCGACCATAACATAATGATTATTATATGGGCTAGAGGCTCTAATGAAGCAAACAAGATACACAATGAATTAGAGAGCCTACCTGGTGTTAAAAGAGTCTGTCCAGCCATAATACTTGATGTATTTAAAGAAGAATATGTATAAAACTAGACAATACATTAATAATCCTATTCATTTATCAGCTAGGGTAGGCTATCATACAATCGATGACTCTAGCCTTCATTCTCTATGTGGATGGAAAACCTAATTAAGACTGGAAGTTAAGACATAATCTTAGTATGGTAGAGTGTTAAAGTATACTTAGGTGTATGGAGTGGTGTTGTCTAAGCATCCATTGGATACTCGTGTTAGAGAGTTGGATAGACGTGGCATTGCTGAAGCTATTAGGCTGGCAATTATTGGTGAATTAGATGCTATAAACTTGTATCTACAGATGGCAAGTGTTGTTAAGGACCCACTTGTAAAGAAGGTGTTAGAGGATATAGCTTATGAAGAAAAGATACATGTTGGTGAGTTACTAGAGATTCTAAAGATCATAGATGAAGAACAAGAGAAAGCATTAGTCCATGGTAGGAGGGAAGTAGAGGATTTAAGAAAGACTCTTTAGCTATAAGACTAGCCTATAGGCCTTGCCGTGTAGCTGGATCATAGTTTTTATTTATTCTCTCTAGTATATTTCTCAACAAGTTCTTTAGCATAGTCATACCTTATCCTTCCTTCTCTAACCATTTGTTCAGCAATAATGTCTATGAGCTCACCTTTTGCACCAGCCATTATAGCAAGGTTCTTTGCATGTAGCTTCATATGCCCCTTCTGTATACCCTCTGTAACAAGTGCTCTAATAGCTGCTAGGTTTTGGGCAAGACCTACAGCAGCCATTATCTCTGCTAATTCACTAGCTTTCTTTACACCAAGTATCTTTAATGCTATACGTGCTATTGGGTGGACCTTTACAGCACCACCAACGATACCTACTTGTAATGGTATCTCTAGTGTACCGACTAAGTAGCCGCTACGATCAATATCCCATGTACTCAATGGCTTGTATGCCCCATCTCTAGCTGCATAAGCATGTGCACCAGCCTCTATAGCTCTATGGTCTTGTGCTGTAGCTAGTGCAACAGCTATAATACCATTCATTATACCCTTGTTGTGTGTAACAGCTCTATAGGGGTCTGCTTCAGCAAGAATGCTTGCCTCCACAATCTTCTCAGCAACATCCTTACCTCCAACAGCTTCTGGTGATGCACGAGCCCATGCTCTAACTATACGGTAGACAGCATTATTTGAGATAATCCTAAGTCTTGCTTCACCACCAGTTATCTTCTCTAGCAATGGAGCTACTGCTTCAGCCATTGTATTAACAGCATTAGCACCCATAGCATCAAGTACATCAACTATTAAATGAACTACTATAACAGGTCCTATCCTTGTATCAAGGACTCTAACCTCGATATCACGTGCTCCACCACCAAGTTTTACAAGTACTGGGTCTTGCTGATTAGCGTGATCGAGTATTTCATCCTTCCTCTTAAGGATCTCCATAGCCTTAAACCGGGGACTATCTACTTTAACAAGATGTATCTGTCCAATCATATACTGTGGGCCAGCCTTAGCTATAATACCGTCTCCTTCACGGAGCATTTTAGCTGCATTACTAGCTGCTGCAACAACACTAGACTCCTCAATAACCATTGGAATCAAGTAGTCTCTAGCGTTTATACGGAAGTTAGTAGCTACTGCAAACGGGTATGTCATACCTCCTACAACATTCTCTATCATAGCATCAGCTATTCTAGGCTCTAGGTTACCAAGGTTCTTCAACAACTCTACTTCTTCATCAGTTAATCCAGCCCATTCCTTAACTATCCCTAGTCTCTCTTCTAGTGGTAGTTTATAGAAGCCAGGTATACGTGAAGAACGGTTATTCAATGCACACACGCCTCTTCCATCTAGAACTCCTCCCGGGTATAGAGTAGAGTATAGTGGTTGTATATAAATCTGCTAGTTATCCCGCTAATCTACCTAACAACAGCTAGTGCTGTTATAAGAGCTATTGTTTCAACAACTATAGTGTATAATGGTATAGTCGTTATAGAGTACATGTATAAGTAGCTCATAACAATGTTTCCTATACACCAGGAGAGACCAAAAGCTACTCCATAGACACCATAGGCGTATGCTCTAGAACCTGGCTCTACTATATCAGCTATACAAGCCCTCATTACAGTCTCGTAGAAACCCATTGCAAGACCCCATGTGAAGGCAAATACTAGTATAGTTGACTTACTATAGAACAGCATTGGTGTAGTAGTAGCTAGTATCAATGGTGCTAGAACAAGTGTTTTAACACCTATCCTGTCATACAAGTATCCTATAGGGAATGCGATCAATGCATCAGAAGCCATTGCAACCATGTACAAGACTGGTATATATGCATCAGCTACCACGCTTGAATCCTTTAAGTAATAAGCTACTAGCGACCAGTGTATAAAGCCTAGAGAAGCAATTACTACAACAAGTATGAACCTCCAGAACTTCTTTGGAAGAACTCTAGATGAACCCCTAGGAGCTGAAGTAATAGCTTTTACTCTAGGGTATAGAGAATAAGCTATTGTAAGGAAGAACATTGCTGTAAGAGCTGGTATGAATAGTATGAGGAAGCTTACATGGAAACTAGCGTAGGAAACCATAGAATAAGCAACTATTGAAGGACCAAGGAACCCGCCGATCTGGTCAAACACCTCGTGTAAACCAAACCCCTTTCCACGTCCAATACCCTCTGTCACCTCAGCCAACACGACATCTCTAGCTGGTGTACGTAACCCCTTCCCTAGACGTTCTAGTATTACAAGGACTAAGGCTTCCTCCCAGTAACCAGTAAAAGCAAGTAGCGGTACTGCAAACAAGTTTATAGCATAACCAATGTAGATTAGTAGCCAGTATACTCTACTTGATCTACTATAGCCCGCTATAAAGCCACTTAACCCACGGAAAAGGAAGCCGACCAGATCGCTTATAGTTGCTAATCCTACAACCAATATGGTTGCACCAAGTACTCGGAAATAAGCACCAACGATAGATCGTGCTCCTTCATAGGTTACATCAGCAAATAATGATACAAGGCTTAGTGATATAAATGCCCAGAACAACCTTGATCTCTTAAAGCGCATACATATCCATCCCAGCATTAATGGTTGCCTAGAGTATATACAGAGTATATACTAGGATAGAGTCTAATATAGATAACTATAGTTGAAAGATTCATTTACATTTCTCAAACTAATTAGGGATTAAAACAATGAGTTATAGATGGGTAGGAGTAGATTGTCTAGAGAAAGACCAGTGATAGAGCTTAGAGGAGTTGTTAAGGTATATAGAGTAGGTAGTATACAGACACGGGCTTTAAGAGGCATAGATCTAGTTGTCTATCGTGGAGACTTCATAGCTATTATGGGGCCCAGTGGTAGTGGTAAGACAACTCTATTGAATATGATCGGTCTTCTAGACAAGCCTACTAGTGGCAAAATATTTATCGATGGAGTAGATGTATCAAGGCTCTCTAGAAAAGAAATGGCCTATATAAGGAATAGGAAGATAGGATTTGTATTCCAGCAGTTCAACCTCATAAATAGACTTACCGTACAAGAGAATATAGAGCTCCCACTAATAGCACGTGGTATCCCAAGGAAGAAGAGACTACCAAGAGTTAGAGAAGCACTGCTTAAAGCAGGTGGTAAACTCGAGTGGTTACCTAAGAAACCTGCTCAACTAAGTGGTGGTGAACAACAACGTGTGGCAATAGCTAGAGCTATTGTTGGAGAACCAGACGTGATACTTGCTGATGAACCTACTGGTAATCTTGATAGAGTTTCCTCAGGTATAGTTATGAAGACATTTATAGAGTTAAACAAGTCTGGACAAACAATAATACTTGTATCACACGATCCAGAGGTTGCCTCATGTGCTAGAAAGATCTTGGTTATACGTGATGGAAGAATAGTTGATGTAATAGAACCTGATCCTAGTGAGTGCATAGCGTACAAGGTATAAGATATTAAGTGTATATCCTCTATACTAGAACACTTGATAAGTGGAGGTGTAGTGCTATGTGTTGGAGTAAAACTGTTGTATCAGCAACGCTGATCACTCTTCTCCTCCTAGTACCTTGTATGCATCTTGTAATGAGTTATGTTACTACTAATAAGACAATGCCTACTACACATACCCCTAGTGTGGACAATCTAGTGATTGTTGATAAGTATTGGATACCAGAAGATGTATACCCAGGTACTACTGGGGCTTCTCTTGTAGTATTGCTAGAGAATAAGGGATTACTCAATATATCTAGATTATATTTAAAACTATGTCTCCCAGAAGGATTTGAACCAAATATTATTAGGAAGGAAATATATAGTATTGGATCCGGTGAAACAATTTCTATAATGTTTAATGGAATAGATATTTCACCATCATTATCTCCAGGCTACTATACTGCATCATTATATGCTAACTACTCGAGTATTACTGGCGATAACGTAGTAGCTAGTAGTGACTGGAATACAAGTTTCAAAGTATATATTTCTAGTCCTACACCACCAAATACCACGATCATAGATACTGGGTTTATTGATAAGATAGTATATAACAGCTCTAGGTTTGGAGACATATACGTTACTATACAGAATAATGATGTAGAGACTATAACAAGTATTGTTGCTAAACTATACCTACCACCAAGTGTTAGAACTATTGATAATAGGAGCTATGCCATTAGCTTTTACCAAGGACTACTAGGCTTTGGTGATATAGTGTCTCTATTCTTCCAGG
>CAYXOO010000092.1:0-7042 GCA_964466845.1 uncultured Desulfurococcaceae archaeon
GATCTACAGTATCGTATTAATTATGGGTATTCCATTTAGTGTATAGAGTTGTGTTAAAAAAGTGTTATGGTTTAAAGACTATTAATTATATCTAGTATCCTGCTCTCCTACGTGCTATGATTATTATTATCACGATTACTATGACTACTATGATAGCTCCTATTATTAGTGGTGTATAGTTTGGTGCTCCTCCACTTGGTTGCGTTGTTGATGTGTTTCCAGTTGGTGCTGTAGTTGTTGGTGTTGTTGTATTAGTTAGGCTTGGTTGTGTTGTAGCGTTTGTTGGTGTAGTTGTTGGTGTTATAGTGGGTGTCTGTGTTGGTGGTGGGGGTAGTATGTATGCATATATTGTACCGTTTATTGTTAACCCCTCTGCTTCTACAATAAACTCTATCGTAGTGTTTTGATTTAGGTTCTTTATTATATCGGCTATATTGAATTCTGCTTTACCCCTATTATCTGTCTTCTTAGTGAATGGTAATGGTTTTGTATCTGTAGTGTTACCACTTATTATGTTTAGTACTAGCTTTACTTCTTTACCAATTAGTATGAACCCGGATTTTGTCTGTAGAGATACCTCTATTGGTATCTCTGGTGGTGTCTGGTTGATACAGATCATTTGGTTGAATGGTGCTTTAACCTTTAGTATTGGTGTATAGAACTCGTTTGTCTCTGGAGATACTGTTTTCTCTGATATGCTTGTGTCTACTTGTTCTAGTGTATTCACTTCTATAGTTGTCTGGCTAATACTATAGTCTGTTGATGTTATACTTGTCTCTATATTTCCTATGTCTTGTTCTATAGCTTCTATTGATACGAATGCATTATGTGTAGTACCTATTGATGAACTAATGTGTGTTGTTAGTGCTTTTAGTGAGAGCTTTAGTGTGTGTATCTCAATATTTGATTGTTGTTGTGAGTATGTGTATAGTACTATAAGGTTTTCTCCATGGACTGTAGCATATACTGGTTTATAGTACATCTCTTTTACTGTGTGTCTGTATAGTGTTGTATAGTGTGTAAAGACTGATCCATTACCTACTATAATGTCTAGTCTATCATTCTCTGTTCTATAGGCTATAATGTATTCTCCACTATACTTTTCTACTGCTAGCAACTCTGTAGCATCTGCTTCAACTACTCTATATGCTCTACCCTCTCCTATATCATAGATCTTTACTAGACCACCAGATAGACAAGCTATTGTATCTTCATAGGCTATACAGTTTGTTGGGTTGGGTATGTCTATAGCTTTTGCTGTTGATTGGGTCTGTATTATTATCCTATTACTTGTATACCATGTTATAATGTATTGGTCTCCAAGACTATAGGCTTTAGCATATACTGGGTCTATATTGTCTATACTATAGACTGTTATTTCTCCATTACCAGCAACTACTAGTAGGCCCTTACTATCGGTTTCTCCAACAACAACTATTGTTCCATCATCTAGTGTTGTAGCAGAATATATTGTTACTCCGCTATTGAAATCAATTGCTTTCTCTAGGTTTAGGTCTTGATCATATAGAGCCATAATTGTTCTATCGTGTTTCTCTGGGAACATTACCTCTACAACAACTATTGCTAGTAACTCATTCCCTCCAGGTATTAGGGCTTTCTCTTTTGTTGCACCACTATATGATAGCTGGTATAGAGTATTGTCTTTTAGTACAAAAGCTATTTGTTCATTATTAAAACCAATACCTTCTGCAGCTAATGATAATGTATCTCCTAGGTATAACGGGTTTATTGTGAATATAGTGATTGGTGAGCCAATGTATGCTAGACTACCAACGTATTCTCCACCAGTTGTCTTCTCACTAGCTTCTACTTGTGCATACAATACTGGTGAGACTAGTGAAGCTATTATTGCTATAGACAAGATTATTGAATAGTAGATTTTACTCAATAACGTATCACCCACTTATACTTATTGGGTTATACACTATTTAGAAGATATATAAGGGGGGTGAAAAAACTATTGTTTTGGAAAAAAGAGTTACTAGTAAACCTACTTCCTCCTCCTAAGTAGTAGTCCGAGGACTACTGCTAGTAGTAGTATAGCTGGTAGTAATGGTAGTTCTGGTGTTGGCACTATGTCTAGGTCTAGTTTGTCTTCACCAGATATTTCTGCTGGTGGTAGGTAGTCTGTTGATTCATAGTTGTCTCCAGTCTCTGGGACACCAGCTGCAAATCCACCAGTTGGTGCTCCACGTTCTACTATACCAGTGTATCTAGCTATACCACTGGAGTCAGTAGTGTTTGTACCTAGTAGTACAAGGCTTCCAACATAGTAGAACTCAACAGTAACACCTGGGTATGGCTCCCATGCACCAGCTGTAGCGTTCCATCTCTCTAGCTTAGCAACAATTGTTACACGTGCATGGGTGTCATTGATCTTTTCAGCACTGAACTGGTCTGGTAGTACATCAATCCTTGTCTTCCACTTAACTTCTACAACATAGGTCTCTGTAGATGCTTGTACACCAGCTGCTCCTCCATAGCTGAATGTAAACTCGTATGTCCCTGGATCTGGGTGTGTAGCTGATGGTATACTGTATGATAGTATTGCTACGTATGGTCCTCCAGCATAGTATATTGTTCTACCAGTAGCTACTGTTGTTCCATTGACTACTAGGCTTACTGTTGTGTTGTAGAGCCAAGCATATGGTCCTGTACTGTTGTATACTAGTACTCCTACATAGAATGTGTATGTCTGTGTATAGTTTAGTTCATCGGGTATGCTTGTGAATACTACTATTTCTGATGGAGCCTTTACCATGTTGATAATCCTTGTGGTGACGTTACCAGCTGTTACATTGTATACTCCATGGCTAAATACTGGTGTTCCACCGACAATCTGTACTGATGAGCCGTTGAAGTATAGTGTTAGGTTGAATGGTCCAGCTGGTGGTATGTATCCGAATACATCTGGTGATATCTCTAGTGATGCTGTACCTGTTGAGTCTGTGTAGATGAATCCAACGTATGTCTCGTTGAAGTATACGAATATAGCTGCATTAGTTATTGGTGCATTATCGAATGTCCTCTCAACCTTCACTACAATTTCTGTCTTATCAGTAGTGTTCATTGTAGTAGCTGGTTCTTGTATAACTGTTAGTCTTACTGGTGTCTTCTCTACTGTTATGCTATACTCTGTTGAGTTGCTTGCATCAAATGTTAGGTTACCTAGGTACATACCCATTACTTTGACTGTTCCAACGTCTAGGAATGATACTGGGTATGTCACCATACCACTAGCATTAGTTGTTCCTACATAGTAGTATACTGATCCACCAGCTAGTGTTGCATTATACATTAGATACACTGTTACATTACCTAGTGGATGAGTTGTTGTAAAGCCGTCGTGGCTCCACTCCAGCTTTAGTGTGATATTGTATGTCTCACCAGTGTATGCTGTAGATGGTACATCTAGTAGTGTTACTCTAGTTGGTGTATAGTCTGCCTCGATAGTCACGTTTCCAGAGAAGTTCTGTGGTGTAGCTAGTGTGCTGTTACCTTGATACACTATTCTTATAGTGTAGTTGTGTGCATACCAGTACATTAGTGTTGATAATGCGTTGTTCTCGTCTTCAAGTATCCATGTACATACACCATTCTCGTCAGTTACACCAACTAGTGATGTGAATACAAGTCCTTGATCCCAGAGCCATCCAGTGTGTGCTGTGTCTCCAAAGAATAGGTAGCTTAGGAATTCGTCAAAGTATATGTCTATGATTACCTCTTGGTCTGCTAGTGGCTGGTACTGTATACCGTCTGTCTCATTGATTAGTGTTAGCTTAGTTGTTATGTTGATTGGTGTCTCGAAGTATGTGTAGGTGTATGTTGTATTGACGTAGATGTCTACGATCACCTTGTACTTGGCTAGTGTTACAGTGAATGTCTCGAATGCACGGTAGTGATATACTGTACCTGGGAATATCACCTCAAATGTATAGATACCTGGTTGTGTAGCATTGAACTGGAACTCTACGTAACCTGTAGCGTTTGTTGTACCAGTCTGGTTACGGTGCCAGTCAATGCCAGGTCCTGCAACATATAGCCATACTTCTTCTCCAACTAATGGGTCTCCAGTCCAGTTTTCTGTAAAGTGTGCTGTAATATTGATCAGTACATACTTTGTATCCTCCTCCCAAATATATGTCTCACTAGGCTCGTATACAACCTCTAGATCTGTAGCTGGTGGTAGAGCTGGTTGTAACAGAGAGCCCCACATACCACCGCTTATCCTGTCTATACCAAATAGCTTCTTACCACCTAGTCTCTCCTCAATACTTGTTGCCAACGACTTACCAGCTGTTGGTAACCCGGTCTTTAACTCCATAGCCTTTACTGGCTTATCAATTCTCTTAACAGTTAGTGATGATGGATTGATTGTTCCAGCAGTATAGTCGCTTGTAATGTTTCTTAGATATAGTGTCTCACTATTGCTAGCAATAGCTGTATAGTATGGTCTAATGACTGGTCCTTCTGGGCTGTAGTATACTATCTGTGCTAAGTCAAAGCCCATGTCAACACCTGTTCCACCAACAGCGTAGATGTATTCTAGCTCACCAGTTGATGCGTTGTATACTGCATAGAATATGTTGTATCCACTAATATTCTCGCTGACATCATAATACATTGTACCCTCTACAACAACGTGGGTGTTGTTCTTATAGTCCTTAACGATATCGATACCTGTTGCAAAGTCTGGTATATAGGTAGTTGTGCTTGTATTACCAATGTTGTCTCTCCATACAACACTCCCTGCTGTAAGGTTGTATGCTATAACCATTGCTGCATAGTCTCCGTTAGAGTCTGCACCATAGCCTGCAATATATAGTATGTCATCATATATTACTGCATCCATGTAGTCATAGTATCCAAGTCCATAGCCGTACTCGATAGTATATGGTGCAGGCTTTAGTGTTGGTACAACATACCCACCCGTATATGCTGGTATTAATGCCGTCCCTATATGGTCTAGTGTTGTAGCGTTAATGGTTGTAACGAATATATTGTCTAGGAGCTCATAGTCTCCAGATCTATAGTAGTGGTATCCAACAAGTACTAGTGTTTCGTCAACTATAAAGCTCTTAACAGGCCTCCATGACTCTCCGTATTCTGCATAGTATTCTAGTGGATAGGTGTATGCAGCTACTGGTCCAGCTGTTATGTTTGTAGCATTGAATACCATTACTATTAGTGTTTCATTGACTGTTAATGCAGTTGTATCATTGTATACATAGAATCCACTAGCGTATAGGTAGCCGTTGTAGTAGCTTAGAGTCGTTAGTGCTATACCAAATACATTGGGGTCGTCGCCAAACATTGCTCTAGCTAGTGATAGGTTTATGTCGTAGTAGCCTAGGTCTTCTACAAAGAAGTCTCCATCAGTAACGTAGCCATATATACCAGTGTGGAATGTATCAATACCTGTTACTAGTGATGAATAGTCTCTACCAATAGCTGTCCAGTAGATAGCATCATGTGTTGCATTATAAGGTGCTACAGTAATGTCTGTCACTAGATCGAATGTTACTCCATAGGGGCTGTAGTTGTCAAAGTATACTAGTATACTACCAGTCCATGCTTCATAGCCATAGTTGTATAGCTCTAGGAATGCATCAATACCTCCATAGCCTAGGTCAAACCATAGTCCATAGCTACCAATGATCTGTATACCTAGGTATCTATAAATCCTCGTACTGCCTGTCTCGTTGAAATACTCTGGATAGCCCCATGCTGGGGTGTCTCTAGTCCATCCACCAGCGGCTGTTAGTTCCTTATCCTCTGTTATCTGAGTTGGGTGGAACTGTGGTGTTGCTTGTGCTACTAGTGGTAGGGTGTTGAGTAGTACTAGAGCAGTCAAGACTATTGAGTAGAGGATTTTAGAGGCCTCCAAGAATACGACCACCCACAATCAAGCTTCTGTCTACATATGTTAAGCTATACTAGAAAATATATAAGTTTTTCTTAAACTATTGCTTAGAGAGTATGATTGTTCGTACTACTATTTCTATAGCATGTCTAATAGAATAGGATGCTCTTGCTAATCTATTAGGTGACTGGTTTATGTAATAGCTTGTATGGGTATGTAGTAGAGTCTACACTAACCTATCAACTAGTATGTTTAGACAATATTTATCACCCCCTTTAGCATAATTTACTAGTGTCTAAAGAGTATTTGTGAATGTATGTTTCTGGGTGGAAAGTGGTGAAGAACCTAGCACTAGCTACTCTTATAATAATCCTCTTACTAGCAATAAACATAGCCTCTATAGTGGTGGCAAGCAGTAGTGGATTGAAGGGTGTTAGACTAGACAAGATACCATCTAAGTGGTTTGAGATACTAGATAAGAACCACAACTATGTAGACGATGCTATCGAGGAGCTAGTGGGTAGTAGAGAGACTGTTAGAGTAATGGTTATACTCTCAACACCACCTACACATGTACATGAGGAGGTTATTAGAGAGAGTGGTGGCAGGATAATACTTGGTCCATGGAGGACTGCTGTATATGGCTATACAGTAGAGATACCTATTGATAAAGTATTTGTTCTTAGAGACAAACTACTCCATGTAGATACTGATAGAGACATGTACTCTGACCTACTGTATATAGAGTTGGATAAGGAGAGAAAGACTTGTATGCATTATGCAGCTAGACAAGTAAACGCTAGACCACTACTATGGGATCTAGGGTATACTGGTGAGAATGTAGGAATAGCAGTACTTGATACTGGCTTAGACATTGATGCACCAGGTATCGACTCAACGAATATTGTTGGAGGATATGATGCTACAGGTACTGGAGTAAACTGGTATGAAGACCCCTGTGGGCATGGTACAGCTGTTGTATACACTATTATAGGTAAGGTTAATGGTAGTAATTGGAGACTCCTATTATCCCCTGGTGTATTTGCTGGTACTGGAGGCTTCTTCTCTACAGTAGTATACCCTGTATATAGCTATGGAACACTCTATATAGAGGCATATATCTACCCATACGATACAACACATACATACGTACTGTAT
>CAYXOO010000093.1:0-7023 GCA_964466845.1 uncultured Desulfurococcaceae archaeon
TGAGAAACCATTATAGATGATTATCTTGTAGTAGATTATGGTTTACTTGTCTAGAGTCTTGCTAGAGACTATGTAGTTGTGTAGCAGATTACTTTGTTAAAGAGACACATTATATAAACCCTATATTGGATTAATAAGTCTTGGTGTATGTGGTTGGGTTATACTTATGCTGTAGTAAAGCTTTGTAATAAGAGTGATACTAGTAAGTGTATTAGTGTTAAACTACTCGTAGATACTGGTTCAACCTATACATGGGTAAAGGCTGGTAAGCTTAGGGAGATCGGGGTAGAACCTACTGGTAAGAGAAGATTTAAGACTATTGAGGGGAGGATTATTGAGAGAGAAATCAGTGAAGCAGTTATAGAGTTTATGGGTGAGAAAGCTACATGTATAGTAGTGTTTGGTATGGAGGATGATGCAGAAGTTCTTGGTTTAACAGCTCTTGAAAACCTAGGTTTAGAAATAGACCCAGTTACCAGGGAATTAAGGAAGGTAGAAGCAGTCCTTGCACTCTAACAAGCATGATCCACACCTAGATTATTTACTAAGAGTATATATCCTGGAACAACTTGTAGAGAATTTAACTAGTAGTAACCAAGGCTTTACCGGGGCTATGGTTTTGTATAGAGTTGTTTTTACCCGGCATGCTGTTGAGAGGGCTATGGAGAGGGGTGTTGGTTGGAGAGAAGTTGTTGATGTAGTCCATGATCCTGTGCAGGTATACTATGATACATGGAATGATCTATACTTGTATGTGGGTAGTAGTGGTTGTGCTGTAGTAGCTGGTTATCGTGGAGGCTATATAGAGGTTGTTACAGTCCTTAGCAGGAGGGAATACGAGGCTCTTATTAGTAAGTATGGTTCTAGTAGGTATAAACTAATTAGTTAGCACCTAGGAAATAACACCCTACTAAGATATCACTAGGCTTTTACATTTCTATTATCCATAGTATACTCAAGTATTTCTACATGACTCTTTACTATATCGTATCTTAACTTGTGTTTCTTTAGAAACTGTTTTAGTGTATAGTCCATGGACATTAGTATCATATCCCTATTATATGCTATGGCATAGAGTATATTGTCTATATTATCTCTATGACCCATAAGCCTAAGCTTTAATGCCAACTCTAGATCCGATGGCGACGGCATGATTGGTTTATAGTATCTAGTCTCTATAATTGATTTAAAAGCTAGTGATATAGTACCTGGTGTCTCTTTAACACCAGTTCTTAGTAATTCCCTGCTTATTTTCCCTAAGATCTCTATCCAGACTATTGGTGAGTAATATACTTCTACAAAAGGCTTACTAAATAATTCTCTAAGCTTTATTAGATCATTTATAGTTAGCTCTTTAACTCTAATACCAAAAGATGGAAGTAAATAAGTTGTATCTAATAGTATCTGTAAATAACCATTAGCTCTCATAGAGTTCAGCCTGCTCCTCTTCTGACTCACGCTCAAATTCTTCAACACTAGTTTCACACCATTTCTTTGAATGAATAGCTAGAGATAATGGATCCGGTATGAATTCTAAGAGAACCTTATTAGAGTCAATAATACTGATGATAACACGATCACCTGGTTTAACACCTAGTTTCTCTAATACATGCTTAGGTAAGTATATAGCACCCTTCTTACCAACCCGGGTCTCAACCAGACTCATTGTAATTACCCAGGTAGTATAATATGTAGTCTGAATCTAATAAAGAATTCTGGTGTTTAACTTAGATCAAGGCTATACAGTATAAGTGAGACTTGTCTGGTACTGATTATTTTATGATGAGTTATACGTGGTCTAAGATGATAGAATTGGTGATAGTATATCTATAAATTCTTTTAGAGTACTAGGTTTGTCTATAGACTCTATGTTAATAAGTCTAAGCATTTCCTTAAAGACATCTTTAAGGAGGTTCTTTCTATAGCTTTTCCCATGTTTCTTAATCTAGTATTCGTTTATGGATTTAGCTGGGCCCATACTACATGGAGCAGTATTACAGTTTTTAAACCAAGTATTGTGCAGGGCTATTCCTCAATACATGGTTTTAAAGCTATAACAAATGATTTATTGCTCCTCCCTATGTGTCTATTGTAGATATTTCTAGCTACGTCTGTGGGGTCACGGGTTTCTGAATTAACTAGAACTATTGCTGCTACTACTTCATTGTCTAGTAGTGTTGCTCTTAGTATTCGTGTCATTTTACTACTGCATGGTCTTAGAGGGTATACATCTATTCTTAAACGATGGGGTCTACCAAAGAGGTGTTTATGAGAAGCTTTATAGCTTCTCTTGCATAGGTATCCTCTGTTGCTATGAATATTCTTTTCAACATTGTTCTACCTTACTACTTGATGAATCCATAGAGTATTGCTTCACTAGTAGTAATCCCTAGTTTTCTAAGTTTCTCGCTAAGCTCCTCTACATTCTCTACTTGTGTAGCCTTTGTTTCATAGCCAGTGTTTTCTAGTATAAGTATCTCTCTAAGATCCCTTGCATAGTCTATCGGTACTGGTGAATGTGTTGTAATTATAGCTGTTACACCAGATCTCCTAATCTCATCTAAGAGGTACTCCTGCATCCTAGCATGCAGGCTATTCTCAAACTAATCAATCAATAAAATAGTAGGGTTAAGAGCCAAAGCAGCCTCTATAGCTAGAACCTTCCATACACCATTAGGGATAGATGGCGGGGAAAGCTCTAGATCACCTATAACTAGTTTAAAGAATACAGTACCCTCTGGTGTTAGAGAGAAATAACCACTAACACTCTCATTCTCAAATAATACTTGGAGAGCACACTCCATATCATCTGTAAGCCTACCTCTCCCTCTCCTATAGAGAATAGGTACTAGATTACCAGCATTATATTTCAAATAATCATACCACATGAGAGCTTGTGGACTACGAATACTCTTTAAATCAATCTCTCTAACACATGTAATCCCATCAACAAGCGTACCAAAAACCACTACAACCCAAGACAATAGTCCTGCTACAAAATCTGGCTCTTCTAAATAGTCTTCTAATAAATACTTAAACCCATAGAATATGCTTTCAAAACCATTATCTATAGTAATATTAGTTTAAAGTAAGCGAATAAACTCATCATATTTATCTAGTAACAGATACGATGTACGAGAAATGATTATTTCTACATGTTTTCCATCACCATATAGTATTTCCATTTTATTACGTGATAAGTATATTTCAAAATCTATAGTATCTGATGAAACCTTCTCTCTAACATATACTATACCACCCCTATCATAAGCTTCAATACTATATTCTATAACTTGTATTTTCTTTAAAACATCTTTAAGGGTATTGATCATAAAACAACCTATTCCATACACTTCCCTGAATGTCTTCTCTAAAGACTCTAGCCCAACTGATAAATTAGATAGGTCAACTGCCAAGTCCATCCTTATAGGTTTCTCAATATTACCTCTCCAGACAACATTCTTGTATCCCCACCACTTACCAAAAGGATTAGGATTTCTCCCTCTAGTATAATCAAGATTTCTCTTAATAGGAATATTGATTCGATTATGCCGTCTTACCTGATCCGTTAGGGCCTATAGCTATGGTTAGATTGGTGGGGAATTGTATTTTTACACTACGTAGTGATTTAAATCCGTGTATACTGATTTCTTTGACAGTATCGGATTTTCCAATGATTTCTCTTAATAAGTAGAGTTTTTCTATATGATACATTTTTCTTCAGCCTAGGATATGTCTAGTTATTCTTTATAAAGACATAGTGTTGTAGAACCTATCAAGTATGGTTAGTAGGGTATTTGTAGAGGCTAGGAGATGTACGGGTCTTGGCTGGGTTTGGTGCTTGTTGTTTCTTTCGTGGAGGTTTATTTGTGGTAGGAAACGTGTTATGGTTGTTATTGTCTTGGTTATTGCTGGTGTTTGTGCTATTTACTTGTATAGTGATTGTTTTGTAGAAGGGCTTGCTGATTCACTTGTTAGACATAGCGTTGGGTTAGAGATACCTTTTGTAGAGATAAGAGGTTCTAGAGACTACATAGGCTTTTGTGATAAGATAGCTGGTTATGTTGATGAGTTAGATGGTGTAACTGGTTATTCTATAAGGTTTGAGTCTAGAGGTTTCATAGAGGCTAGTGGAGGCTATAGAGTTGTATCTATACCTTGGTGTTAACTCTAGTCTAGAGGAGAGCTATAGTGGTTTATCGAGCTATGTAGTTGGAGAGTTTAGACTGGGTAATGATAGTGCTGTAAGGACGTGGTGTTGCTGATGAGGTTGGTGTAAGTGTAGGAGATAATGTTATCGATTATACTACCCAGTGGTTATAGAGGGGTGTTTAAGGTATCTAGGGTTGTTGAGACTGGTTTCTCTAGTATTGATGATAACACCGTGTTTATGGACTTAGATGTTGTTAGGAGGTTGCTTGGGTTTAATGATACTATGTGTACGTGTATTGTGGTGAAGACGGATAGCTTGGATAAGGCTTTGGAGACTACTTCTACTATGAATAAGTATTTTAGGAGTAGGGGATGGAGTGTTAAAGCTAGGTCTTGGAGAGAACTAGCTAGTGACTTGCTTAGGCTTGTAGAGGTTGATAAGAAGTTTATGTACTTGCTTGTAGCTAGTATAGCATTGCTTGTAGGCCTTGGTATTGTTAATGTTATGATACTTGTTGTTGAGGGTATGAAGCGTGAGATCGGTGTGTTGAAGGCTATTGGATTGTCTTCCAGGAAGATATTCATTTTATTCATAATAGTCTCTCTATTCTATTCTCTGATAGGGTATTTACTAGGTGTCTCTATAGCTTCAGTACTAGTCTACATGACTGGCTCTATATGTATAGAGGTTGGTGGTCAACACTATAGTATAACACCAGTCTATACCCCAGTGGGCTACCTCTATAGCTTCTTATACACAATACTATTAACCATAATATCGTGTAGCTTATAAGCATATCGTGCATCAAGATATGAGCCTGTAGAGGTTATGAGGTTTGGTTAGTAGAGAGGAGGCTGTTAGATTAGAGAATGTGTGGAAGAAGTATAGGCTTGGACGCATAGAAGTTGGTAGCACTACGTGGTGTATCCATGGTTGTATATAGGGGTGAGTCAATAGCTATTATGGGGCCTAGTGGTAGTGGTAAGACAGCCTTGTTGAACATTATAGCAACTATCGATAAGCCTACTAGAGGCTATGTTAGAGTATGTGGTGTTGAGGTAGAGAGGCTATCAGATGAAGAACTAGCCAGGTTTAGACTAGAAAACATAGGTATAGTCTCCCAGTCCTACAACCTACTACAAGAACTTACAGCACTAGAAGATACAGCACTACCATTGCTCCTAAAGGGTGTACCAAGGAAGGAAGCATTTAGGAGAGCTAAGGAGCTACTAGAACTTGTAGGACTAGGTAATAGGCTAAGCCATAGACCATACGAGCTAAGTGGTGGAGAACAACAACGTGTAGCAATAGCTCGTGCACTAGCTAACAACCCAGACTACTACTACTAGCAGATGAGCCAACAGGAAACCTTGATCTAGAATCAAAACCAACAGTTCTAGAGCTATTCAAAGAAATAAACAAGCAGTACCAAACAACAATAATAATAGTAACACACGACCCACTAGTAACAAAATACACAAAAAAGACAATAAGAATAGAAGACGGAGTACTAAAGCTATGAGAGAAACCCTACTACTTGTTTTCTCTCAACCTTAATCTTTAATGGGATTAGTTTTTCTAATTCTGTTTTAGATATCTGTGTATTACCTGTCAATACCCTGACTATTCTCTGTGTCTCTAGACTATTTAGTTGTCTAACTATTTCCTCCATCTCCTCTAATGTAGCATTTGGTGGTGGATAGACAACGTTTACATGGTTTTCTGCAACAAAGACTACTCCTGGTGGAACAAGTGCTGCTTCAAGTACTGCTCTCTTAGGGTGGCCAACAACTCTTGTAACTACAATAGCTGGGCCTTTATCAGCTTTCTCTATAGGCCACTTGATATACTGTGGTTTCCTTGTCTTATCTAGGACTATCCTACCATTTCTTATGTTATGAGACCATATCAGCAATATCCCCTCTCTAGGATCATTTGTAAGCTTATCTCTATGCTGATTCCATACAACCTTTCCTGTTAAGACTCTATAGCCTAGCTCCTTTAGTGTAGTAGATTCTCTAAATACTTCCTCTAGATACTTGTATTCTTCAGTAAATATCATAACGTCTCTGTATTTAAACACATATCTACCACTATTACTACCCTTTCTTAACACAAGTAATTGGAATGTATGATTAACACTATATCCAGGATCCCTAAAGATGTATGGATCATCAATTACCTTAAGATAAACTATATCACTATGTCTAACTATATACTCTCTAAGCTTTCTAAAATAAGCACCATTATTTAGTGATGAAGAAACAACATACGCTAAATACCCTCCCGGTTTCAATAATCTTAAACCTAGGTATATGAAGAGCGAATATATATTTACTCTACCCCATATCACTTCTCTATACCTTTCTTTAACTAGCCTACTTGGTTTAAACTCGAAATACGGTGGATTACCTATAACTACATCAAATTCTTCAATAAATGGTTTAGTTAGACTATCTACAACCTCTATGTGAGCTTCTGGTACAATCTTCCTAGCTATACGAGCTAACTCTGGATCTATTTCCCAACAATAAAGCTCTGGATCTATAAAGTATTCTTTAGCACTCAACAAGAATTCTCCAGTACCACAAGCAGGATCCAGCACTTTAGGTCTCCGTAATCTAGGTAATTTACTTAATAGTTCTTCACGGAGACTCTTGGGTGTAAAGAATTGACCTAGTCTAGCACGTTTCTCTGGACTACTTGACAATGTATACTTTATTGTCTCTGGATGAAGCTCTTTAGCGTATCCATAAATTGTTCTAGCCAATAGAGTTACCCCTTAATAGTTCTACTAGCTCTTTTAAATTGTTTAGTCTTAAACACCTATATGATCCCATATAGCTTTTCTAGTCAAGACTGTTTTATAG
>CAYXOO010000094.1:0-7008 GCA_964466845.1 uncultured Desulfurococcaceae archaeon
GGTATAGAGATATAGTGTTCTAATAAATATCCCTTGGTCTCAATAGAGAAGAACAACTATTTGTTGTCTCCTAGAAAGTATTTTTATATAGCCTAGCTATTACTAGGTAATAGAATGTGTATAGCATATAGTCTCAACTAAGCATCTATATAGTGGGTTAGAATCTTGTGTAACAACTATTATAATGAGTATGATGAAGAGGAGGGGAAACCTGGTTTTATAGATATCTTTAGAGCTACTCTTAAGGAGTTAAAGGATACTAGTCCAGCTGTTGTACCAGTGGTTACTTATGGGTTGATTATAGCTAATGTTGTGTGGTTTATAGTGTTTCTAGACAAGATATATGGTGATATTGGTTTCCTTGGTATATCAGCTATGTGTTTCCTTGGAAACCCGTTTGATCCACGTGTACTATATTCTATGTTTACACATGCTGGATTGTTTCATCTCCTTGGTAATATGTTCTACTTGTATGTTGTAGGTGATAATGTAGAGGCTGCTATGGGTAGGGCTAGGTATCTATTCTTCTACATCTTATGTGGCTATATAGCTACTGCTATTCAGTCTCTATACACACTAGCATTTGATCCATCTGGGTTGACTGTTCCAATGGTTGGTGCATCTGGTGCTATAGCTGGTGTTATTGGTGCATACCTATACCTCTACCCATCAGCATACAAATACCAGTGTATATGCTTCAAGATTATGTGCTACTGCTTTCGGTGGAGGATGAAGTACGAGATATTCGTGTGGGTGATATTACAGTTTATACTACCATTTATAGAGCCATGCATAGCAGTATTTGCCCATATAGGTGGTTTCCTAACAGGTGTTGCTCTAGCACCATACTTTGTTAAGAAAGAGAATATTGAGAGGATTAAGAGGGATTTCCTAACTGGCTACTATCGTGGTTTAAAACCAGATATAGAAGCTGTTAGGAAGCATACCTTTGGTGTTATAGGCTGTGTAGTAGTAATCCTTGTTGCATCCTCTGTAGCAACAGTAGCAATATACTCTCTAACAAGCCCCAGCTTATCACCTAGTCCGGCTAGACTATACTATATACGTGTAAAAGCAGACTATACCTATTATACTATAGAGCTAGAACTAGTATACAACCCATACAATAAATCGATTAACACAATAGGATATAAACCAGAAGACAGAGAGTTTAAAGAACTTATCGATAGTATAAGAGTCCATCTTGAAAACTCTGGATTAGAAGAACTAACTCGTAGTAAGAAAATGTGTTATAACACATTAGTACATACAGAACAAGAGAGTGAATTGATTGTAGGAGTATGTCTAACACTAGAGAAGATAGAGTCTAGAATACCAGTAGAAACCGCTATCCCTTGGATAATAGTATCAATAATATTGTCAATAGCATCAATAGCCTCGTTAAGGAAACAAAAAGAGCTAGAAGTAATATAGAGATATATCCTCTCTCAACTCCCAATACTAGAGCTATACAGTGATCCCATGTAGCTATACCTAACAGCTATACCTAAGTCTATATCTAGATGTCTGGTTCTATTTCAAAACCTAGTGTTTCACTAGCTATTACTACTGGATAACTTGTTATTGGTTTCTCAGCTGATGCCTCTGGCTCTATAGTGTATGATGTGAATAGGTTTGTAGTTGATGTATTGAATTCCTCGTAGACAACTGTATCGTTATAGTATACCCAGTCTATATGCTCCTGGAACTTATCAAGGTACATATCGTACATAGCCTTTTTATCCCATACACCAATACATAGGTTTCCAATAAACCATCCATATATACTAGATGTGTTGCGATCTACGAGTTTCTCTCCATCAATAAACAGTATTACCTCTACAATACCACCTCTATAGACTCTAAACAATAGCTTATAGCTGTGTGGGTCGAGGCAGGACTTATGTATCTTAACGTAGTAGTCGTCATAGGATGTATAGAATGCTATAGATCCATCTCTTGTAGCTTCTAAGTCAATATACTCCCATCTACCATAGCCGTTTGTAACAGCTATCTCCATTATAATGTTCTCTTCCTGGTATAGGCTTAGTAGTGCATACCACATGTTGTACTCTATACAATACTCTCTAACACTACGTGTATCAGCTGAAACACTAAGCAATGGTACATCTGGTAATAACCCATTATCTCTAAGCATATAGTAGTCACGATAAATAGCTAGCATATAGCCTGGGTTATAGTTCCATGTATGGAATCCACCGTTATTAATGAAAGCTAGAGCTGTATGTCCAGTTACAGCAACGTACTTGAAAAGCTTTAGCCCATGAGATGTATAGATCATTACTTCAACAATAGAGCCTGGTACAAACACCTTAGGTGAACGAATAGCTATCCTAACAGTATGTCCAGACTTTACAATAGGCTCACTACATCCTAAATACTTGTCTTCATCTAGATCCCAAGCCCATATTAGACGTGCTGGCTTCTGGTTTATGAATACATGTGTTATACTAGTGTCTATAGAACCAGTATTCCTCAGATCTATAAAGAATGTTTTAACAACATATATACCCTCGATAACCTCGATCCTCACATTAAATTCTGAAGCATAACTACTAGTAAGCCCACTGATCCATAGTGAAGCAATTATACTAACAATCAATGCTACAGCAACAATAGTTACTGTAGCAACAAGCTTTGAAACACCAAGCATTCCTCTCATCCAAGTATATAATCTATCCATACACCACAATATATTTATCCATTAGGACATGAGATACTACATCATAACTTAGACAAGCATCTATACCTGTAACCAGGTAAGACATGAGCTATACTAAAACATTATATACTACTATATAATAATGTAGTATATGATAGGGTATTACCTTGGGCTATGTAACTGTTTCAGCTAAGATCCAGAGAGAGCTTCATAGGAAGCTTAAGGAGTATAGGATACCTGTTAGTGAGGTTATAAGGAGAGCACTTGAAGAGGAAGTACGTAGGAGAGAAGAGATGGAGTATAAGAAGGCATTAGAGAAGATGCAAGAAATCCTAAAGAAGATACCTAGTGAAGAAATAGTTGAGGCTATGAGGTCTAGTAGGGAGGAGCGTTGAAACTATTATTTGATGCTTCAGCTCTTCTTAACCTAATAAGAACACTGGGTAGTGAAGCCTATCGTTATCTTAAGGGAAGCTATATACTAACTCTTACACCATATGAAGTAGGAAATGCTCTTTGGAAGAAAGCAGTCTTGTTAAATAGGATAAGTATTGGTGAAGCATTAAGTCTACTGGACTATATTGACAGGGTGTATGGCTTACTAGGCATTGTAACACCACGTAACCAGTCTCTTATACTTAGGATAGCTTGTACTATTAAAGCAACATATTATGATTCTGCATATATCGTGGCTGCTATTGAGAATAACTTAGCACTAGTAACTGATGATAACAAGCTTATAAGGGGAACCACTATGTATAGAGAGAAACTCTATGAAATACTAGGTAGAAAACCCAAGCTCCTAACAACAAGAGATCTACTGGGTAGCCAGAAAGTATAGGTAATAGGTATCTTAGAAGCTCTTCTCAATTAACTATATAGCTGGTCTACTCTATTGCTTCTATACACTCTATTACCATCTATCCATCACCAGAAATAGATTATCTAAGACTACATCTAGTAGGCTATAAGGTTTTTATACAGGAATTGTATTTACTGGTTGCTTGGGAAGAGTCTTAGTGGGGATACCTCTAGAGACTCATAGTACTAGGGCATGGGCTCTAGAGTCCTCATTAAGGCTCTTCTACTAAGTGTCTATGGGATGCATGAGCTATGGATGCTAGAGTTTTAGGTATAGCTGTAGTAGCTATAGCTCTAGTTTTTATGGGTGTACTCTATCTATCACAGTATGGTAGTGGGGTAGGATCATCGTCTACAACAACTAGTGCTTCAAATAATCTAGAAGGTTCTAGTACTAGTGGTAGTACACAATCATTCACTAGCCAATCAAGTACTGTGTCTACTGGTCAATATACAACTAGTGGTGTCTCTACAATCGATATAGAGGGTACATGGAGTGGGAGCTATACAAGCCAGCATGGAAGTGGGGAATGGACTTGGGTGATTAAGAGGACTGGTAGTGGGAGCTATATAGGCTGTATCAAAGTCTCTGGTGTATACCCATCTGAAGACTGGATGCCTGTAACAGTAGATCTTGATGGTGATAGGATTAAAGTTGGTACTGTAGGTGGTTATGCAGCCTTGTTTGATGGTAGAGTATCTGGTGATACAATGGAGGGTACATGGAGATTCACAAACGGTTTTGACCATGGAACATGGAGTGGTAGGAGGGTTAACCATAACACAGAGCTTCCATGTAGTCCAAGCTATACTAGTGGGTATACAGGCTCTAGTACAAGCCATGTCGTTACAACAAGTACTAGCTTATGCTCTATACGGCCACCGTCTACTGAGTACTCTATACCATACTATAGCATGTATAATGCTTCAATACAAGTATTTGGTAGTGGGAATGTATGGTGCTATTATAGTGGTTTGATGGGTTCTAATGGTCTACAACAATACTATGCATCATTCAATATACAGAACTATGACAACACTAAGACACAAGAGTATGCTGAGAGAATAAAAGACTTTCTACAAGCAGATGGGTGGAGTAACGTTACAGTATCTATAACTGGTAATGGATTCCAAGTCTATGGAATATACATTGTAGAAGGAAAACCTATGATGGGTCTACTCTCAGTATTAGTTGAAACCGATAGTGTAGTGTTAACAATACAGATACAGCCATACATGTAGACAACTATACCACTAGATCACCTATATAATAGCTTTTTCTCCCTCTCCACTAAGGATCTCGTCTAGGCTATTCTATAGCTTCTATATACTTTATTGTTACATGTCCGAATCCATTAGCACGGCTTGTTCCTACACCCATTATAGATGCATGCATTAGTAGGTTTTCTAGCAGTAGTCTAGCATTTGTTTTCTTAACCATATCCCAGTCTATCATGTATTTTACATAGCCTGCTAGTCCGGGTAGTTTCTTACCCTCATAGATATACATTATAGACTTAGCTGTATCCAATACACTATATGTCTCATTCAATAATGCATTCACTAGGTTTACAGTCTCTAGATAATCCCTACCTCTCTCCATCCTAAGCAAGTCACCAATGTTATAGCTAAACACTATACCAGGTACTGGTAGGAATCTACGGTAACGACTCTTCTTGTACGGGTCTAGGAGTAGTGTTGGTGTACGAAACTCTATCTTAACAGCCTCTACACCCTCTAGAGAATACTTCCTTGGTACACTATCTGTTGGTAGCCTATACGATTCAACACCATACTCTATAAGCCTCCACTTAACATTAAATAGCTCTACACCATCGAGATTAGCTAGTGCATCAAGCACTTGGTGAGCTATATCCTCTGTAAACCCTAGGAAGAACAATGCTTCTTGTCCCATACCAAGCCTCATACTAGCTTCTTCACTACCATGTTTCTTCCACATATAGTACAGTCTACCATCCTCGACACGCACTAGTGTTGATAAATGAATAGGCTTTGGAGTATAACGACCACTAAAAACCTCTTCAACAACAGGGTTAGCTCTAATAAGAAGACTCTTAACAACCTTACCAGTAAACGGTGGCAACAACACATCATTATCAGGCATAACACGAGCCCATGCATAATAGTACTCACGTGGTCTAGCCTCAAAGAGACGGCGTAGACCAACAATATCTGTATCAAGCACTATTCTACACCCACACACTCAGTTCTAGACAAATGGTTTTTTACACATACCACGTCTACACACTATACACACTATATCTATGCTATATAAGGATACCTAGTTATACATTGGCTAAATAGAACACCTAACAGCATCATTCCTAGTAGAGTATTATACAAATGCTATTACTATATGAGAACTCATTACTACTAAAATAGTTGATCAAGGTATAAAACAATTTATTGAAACAATATCTCTCTTCTAGAATAAATAGCTCAGAAACACATATAGGGAGAGACAAGAGATGTCTAGAACAGAGAAAGCATATTCAACCCTTGTTCTATTAAGCCTTATAACATTAAAACACAAGTATATACAGACACGTAGACAAGACTGTATATGTAGTTATAGAGGATAAGAGGAATTGATTAATGACACGATAGTATACTACCATATAACCTCTAGGCCAATCTTTTCTGCTACATAGGCTAAGTCTTTATCACCTGTTAGAATAGGTAGATTCCTCTTATAAGCTATAGCAAGTACTGTTGAATCAACAATACTAAGCCTCCTACCAATAAGCTCTTCTACACCAGACTCTCTAAGAAGCCTATCACCCAACACCTTAATCCTAGCTGCTTCAACGTATTCATCTATAGACAACATAGTTAAGTTGAAATAGGTATTGAGGTAGGCTAGCACTTCATCTATATTCTTTAAAGCAGGAATACGTCCTCTATACCAGTGAACAATGTATTCATAAGCAACAGTAACTGGTAGTAAGCCTTCTATTTCACCACTCCTAATACGTTCTAAAACCACTCTACCAACACTACTAACCTCATCATACACTATAGCTAGTAGAGCATAAGTATCTACTACAACCCTCTCCTTCTCCAAAACAACTCCTCCTCACGATCAAGTTCTTGTTCAACTTCTTCAACAGAACCTCTATCCTTACTACATCCCCAGACACGATCCCATAGATCAAGTGGTCTAAGAACAACCTCTCTACCACGTACAATAACCTCTAGAAGCATACCCTCCTTAATACCTGTCTTCTCTCTAACATCCTTAGGCAAGACAATAATACCCTTCCTATAAACCTTAACTACAACCACATCTAAACCCCTCAGATAACAACTATAACAGTTAAACCTAAAAGTTTAACCCATAGAATAAACCTTGTCTGTACAACAACTAATATACCTACGGAAAGACAATAGTGTATGAGTAGAGCTATGTAATAGTGTCTAACAAGCTATCCATTGTTAATAGG
>CAYXOO010000095.1:0-6987 GCA_964466845.1 uncultured Desulfurococcaceae archaeon
TATCTAAAGTGTAATAATGTATTTAATTAAGTAGCCTAAATGTTACACCAAGGATTTTCTTTATAAAAGTTAGTCTTTTACATAATGAACTCAACTATGATAAACTATATCTGGAGCTTTTTGTGTCCACCATATTCCTCTACAAGACCATTTAGTTGTATTTATGATGCTTTCCCTCATCCCCTGCAAGACACCACACTAAATAAAGCTAGACTATAACAGCATATTATTTAGGACAATAGAACTCGTCACCCAAACTTCTTATAAACTGGTGAAACTATAATTATAATCCAGAGTATCTAGCATATGGTGTATTATAGTATGAGTGGTGAAGTAGTTGTTGTTAAAATGGATAAACAAGGTAGGATACTAATACCAGCAGATATTAGGAGGATGATAGGTACAAACCTGTTCCACCTAGAATATGTTAATGGAGAACTCCGTTTAAAACCAATAAAACCTATCAAACTAACTAGTCTATTTGATAAAATAGAGGCTAGTATAAACGATTTTACAGACACGCATAAGCTAAGGAAATCAGTATATGCTCCAATAGTAGAACATAGGTGACATACTCTATGAGATTCATAGATTCTAGTGTATTCCTACACGCTATGATAAAACCACGTAGAAGACTAACTGATAGGGAGAAGCTTGTTAAAGAGAGTGCTAAAAACATTATCAAAAGAATCGATAATGGAGTTGAAGAAGTAGCTACAACAGTTGTACATATTAGTGAGATAGCCAATATTATAGAAACACACATAAACCTCTTAACAAGTATAGGCTTTATAGCAAGGATACTTACACTAGACAATATAACTGTACTAGATGTCAATAAAGATGATTATATTAAAGCACTATCTATAGCTAAGAAGTATATGGTAAGTATAAATGATGGATTAGCATACATTAAGATGAATCAATACAGTATAAAGGAGATATATACCTTTGACAAACACTATAAACGATTTAAAGATATAGTGGTAATACAGGAATAATACTAAAGCAATAATCTCTCAAAAACATAGTCATATAGTATGGTATTGTGAAAGCTAAACACTGAGAATGCACTTAAATAGATGGTTTGGGAGCGATCATGTAATAACATGATCTGCATTTAATCAAGTAGTCTTCTTAAAGCATCCATGACCTCTAGATAATAAGGCTTTAGTACTAACTGGAGTTAGATAGATAGTTTATAGTATATTGTTGCTGGGCAACCGATGCACTTACCATTCTTATACCCTATGCATTCACTACATAGCCTGCCACATGGTGTTTTATCTAGATTTTTCTCTCCAATGGTTATTGGTAGATGTTTTGGTTTAATAATCTCTGATAATAGATAGATCTCTGTTCTCCTAATACCCTCAAGCGTCCTAATAGTACATATGCTACTCATACACTCTAATACATAGTTGTTCTCTACATAAAATAACGCTACAAGGTTATAGCCACTAATCATTTTAGCTAGAAATACTATCCGTGGACAATTTCTAAGTTTAGAGACTATTTTCTCCATATACTCTTCATTAACGATCTCCATAAACACAAGGACTAGTCTAAAGCCAAGTAATTCTGGATTTAAACACCCCTTTATCCTCAATAAACCAGACTCTACTAACTTATTAACATGCTTACTAACAGCTACATGGCTAATACCTAGTTCACGAGCTATGTCTATAAAATTCCTTCTACCATCAATAGATAGTATAGATAATATCTTAAGCCTTCTATCTAAACTCTCTCTAGACCCATCTGTAATCATTCTAAACCGCCTATAGTATACTATGAAGACACATCTACTTGAATATATCTACTTAAACGCCCTACTAAACCCTCCTTAAACACCTAATACACCCTCTTAATGCACCCTGGAAAGCAGCTATCCATAAACCTAGGAGTAGGAAGTATATTGCTAAGCCGAAATAGTCGAATATGCTTAGATGAACTATCTTATACACCACGTGTGTTGCAGCAACGTATGCTCCTAAAGGGAATGTAAAAGCCCACCATGTTGGAGCATATGGTAGGTTCTGTCTATGGATATAGTGGAGTGTCATAATTATTGCTAGTAGAAGCCACCATACTCCACTACCCCAGAATAGTAGTAGGAAAACCTTTATAGTACAATTAATTGCTGCGTCAAATGCATCTGTATTTGTGGATAGATTATATAAGGCTACTGTACCAGCACCAATTGGTCCAAGGTTTATCCACATTGTTGGAGCTAATACACTTGGTAGTGGCTGATGTAACAGGAATCTATGAACACATACTGCTAATAATGCAAGGTATATGAAGAACCCAGAACCCCATGAAACTATGTTGAAGAACAGTATTGCTTCATACAATACTCCAGATAACTTGGATAACACAACACCTCCAGCAATAGGTATTACTATAAGTCCTACAGGTGGAATAAATATAGATGGATTAATATGGTCTAAACGAACTGCTTCACTCCTAAACAGGTTGTATGGAATAAGTATACCGAATACAAATGTTAGGATAGCGCCAATACCCCATAGTACTGCACCAATAAAATGGTTTCCTATAACCACAATATAGTCCATTCCAAGAACCATGTATCCAATAGGTAGTGTTGGATAAAAGTTTGTCTTAACCGGATGCATAAGATCCTCTAAAGCCTTATCTGTATAGAGGATCCATCTAGCAACCCAAAATACTGTAACAATAACTGCAATCAATGTATTCAATATCGTAAAAAACAACGCTAGATAATTAAGGAAGTGTATGTATGTAGAATATATCTTGGTTGTAACAGCTAAGATACCAGTACCCATAACACATGCTCCATAGCTAGGTGAAAACCCTTCAACGATTTCCTTAAACCTTGTCAACACGATCCCCCCATAATACGATAACATACCAACTGGAGTTGTTTAAATAAAGAAACAATATTTTAAATATTCTGTTTCAACCTGTAACCAGTGGGAAAGCTACCAACATATAGCTGTAGACTAATAAGAAAGAGTTAATAACATATACTGTCATAGTTACTAGAGTAGCTAATAAGGTTAAAAACCTAGATGATATGGTGTATAGGCTATGGTGTTTAAAAACCCTGTTATCAAAGAACTTGTTGAGAAAACACGTGTACTATGGGCTATAGGTCATGCACTAGGTCTTATGGGGTGGGATACAGAGACATATATGCCTAAAGAAGGTAGTATAGAGAGAGGTATAGCTAGTGGAGAGCTTAGTGTACTTAGACAGAAGATATTGTTGAGTCCAGAGATACAGGGTTTATTAGAGAAAGCTGAGAAACAGGAGGATTTAAATGATTATGAGAAGGGTGTTGTACGTGTACTTAAGCGTGCAACACGTATAGCTAAAGCACTACCTCCAAAGCTAGTATATGAGATGGCTCGTGTTAGCCAAGAAGCAACTGTTGTATGGAGAGAAGCTAAGGCTAAGAACGACTATAACATGTTTAAGCCTTATCTAGAGAAGATCGTGAAGCTTAGCCGTGAAGCAGCTGATTACCTAGGCTATGACGAGCACCCATACGATGCACTCCTAGACTTGTACGAGGAGGGGCTGAGGACTAGGGATGTAGAGCAAGTATTTAGTGTACTAGAGCCTGGTATTAAGAAGGTTTTAGACAAGGTTCTCTCAACCAGTTCTTACCCAAGAGAACACCCATTAGAGAAGATCGAGTATAAGAGAGAGGCTATGGAGAAGGTTAATCTAGAGATACTAGAGATGTTTGAGTTCCCACTTGGTATCAGAGCAAGGATTGATGTATCTGCACACCCGTTTACACAGCACATGGGTATAAGGGATGTAAGGATTACTACTAGGTATGAAGGAGTTGATTTCAAGAGGACAATGTATAGTGTTATACACGAGTATGGACATGCACTCTATGAGCTACAGATTGATGAGAGACTAATGGCTACACCACTAGCTGGTGGAGTAAGCCTTGGAGTACATGAGAGCCAGAGTCGTTTCTGGGAAAACATAATCGGTAGATCAATGGCTTTTGTGAAAGCTGTATACCCAATACTAGAGAAGTATCTAGACTTTATAAAGAACTATAGTATTGAAGACATATACATGTACTTCAACACTGTAAGGCCTAGTCTCATACGTGTAAATGCTGATGAAGTAACCTATAACCTCCACATACTACTAAGGTTTAAGATAGAAAAGGACTTATTAACTGGAGACTTAAAGGTTGATGAACTACCAGAGATCTGGAACAACGAGATGGATAGGCTACTAGGTGTTAAGCCTAAGAGCTATAGTGAAGGTGTACTACAGGATGTACACTGGAGTATGGGTATGATAGGCTACTTCCCAACATATACACTAGGAAACATAATAGCTGCACAAATAAGACACCATATAACAAGAGATATACCAGACTTCTACCAGAAGATAGAAAAACGTGAGTTCAAACCTATTAGAGAGTATCTTAGAGAAAAGATACACAAGTGGGGTTCTACCTACGAGCCTAAAGAGCTACTGAAGAGGTCTTTTGGAGAAGGTATAGAGCCCAGGTACTTTATAGACTACTTGGTAGACAAGTATCTTTATTCCAAGATATAGTGTTTTTTAAACACATCCATAACACTTTCTTTTGTCAAATACCTAGGACATATACACCACTATACCCTACATATATTTGTAAACAATAGATATGCTATAGAGGTAGTAGAGGGATGTATATGATGTATAGACTCCATATACTAGTGGTTCTAGTATCTATAGTTGTCTCATTAGTTAGTCTAAATACTGTACAAGCATGCCTTGATCCAACAGATACTTATTCAGTAGAAGTAGTCTTCAACAAACCCGGTGTCTCATATAATCTATCCGTATTAGAGAATATATCAAATATATCACCAATAGGTGATAGAGCATATGTCTATAGAGCACATTTAAACAGCAGCTTTATAGTACTACTAACCAAAACCAGACTATATGGTTCAGAAGAATATCTGTCAATAAGGATTGAACCCGATCCTAATGTTATCCCTAAGAAGACATACTATGTAGTCAACATCAATAGTAGTATAGATGATAGCATAGAGAATATTGTTAGTAGAGTAGACAACATACTATTAGAGTATGAATGGACTAGAGAATGCTGTATCATAAAGAACGCTAGTCTAGATAAAAATACTGGTGAAACACCAGTAGCTGGTTCATGTAGTTACTATAAGTTTATCAAAAAGTATAGAGTAGAACTAGTTATTGACTTATGGAGAGTAACTGGGGTAAACAAGACCATAGTAACACTACAGTTTAAGACAGTAGTCCCAATAGATAGTAATAGTATTAGTGATGAGATAAATGATACCATTACTAGAATCCTAGGTAGAACTATAGAGTGGGGATACACTGTTATAGAAGAGAATAGTTATGAAATACCAGAGTCTTATATAGAGACTATAAAGTCTATACTTACTTACGAGATCCAGTGGCTTATCTCAATAGATGTACTAAAAGGGCTTAATGATAGTGATTTAGAAGCTATAGAGAGTATTGCCAAACCAGGGCTTGCTGGTTGGAATTCTAGAATAGTATATGATATGCTTGGTAGATGGATTAGCTATAAGGATGCACAATTACCAGTTAAAGCCACACTTACTGGTGGAGGGTGTAGTGTATACTATAGCCTAGAAGATGTACCAGATAATCCTCCTCCAAGCTATGGTTTTGTAGGTAGTGCAGCTGGTACAGCCTTAGTAGAAGCCGCATCAAGAGAGACAGCATCAGATACAACATTGGAGTCTACTACTAGTGGTTATCCGGTAGAGAGCCAGGTACAACAAGGTGGTAGAGAAGGTAATAGAGTAGAGAATGTATTGTATCCACTACTAATAGCGTTAACTGTATCGTTTATAGTATGGTTTATTCTTAAGAGATACATGTAGACTAGTATCTCTAGGGTAGATAGAGGCTAGTTGTCAATGGATAGAGAGCTTATCCGATCATACATTATATTGCTAGAGACTGGCAAACCAGTTGGTGTACGTGAAGCACAGAGGATACTAGGCTATAACAGCCCTGGTAAGGCTAAGAGGATTCTAGAGGGATTGGTTAGACACGGGCTTGCAGAGAGGCTAGAGAATGGAGACTATATGGTTTATAAGAAGCTACCTATAGAGCTGAACTCCTACATTATAATACGTAACAGTATACTACCAAGGACTATAGTCTATGCTGTATTCTCTACAACACTAGCTCTATCATACATACTCTATACAAGGCCTCCACTAGACTATACATCGATACTACTATTGGCTGTATCACCACTATGGATTGAGACTATAAAGCTCTATAGGAAGCTATTATCGTTAAAGAGGAAATCCTAGGCCATATACTCTAGAGAGTTAAGAGTTATAGACTAGAAAGTATACTAGATAATACTTAGGTATAGACTAGGGTATTCTCTCTATGAAGAAATACTGGGTATACACTATATTATCACTAGCTATAGTGGCTCTAATACAGTCTAGTATAGCCTATACAGAGTGTCCAGACCCAGGTGGGGACTACTCTGTAGAAGTTGTATTGAATAAACCTGGGATTATGTATAGTCTGAGTATATTATCACTAACACCTGGTGTAAAGAGGTTTACAGCCAGTAATACGTATAGAGTTGGAGAAGCTTTTGTCTATAGATCACATGTTAATCCAGACTATATAGTTATTGTATCAGAAGCACGTATTGGTGCATTATCCTATGGTACTGGTTTGAAGAGGGGTGTAGCATTATCTGTTAGAGTTGAGCCCCTACATTCTAAGCTACCCTATGTAGAGTATTATGAGGCATATATTGAGAGGAAAGGCTTTATTATTTCAAGTAAACAGGTTGTCCAAGGGCTTAGAAAGTATGGGTGGTCTATAGTAGATAGTGGTGTTATTGATAAGAGTAACAAGGGTTTATCAACTACTATAAACTATGCTATAGGGTATAAGAAGATAGGTGGTGTCACACTATATGCT
>CAYXOO010000096.1:0-6647 GCA_964466845.1 uncultured Desulfurococcaceae archaeon
ACCTTAATCCTCTTTCATACCCATAGTACCCACGGGATGTTACCACAAGATTTTGAGAATAGATTATCTTAACCTCTAGCTGTTATTGTATTGTAGTTTCTTATTTTGAAGAATTTTTCTATTACACTTGTTTCTAGTTTTGTTAGTTGTTTTCCCTTGATCTCTATTTCTATGCATAATCCTGTTCCATTGGGGCCTGGTGATCCCTTGAATGTTATTACTAGTTTTCTTTCCTTATCTTCTATGTATTCTCTTAGGTCTATGAGTAGTCTTTGTAGCTCGTTGTGTGTTGGTATTCCTTCTACTATTATCTTGTCTTTATCTATAACTGCTCTCTTGTTTATCAATATGTTATACACCATATTGTTCTACATGGTTTTATAGATGGGTGTGGGTGGAGAGTGTTTTAAAAAGACTTATTGTTTTAGACCGTGTTTCTTTATTGCTAGGTATATCTTGTGTGGTGGTAGTGGTATTTCATTGAATCTTATTCCTAGAGCGTGTGATAGAGCGTTTACTATTGATGGTGCTACTGGTACTATAGATGGTTCACCTAGTCCTTTAGCACCAAATGGGCCTCTCTTATACCCTGATTCTACAAAGAATACGTGGAATTCTCTTGGTGTATCTTTTATTGTTGGTATATAGTATGTTGATAGATTAGGGTTGTATACAAGGCCTTCCTTGCTATGCAATAGCTCCTCCATTAACGCATAACCCATACCCTGTATATAGCCTCCTTCTGCATGGTGTTCTGCTCCAACAGGGTTTATTACCCTTCCTATATCATAGGCTATATATGCTTTGTCAATGAGTACTTGTCCAGTCTCAGTATCAACTGTTAGTTCAGTAACTATAGCTCCGAATGTATACGTTATATATGGTTCTCCACGGCCAGTCTCCTCCTCCCATTTAGCACGTGGTGCACGGTAGTAGCCGAATTCCTGCAATGGTATTCCTAGCCAGAAGCTTTGTTCTACAACCTCGTTCCATGTAGTCTCCTTATCTGGGTTGCTCCTACAGTATATCCTTGGTGCTTCAACAACTATATCATCTGGACTACACTCTAGCATCTCAGCAGCTACCATGTTGATCTTCTTTCTAAGCCTATATGCTGCTACAAGAGCTGCATTACCACCCATAACAGTTGCTCTACTAGCAACAGTTGGCCCAGCATCTGGTGTACTAGCTGTATCTGGTTGTTCAATCCTGAAATAACTAGGTGGTACACCAAGTATTTCAGCAGCTATAAGCACTAGACCCCATAGGGATCCCTGTCCCATGTCCATGAGTCCTGTACGGAATGTTATTGATCCATCACGGTTTATGATCAGGGTTACACTAGCGTAGTCAGCACCCTCAACACCGATTGAGTTACCGTGCCATCCAACAGCTATACCAATACCCTTCCTATAGACACCGTTTCCTCTACCATACTCTCTCCTCTTCCGGTACCAGTCTGATGCTTCAACAACCTTCTTTATAGCTTCTTCAAGACCAACACCATGTTCTGGTGTCAATAGCTGTCCATGTACAGTACGGTCTCCTGGCCTCAATATGTTCTTAAGCCTAAAATCAACAGGGTCCATACCAAGCTCTTCAGCTAACAAATCCATCTGTCTCTCAACAGCAAATTGTACCTGTGGATCACCGAATCCACGGAATGCTCCAGAGTATATTGTGTTGGTGTATACAGCGAATGTGTCTATCCGTGCATTACCTACACGGTATGGCCCTGTTGAGTGTACTGTTGCTCTCCATGCTACGAATGGTCCGAGGCTAGCATAGCCTCCAGTATCAAAGAGTATCCTTGCTTCAACAGCAAGCAACCTACCATCACGTGTTGCTGCATGTTTATACCATGCAACCATTGGGTGTCTCTTACTATGCCCTATGAATACCTCTTCACGTGTGTGTATTGCTACAGCTGGTTTACCAGTGAAATAGGTTGCTAGTGCAGCTTTAGCAGCTAGCTCATCAGCAACGTCTTCCTTACCACCAAAACCTCCACCAACATAGGGAACTATTACTCTAACCATATTCTGTGGAAGACCCAGTATCTTAGCAACAAACCTCCTTACATCAAATGGGCACTGTGTTGAAGCAATTATTGTTACTCCACCATCTGGCTCTGGGAGAGCTATAGCTGCTTCCGGCTCTATATAGGCGTGTTCCTGCATTGGAGTCCTATACTTGTTCTCAACAACAACACTTGCCTCCTTGAAAGCCTTATCTACATCACCAGCACGTATCTTATAATGTGCTACAACATCACTGCCTCTCTCATCATGTATTAGTGTGTGTGGTTTCTCCTCCATCTTCTCTAGATCAAATATCTCCTCTGGATCAGTATAGACTGGTAGTGGCTCATAATCAACAACTATCTTCTCAGCAGCTTCCTCAGCAACATAGGGATCAGTTGCTACAACAAGTGCTACTGTATCACCAATATACCTTACCTTACGATCAGCTAGCAATGGCTGATCAGGTATAACATAGCCTACATCATTAACACCAGGTATATCCTTAGCAGTAATAACTCTCAACACACCCTTTACCTTAAGAGCAGGAGATACATCAATAGACTTAATCAATGCATGTGCATACCTAGACCTAAGACTATAAACCCACACTAAGTCACGGTAGAACTTTATATAATCAGCTGTAAACAATGCCCTACCAGTAACCTTAGCTACAGCATCCCACCTAAGGATCTTCTTACCAATATAGAGCAGTGGTTTACCACGATACTTCTCAAATACTTCCTCAACAATCCTTACATAATCTGGCTTAGACACTACTTACCCACCTCCTCTAGATCAAAGTAGATCTTACCCTCACGAATATACTTGATAGCAAGTTCAACAGCTTTTAGAAACCTTGGGTAAGTACCACACCTACATAGACAGCCATCAAGAACCTCCATGATCTCTTCACGACTAGGCTCTGGGTTACGGTCTAGTAGGTACTTAGCAGCAACAATAACACCTGGTAGACAATAACCACACTGTACACTATGCACATCCAACAAGGCCTTCTGTATAGCATGTAGCTTACCCTCTGGAGCAATACCCTCTATAGTGGTTATCCTAGACCCATTAGCACGATAGGCTAGTACTAGACAACTAGGTACGAGCCTATCATCCATTATAACAAGACAACTACCACACTCACCACGTCCACAACCCTCTTTAACACCTGTAAACCCAAGCTTATACCTCAATACATCAATTAGCCTCTCATAAGGCTTAACAGATACAATGTAGTCCCTACCATTAACGTTGAGCTTAATAGTTAGATCCGGGTACTCTTCACCCATAAACCTATCTACCCCCAATCCTTTCTTTTATGAGATAGAGTGCTCTCTTAAGCAAGACCTTGGATAAGTCTAGACGGTACTCAGCTGGTGCACGATAGTCTGTTATACGCTTCATCTCACTCTCCAATACACGATACATACCCTCAATAGTCTCACTATCCAATACCCTACCACGTAGATACTCTTCAGTCTTATATGCTCTACCCGGGTAAGGCTTACCCATACTATCAAAAGCTATACCAACATCCTCTATCCTATCACCATTGAATCTAGCATAAACACCAGTTACTACATAGCCCATTGCATGTCCACGTCTACGATCAAGTTTTAACAAAGCTGTTGAAGAATCCTCTGGTGTCTCCCTAAACCTTACTTCAACAATTAGCTCATCAGGCCTCTTATCAAGTTCTCTCTTACCCTTGTATAGCCTATCTAGTCTAACCCATCTCTCTCCATTCTTACCAACAAGCTTTACTTCACCACCAAGGGCCATTAATAGTATAGCTATATCTGATAATGGGTGTCCAGTACCAATGTTTCCACCAACAGTAGCTATGCTTCTTAGATAGTATGCTCCAAAACTACTATATAGATCCTTGAATCCTAGATACCTCTTATCACTACATAAGAAGCTCTTACAAAGCTCATCAACAGTTGTTAGTGCACCAACTACTACATACCCGTCCTCCTTCTTAACATAGGATAGCTCTTTCCTAAGACTCCATAGGTCAAGCATCAAGTCTGCTCTTACAATACCAGTCCTCATCAACACTAGTACATCAGTACCACCAGCAATTGGTACAGCATCTGGGTGCTTACTTAGAAACTCTACTGCATCCTCTAGACTAGATGGTATATAGACATTAAACCTCTTCAAGGCAGGCTCTCCACAACCCCTTTGTTGTTATACAAGGATATTCTTTAGAGAATAACTAGTAGTTGAGAAAATAAAAGCTTTTATCTAGTCAGCTCTATACTAGCTCTCCAACGATATCTAGTAATCTATACTCTCTACTATACCTCTTCTTAACCCATGCTATTGCTTCAGCAGCTATACTAACAGCTATTTCTTCTGGAGTATCAGCAGCTATATCAATACCTATTGGAGCATGTAGTTTCTCCCTTATAACATCAACACTTACTCCTTCACTCTTTAGCCTCCTTATAAACTCTAGAACCTTCCTCTTACTACCAAGCAATCCTATATAGCCTATACTGGATTCTAGCACTAGCTTCTTCAATACAGTATAGTCAACACTTGTCTCACCATGCACTATGTATGCTAGATCACATTTTCTAGCATTAGAAGCTATATAGTCTCCCAACTCCTCTGGAGAACCACTATACAGTTCTCTAGCATAGGGGAACCTATCACGTGTTAAAAGCTCTGGTACTGTATCTAGTATGTAGATGCTGAAGCCTAGCATATAGAGTATATCAGCTAATGGCTTACCAATACGTCCAGCACCAACAATATACACGTTAACACTAGGTTTCAACACATCAATATACACAGACAACACACCACCACACACAAGCCCAGTATCAATAGCACCTTCTACTCTAGATCCAGTAAAAGAGTATCTAAGAAGACGTGGTCTACCATCTCTTATTGCATCAAGTGCTTTCTCTACAACATCTCTCTCAAAAGAACCACCACCAAGACTACCATACACCTCACCATTTTCATAAACAACAATCTTAGCACCAACACTACGTGGCCCACTACCATGTTTCTCAACAATAAATGCAATAGCTACACTATACCCCTTGTCAAGACCCTCTAAGGCCTTCCCAATAAGTTCTCTATCAGATAGATAGTGTGATAGACTAAACCCCATAGCCTACCTCCTATATATACGACATATTAGTTTCTCAAGCTCATTAATATCTCCTTTCTCAAGTAAGTCTACAACACGATAAAATAGAACCATGTTATTATTAACTATAACCCTCAGTATCTCATAAACCATAAACTGGTAGTGTTCATCTCTATAGGAGTAGAATTCTCTAAGAATCTTAAATGCTTCACCAATATCCTCTAATAGTATATCCCACCAGAAAGACTTGCCATAGTTATACCTTGCATACTGGTCTATCATAAAAGCTAGACCGGGTGATACACGTTCTAGATACCTTATGATAGCTACAACAACTGTTTTGTCGAGACAACTTTTCCTCTTATCTCTATCCATCAACAACCCCTCATAACCCACTAGTGCTTCATATTGTATGTCCTATAGCAAGACTTCAACCTGTCAAGACTTATTGAGAACCCAGGTCTACCACCAACACCAGTTCTTAATACAACCAATCTATACCTACCACTAGTGTCTCTTGAATACTCTATCCTCAACACTATATCACTAAACTCCATAGCAGGGTTGTATTCATCCTTCCTAGTATAGGCTATCTTCCTCAAAACAGTTATTCCACGACTACGTAGCATGAGTGAGCTCATGTAGGTGTAGAGTATTAGGTCTTTAGAATAACCATATATGTCATAGAGGTTTCTAAGACCCTGTATAACGAGTATATCTGGCTTATAATCATCTATAATATTATAGACTTTTATGAGAATCTCTGACAACCCGTGTTTAACAGGGTTTATAGATACTACGTTAATGTATTTACCTACGAGTTCTGGTTCTTTACCAATACGTTTAAACACGTGTTTAAGCCTACCAATAATGTCTTCTAGAGACCTAGAGTATGTTATAAAGAGTGTCTTTAAACCATACTTTAGGATATACTGTAGCTCAGTAGCAAGTACATAGTCTGGTATACCATGTCCTGCTGGGTAGAGGAGTAGTACTTGTGCACCACGTGGCACACCACCAGCCAAGTCATCAAATGCTGGACAACCACTATAGTATATCACTGAATAGTCTGGTCTAGGTATTTCTTCAACACTAGATGGTACAACAAGTCTAACACCAAGTTCTCTAGAGATAACAAGTCTAGTCTTATTAGTACGTACAGGAAGACCACGTGTCTTAACAATCCTTAAAGTCCTAGTCATAAACCTTTCTCTAACACCAGTTGTTAGAAGCAATACAATGTCTACAACAAACTCTACACCCTTAAGTGAGAAACCCTTGCGTCCATAATAGAGTTCTCCAATAAGTATCTTATTAACACTCTCTCCACCATAGACTACATTCTTAATAAAAGCTCTAACACTATCAACATCCATTACATCAAGCAATGGAGTAATACTGTCTACAATAACCCATTTAGGCTTAAACTTGTACAGGACATCAGTGTATACACGGATAAATTCTTCAACAAGATTCTTTGAAGCAAATGTTGGTAATTGTATATACTT
>CAYXOO010000097.1:0-6609 GCA_964466845.1 uncultured Desulfurococcaceae archaeon
ACTCTATATTAGCAGAGTATATACCATTAATACTTGGTCCACAATTGTACCTGTTATCATTTGCTACATCATTCTTATTAACAGCTATTATATATAGTAGCATGAGGAGAGTATTGTCTAGGCTATTGGCTCCACGTGTAAAACTAGAGTTGCCACAGTTAAAGCTGGAGAAACCATCTGATGCTCCAGTGTTTTTCTCTATAGCACTACTTGCTGTATACATTACTACCCTTCTTATATATTACAGGTTTGACTATGTCCAGCTATTAGATACTTTCTTAAGAGTGCTTGGTGTTGGTAAGCCGATCTACGATCCCTATCTCGATAGTATTGTAAGGTTTTTTGAAGATACATACCTTAATATATCTCATTACTTTGTAGATTATTGTGAAAAATATGTCTCATACCTAGTTAGTGAGTTTGAATGGGTGACTGGATTGATAAAATCTTTGATAAAATTGTTGTGGGGTAGATAGTTTTGGCTAAAGACTATGTAACACCGGTTGTTGGTGTAGTACTTATTGGTTTTAGTCTATACATGTTCTATAGTGGTATAGGGCTTATGGTTGTACGTGATGTAGCTTCTAGCTTATTAGCTATACTCATTGGTTTTGTAACACTTAGTGGTGGTATAACATTGCTACGTACATGGGCTATTGCTAGAGTCTATGAGGGTGGAGCTAAGGTTGAGACAGAGTCTAGAGAGGAGAGTAGTAGAGGAGGCAAAGAGTCTAGCTAAGAAGATGCTTGGTGACGACTTCTCCCACGGATACCCACATGTTGAGCGTGTACATAGGATTGCGTGGAGGATTGTAGAGAATATTGGCTTGGATATAGACTGGTTTATACTAGATACAGCTATCTATCTCCACGACCTAGGGCGTGTAGTTGGTGAGCCCCATGCATACTATTCTGCACTAATAGCACGTGGTTTTCTGGAACAATATGGTGTAGAACGGGATAGAGTAGAGCTCATAGTTAATGCTATACTATACCATAGCTATAGCTACTCTCTAAAACACTGTGTAAAGCCATTGTCTATAGAGGCTAAAGTGTTGAGTGATGCAGATAAGCTAGATGCACTAGGGATAATTGGTTTCTTAAGAGTATTCCATTATAGCTGGAGAACTGGTAGGAGTATATGGGACTCTATAAGACACTTCCAAGAGAAAATCTACAGGCTACCCAGTCTAATGCATTTTGACTATACTAGAACACTTGGAGAGAGACTTGCTGAGAAAACAAAGCATATTGTAGAAGAACTTGTTAGAGAACTAGAAACCTAGTTTTCAGCCAGGGGTTCGAGTGTATATCATCGCCTAAAGTGGCTCAACAGCGGCGAGCTTCAACATCTATAGATATGTTTTTCTACAACCATGTTATTAAAGCATACTATCTAGTGTCTATACCCGGGTGGTGTATCTATAGTGGTTGTGTATGGGATTGTATACTCTACTGGTGATCCAGCTGGCTATGGTGTTGCTAGACTACTTGTTGAGCTACTTGGTCTAGAGAAGTGTGGTTTGTGTAGGGATTGTATAGAGTGTTTTTGTGGTAGAGACATAGTACTTGCTGGTTTTAAAGAGGATGCTATATACTTTGACTTCTTAGACGATAGACTGTCTGTAGACAAGTACATAGTGTTGTCTAGACATAGTAGTATGGCTAGAGTTAAGAGCTATACAGTACACCATACTGGCAACCCAGGTCCAGAAGCTAGGTATGGCGGTAAACCTTATTCACTAGCAGTTGCTAGTCCACCAGTAACTTATGGTCTACTACAACTACTTGTAGAGAAAGCTAGAGAGTATGGTAGAGAGAAAGAATACGATGTAAGCTATGAAGCAACACACCATGGTCCTACAGAACCATCTAAACCACTAACATTCATAGAGATTGGTAGTAGTATTGAGGAATGGCGTGACCATGTGAATCACAGGGTTTTAGCGGAAGCAGTAACTTGTTTTCTAGAACGTAGAGAACCTAGTTGTAAACCAGTAGTAGGTGTTGGTGGAGGACACTATCCACGTAAGCATACCAGGTATGCTCTAGAGAACAATGTATGCTATGGACACATATTTGCAAAGTATAGCCTACCATATCTGGGTATAGAGCTACTAGAGAAGGCACTCAATAGATCCGTTCCTAAGCCTAGAGCGGTAGTTGTTGAAAAGAAGGGTACTAGGAGAGAACATAGAGAGTTGATAGAAGAGTTTACTAGGAGTTATAGTGTAGAACTAGAGTATATATAGTCTCTTTTCAAGGCTATTTCTTAACAGATTCTTTTACATACTGTATAAACTTTATGGAATACGGTGGTGGTAGTAGTATCTGTGCTAGTGTCTTAAGCCTTGTATTACTATCTATCTCGCTAACGTATTGGCATCCACCACGATCTACGTATTTGTCTATAAAGTTCTTTATATAACATAGTATTTCTTCAGCACTACATACACTTTTTAACCCTTTTGCAAAGCCTAAAGCATAGATAATTGTTGTAATAAAGACTATTAAGTCCCAAGCCTTCATATAGTCTCTCTTACATCTAGTGCTTTGTTCTGCATCTATAACATAGACCCTGTCATCCCCGGCATAGAGGAAGTTATTGTGCTTTGAATCACCCATACAATAGCCACTAGAGTGTATACTGTATAGAGCATCAGCTACACACTTGATCTTATCAATCGTTATACCTGGTACCATGGGTTCTCCATCAACATACTCTCTATACAATACAAGGTTTTCCCAGTCAACCTCTATCACACTAGGTGTATATACACCACCAGGTTTCTCTTGGAAAAACTCTATCTCACGCTTCATTCTCTCTCTAGAACTTAGTGTATAAGGATATATCTGTAGTGGTAGTGATAGACTCTTTATAATAAACCATTTCACAAGACCAGGTTCACTAGAGTACTTCTTCTTAACAATCCTCCTACCATTACTCTCTATAACCTCTATCTGCCCCATAACACTCTCTATAGCCTCTATCAACCTATACAATTCTATACCAACCCACCACTAGCCCACTATGCACTATAGAGGGAGAAACATGTTTAATAAGGTATACCATAATCCTTCTAAATAGACTAGTGTATCCTAGTTAGTTGTGGTGGGTCTAGTGTGCCTATAGTAAAGATAAAGATCTACAGTGACTCCGGTGAACTAATATATAGTAACCAGTTTAGTGTAGACAGCAGTATTGTTAATAGAATTCTAGAGATACTAGGTAGTAGTGTTAAGAGAGAAAATGTAGAAGACAACTTTAACCTTGTAAATGCTGTACTATGGGCTCTCCATAAACTAGAGGCTTATTCTGAAGAAACAGCTGTTGATTCATGGAGTATTGCTCGTGCAATAGCTAGTGAACCAGATTGGTTTAATAAAGCATCTAGGTACTATGGTATAAGTAATAGGAGAGAACTTGTATCCCGGTTATCAAAAGCTGTTGGACCAGTTGCTAAGTATCTTGTTAAGAGAAACATTATTGCATGTAAGAGGTCTTCTCGTGGTAGGCTTTACTGGGTTAGAAGGTAGCTATTTCCTCTCTATAACACCTATCTTTATAAGCAACTCACATACCTTACATACTTCTCTACCATAACTTGTTGGTTCACCACATATCCCACAACTAGGTAGTTCTGGTAGTTTCTCTAGAGACCATAGCCTATCCTCTAACAACTTATCACAATTCTCTAGCAGTCTTAGTGAAAACCCTGGATGTACTGATTCCAAGCTATAGAGTAGCCTCCTTACATAGCTCCTAAGACTAGGCTTTAAGTCTACGTATGGGCAACGGCTATGTTGGAAACCATATTTCTTCATATAAGCATAAGCTGTTGTCTCGTACTCATATATCTTCCTAAGAGGCTTTATCCTTGGTATAAACTGTTTACTAAGTATTGGTGCTCTAGGGTGTAGTCTTGGTAGTCGTGTAGTATCTCCACGTAGTAGATTCATAACTATAGTCTGTGCTTCATCATCTAGGTTGTGGGCTGTAGCAACTTTGTCTACACCATGTTCTCTAGCTATACTATTCAATAGCCTCCTACGTAGTACACCACAGTATGTACAAGCCGATTCCCTGACTCCAAGCCTTAATACACGCTCCATTATCTCATCTAGACTCAATCCATAGTATTCCTTGAACGAGTAGACTAGATAGTCTATTCCATAGCTCTTTAGTATACCACCTATCTTCTCAACTTCTACAGTTCTACCAAGGCTCTCTATACCCTCAATAATAGTTACTGCTAAGAGCCTACTAGTATCGTGTATCCTAGCTATTGTATCAACTAGTACAAAGCTATCCTTACCACCAGATACAGCTAACAATACTGTGTCACTAGGCTCTATAAGCCTATACCTGGATATCTCACTCCTTACCCTATACATTATGTCTTCTTCAAACTCTCTTCTAGACAATACTCTACCAGTATGCCTCTGGTATATGAATGCATCCAAGGCTCTATAGCTGCTCCTCAATAATCTCCTTAGGTACCTCAGCTACACGTTTACCAGCTACAACCTGGTCTATACTGTGCACAACACCGCCTATTTCCTCAATGATGTTGTATAGCTCTTTAAAGTTAATGCTATTACCTTCTACAACAACAATGATATTCTCGGTCTCCATATCAATTTCTTTAACAGTGATATTGACTGCATCAACACCATCTACTTTACTGAGACTCTCAGCAATCTCTACAATAGACGGGCCCTTCTTAGGTATTATAACATCTAGTACAACACGTCTTATCAAGGCCCATAGACTCCCAATATAATGATAGTATAGAACCAGCTATTAAACCTAGCTATAGCTCTGTAATAGCTCTAGAGCTAGGTTTTTAATACACTAGATATACTCTATAACACTCTGGTGACTAGGGTATGGAGAAAGAAGTTGAGATACCACAAGCCTATGTAAAGAAGCCTAGACTCATAAGATATGGTGGTATAGACCCTGGCTTGCGTGTTGGAAGAGGCTTTAGCCGTGGTGAACTAGAAGCTGTTGGTTTAACGATAAAGGATGCACTAAGGCTTAGACTACCAGTTGATAAACGTAGGAGGACTGTGCATGAGTGGAATATTAGGGTTTTAAAGGATTTCTTAGAGAAGATAGGGTATAAGGGTAGATCCAGGGCTGGGTAACTAGTATTGGTAGGGCCTTATAGACTATTGTATCATGCCTATCATAGTCTCTAGAATCTATCTCTACCCCAAGTCTATTTAGTAGTGTTACTAGTCTAGAAGCATAGGCTAGTCCATGCAGTCTAGTACATAGCCTTCTTAAGAACAATTGTTGTCTCTGTCTCCACTTAAACCACTTTATAAACCTCCAGTACATCTCTGGCCTACCATAAGCTATTGCTTCTACTAGATACGGTGTTGCCATGGACACCCCGTATAACCCACCACCACTAAAAGGTTTTGTCAACGGCACTGTATCTCCTATTGGGAAAAGCTTCTCCATAACACCCCACTTGATGGTGTCAACTGGTATTTCTCCACCAAAAGACTCTAACACACTAGATACTCTACCAACTACTCTACTAGCTATACCTAATAGCTTATCTCTACTAACTACTCCTCTAGACATATAGCCTATTAGAGCTGTATCTTTATCTACTGGTACTATCCATTGGAAATAGTCTCTAGCACCCCTATGGTATACAACATGTACTCTATATGGGTCGATAAATTGTATACGTGCTAGATACTGTATGCCGATATACTTGTTTATAGAGCCAATGTATTTCTTTGTAAAATAGTGTTTAGAGCCTTCTGCTAACACTATGTATCCTACATGGTATCTCCTACCACTAGTTGTCTCTAGATAGTCTCTACCAATGCTCTCTACTCTACAGTTAAGCAATACATTGTGTCCACGTGAGAGTGTCTTATCGTATAGTAGCTGTTCTAGTAGTGGACGGTCTAGTCTGTAACAAATGGGTTTTCTAGAGTGTATACAATAGTCTACACCATATATGTTGAAGCATACGCTATAGTATCTATTAGCTATTATCCTTGGACTAGTTATTCTCGTGTAGAAACTTAGTGTGTACTCACCAACTAATCCAGTACAATGCTTTGGATAACCAATAGTCTTGTCTTCTTCAAATACTATAGCTTCTATGCTAGAAGGTAGGAGAGAAGAGACTGTAAGACCAGCTAATCCACCACCAATAACACCTACTCTATACTCCACGACACACTACTCCAGTACATAGCTTCTCTCACTATACTTCAAGGTATAGTATCTAGCCCTAAGCTTCTCAACAATATAGTGGAAAGCCTTCTCAGGATCACCCTTCTCTCCACAAGTATACACATCAACTGTAGCGAAACAGTACTCCGGCCAAGTATGTATAGCTATATGGCTCTCAAGTACAATACCAACAATACTCACACCAGGACTAATCTTCCAAGCCTTTACATCAAGCAATGTAAATCCACCAACACGAGCAGCTCCACGTACTACTTCACTAAGATAATCAACACTACCCAGTAGCTCTGGATCACAACCATACAGCTCCCCGTAATAGTGGTGTCCAACAACCAGTCTCTCCTTCTCCCCCTTAACCTCCCCCCTCTCCACGTACAATACAC
>CAYXOO010000098.1:0-5751 GCA_964466845.1 uncultured Desulfurococcaceae archaeon
ATGTAAGGCTAGCTCCTAGACAGTATATCAATAGACTGTATAGACTAGCTGGTGAGTATAGAGGGAGAGCTGAGAGAGCTAGAGAAGCATTAGAGAGACTAGCTAGTGAGAAAGAGGTGCTTTTAGAGAAACTAGTTGTTGTTAGAGAAAAGAGTATTGAGAGGATAAAGCCTAGGCTATGGTATGAGAAGTACCACTGGATGATAACAAGTAGTGGATACCTAGTAATAGCTGGTAGGGATGCAGGACAAAACGAGTCTATTGTGAAGAAGCATCTTGGTGAGAAAGATGTATTCCTACATGCAGACATACATGGAGCACCAGCTACAGTATTGAAGACACGTGGTAGGAGACCTAGTGATAGAGACTTGTGGGAAGCAGCTGTATTAGCAGCTTGTTACTCACGTGCATGGAGGGAAGGGTTTGGCTATGTAGATGTATACTGGGTTTATGGTAGACAAGTTTCTAAGAAACCACCTAGTGGTGAATACATTGGTAAAGGGGCTTTTATGATCTATGGTAAGAGGAACTATATTAGGGGAGTAGAGCTAGTGCTAGCAATTGGTGTTGAGAGAGTATATGATGATGTGTATGGAGAGTATAGCCGTGTAATTGTTGGGCCAGAGAGTCTTGTTAGAGAGAAGAGCCTTGTATATGCTGTACTGTCCCCTGGTGATGAGAGTGTATCTAGTGTTAGTGAGAAACTATTTAGAGTATTCAATAAGCTAGTAGGGGATACTGGTGTAGCTGTTGATGAGATAGCCTATCGTATACCTGGTTCTTCTAGAGTATTAAGAGTTGAGAAGGGACTCTTATCTAGAGATAAAGATTCTATAGGTGTAGATAAGGATAAGTTTTAAACTATCTAACTACTATAATCTCTAGGATACAAGGAGTGTAAGTAGGTGGTTATAGTGAAGAATAGAAACATTGTAGTAGAGCCTATAAGGATACAGTCTGTAGAGGACATGATTGTAGAACTTGTTGAGAGAAAAGGGCTCGGACACCCAGACTATATAGCTGATTCTGCAGCTGAGGTTGCTAGTCGTGCACTATGTCAGTACTATATAAAGGAGTATGGTATGATACTACATCATAACCTAGACAAGGTATTGCTTGTTGGTGGGCAAGCACACCCAGTATTTGGTGGTGGTGAAGTACTACACCCTATATACATACTGGTATCTGGACGTGCAACAACAGAGGTTATACGTGATGGGAAGGTAGAGCCTATACCCGTTGGATCACTTGTTGTTAAAGCTGTTAGAGACTGGATCCGCCGTAACTTCCGTTTCCTAGACCCAGAGGCTCATGTAATAGTTGATTACCGTATTGGTAAGGGTAGTGTCGATCTAGTTAAGGTGTTTGAAGCAAGGGCTAAGACGCCGCTTGCTAACGATACCAGTATTGGTGTAGGCTTTGCTCCACTTAGTACACTAGAACAACTAGTCTATCGTACAGAGAGGCTATTGAATTCACCAGGGTTTAAGAAGAGACTACCAGCTGTTGGGGAAGACGTTAAGGTAATGGGTCTTAGGAGGAATAAGAAGATTACATTAACAATAGCTGCTGCAATGATCTCTCATTTAGTAAGGGATATAGGTGAGTACGTTAGTGTTAAGGAGGAGGTTAGAGAGAGAGTACTTGATCTAGCGTCAAAGATTGCTCCAGACTATGATGTTACTGTAGAAGTAAACACTGCAGACATGATCGACAAGGGTATTGTGTACTTAACAGTAACTGGCACATCAGCTGAACATGGAGATGATGGAGCAACTGGTCGTGGCAATAGAGCTAATGGGCTTATAACACCTTTGAGGCCTATGAGTCTAGAAGCTACAGCTGGTAAGAACCCTGTAAACCATGTAGGCAAGATCTATAATGTACTAGCCTACTTGATAGCTAAACGTGTCTATGAGGAAGTCAAGGGTGTTAAAGAGGTTTATGTAAAGCTCCTTAGCCAGATCGGTAAGCCTATTGATGAACCACTTATAGCCAACGTAAAAGTTGTGCATGAGATGAACCCGTTGCCTTCACACATAGTTTCTGAGATAGAAGCTATTGTTGATGAAGAACTAGGTAATGTTACACATGTTACAGAGCTTGTACTACGTGATGAGGTTATATTGTTCTAGAAGCTATTTCTTTTACACCAAGTCGTTTCTTACGTTCTTTCTTATACTCTTCTATAAGCCTTATTATCTTCTCATACTCTCTCTCTTTCTCTTCAGCTTCTAGGGTCTTCCATATATTCTCTACATCACCTATTATTCTAGGCTCAACATATACTCGACCACCTATTAGATAGTGTTTGTACTTCTTAATACTAACTACTGGTATCTTTACTGGATACTCGATCACTTTATCAACAAGCATTGCTATTCTATGGCTTCTAAGCTCTCTCAATCGCTCAATACTATATGTTTCTGGGTTACGTATATAGACTAGTCTATACCCACTACTGACTAGTTCATTAACATCAATACTTGTTATATACTGGTATACGGGTACTGTAATGTATCTATTAGACACTATAGTCTCTATAGCTTTTATGAGACTCTGTTTCTCTCTACTAAGAGCTTCTATCTTTTCCCTTAACAAACTATTTTCTCTAGATAAACGCTGGTTTTCTAGTTTAAGCATACTTATTTCTCTAAGAAGGTTCTCATCCGGGCTAATAGTCTTCCTTATACTCTTAAGCTCTATCTCTAACTCTCTAACACGATTCTCTAGAGACTCTATAGTCTTTAACAACTTCTTCTTCTCAGCTTCTAATACCCTAATCTTCTCTCTAAGAACCCCTAGTGTCTTCTCATCAATACGTGGCTTCTCTTCTACATGGCTAGACTTCTTAGTGGTTTCTGCAACACTTTTTGTCTCTTCAAGTTTCTTCTCAACTTGTTTCTCAATAGCCTCGGCTATACTTAGTCCTTTGATAACATCTGCTTTAGCCTCCTCTAGATCGAGTTCTAGCCCTATGGAGTTCAAGTGTACTTCTAGTTGTCTAAACTTGTTCTCATAGGACATGTATGCCTTGTATGCAGCTGCTAATGCATCTCTCTCATGTGTATCCTCTATGTCTATCCATGGATACTTCTTTAACACTATGTTATAGACTATATTGTTCTTCTCATCACTACTAAGGTCTCTAGGTGGAGCATATATTTGGACACCAAGTGTTGCAGCTAGTTTCTTTATAGAATCAGGTGGTGATGAGACATCTGTTGCTATGAGTACTGGTTTACCAATAGATGATACCATGTAGACTATATCACTTCTATCAATATTCTTTGAGCTATAGAGTAGTAGCGGTGATCCATTGAGGTCTATAACTGCTAACCCAGTACTTATACCAGGGTCTATACCAACTATTACTGGTTTAAGGCTCTGTCTTAGAGGTTCTTGTGCAACCTTCTTTGCATAGACGGGTCTTATCTCTACTTTTACAGTCTTTGTCTCTATTGGTTTAACGAGGCTACGTACCCTTGATCTAGGGGCGTAGACTATGAATACACTACCCTCAAGCCCGCCTCTTGATTTACGGAATACTAGGTCGTAGTCTAGTTTGTTTTTATCAAGTATCTTCTTGATCTCTCTGGTAACGTTTAGTATGCTTGCTCTAACGCTTCTAACGAAACGGTTATAGCTCATACCTCCATGGCTTACGCTTCTACCACGTGATACAATTATCTTTGTCTTTTCTTCTAGTAGTTTGATAGTGTATCCATAGCCTTTATACACAGCTATTGCTGCAACGTATGCTGTTTTTAATGGAGTAAGTCTACCGTGTACTGGTATACCTAGTAGTCTAGCTAGTGATCTAGTGTTTAGTGCTTCTGGGCCCCAACCAGTTACTTGTACAATCCTAGTATCTGGTGGTAGCATAGAAGCTATTTTTACAAGCCCGTTGTAGTCTTGGGCTAGCTCGTACACGTTATCAACAGCTATTGCTTTAGGACGGTACTCCCATGTAAGCCTTATCAGCCTTGATAATGAGACGTCTTCATACTGTGTTAGTAGTTCTCCATTCCTTAGAATAACTAGTGCGTAGTGTGGTTGTTTCCTAGAAGAGACACTCTTACCTGGTAGGATATCAACTCCCATTATAATGTCTTCTTCTCTACAACCCCTCTCTCTTCCCAAGGACATAATCTAGTGCCCTTTCTAGAGAGACTTCTACACGATAGTTTTTCCAGAAAAACCTAACTATATACTCTATGTCTCTACGTAGTAGTTGCAGGCTACTAGGGTGTTCTTTCTCAACATACTGTGGCCAATCAATTACGTATGGATGGGAGGTATCTAGTTCTACCAATACGTTATACTCACTCAAATCACCATGCACTACACCTACAATGTTATAGGCTATCCTGATAGTATCAAGTATAACCTCCAGGGTATACCCGGGGCTGCTTAGTGGTGGTTTAGTGTAGAGCTCTACTGCATCAACATACTTTGTGACAATAGCGTGTCTATTATAAGCTAGTGGCCCGGGTACAGATGCTTTAGCGAGATATAGCTCGTGGAGAGCCCTGTACTCTCTCTCAGCAGCAATCTTTGACTGTCTATACCAGTCGAGCCTAGGGTCTATAGCAAATGATCGAACCCTCCTTGTTGAACGGAAGCTTGTACGTCCAATCCTAAGGAATTTTACAGCAACAAGTGTGTCTCCAGGTGCTAGTGCACGGTATATCTCACTCTCTTTACCAACAGCCATTCGGTCACCAATAGCTTCTACTACATTCCTCTTTACAAAACTCCTTAGAGCAAGCATATCTAGTCCAAGGTATGTTAGACGGTATCCCTTGTAAGATATATACTGTCTCTTTACAAGCTTTAGCCTATGTAGCTTAGATAGTATTGGCTCCAGCCGGGTCTCTGGTATCCTAGTATATTTCTCAATAACCTCTAATGGAACATACTCGTATCTAGCCATACCCTTCTCTATAGCATTCAACACTATGAAATCCCTATCAACAAGTCTACGATAGATCTCCCCGATCTTCACCATATACTAAGCCACACCTTATAGCCACTAGTCCTTCCCGCCTACGTATAATTTATTAACTACACCATACACTATATATGTATACACCGTATAACAAACCATAATAGTTGGAAATGACACCCACAACTGAATACGTATTAAGATAATATTTAGTATTAACTAGTTATCCCATATATGAAATATTACAGTAGACTATACATTCTCTCTCCTAGGTTTTTAAAGTTTTCCATAAATATGGTAGCTGTTCTAAGAGGGTAAAACTAATAAACAGAGCTAGAGATAGATATAATGACCTCCATAGATATTGTGTAGCCTAGAGAATAGATTAGGTGGTTGCATGTCTATAGCTAAAACAATAGGTAAGGAAGGTATATTTGAGGACAACGGAGTACTTTATGTAAGAGGTATAGAATACATTAATAGACTAGCATCAGCACTAGCATCTAAGACACGACTAGAGATACTAAAGCTTGTATCAAAGAAAGAACTAGACATAGGAGACATAGCAAGACACATTAGACAGAGTAAAGCAAACGCTAGTGCACAGATCAAGAGACTAGAGGATGTAGGCCTTATAAAGACTTCTTATAAACCTGGACAACGTGGTGTTAAAAAGATTTGTTGGACAAACATTAGAGAGATAAGAATACTTCTAGACTAGGTCTTAACCAACATTTTATAGAGCTCCTAGTTTACACCAAAGCTGTAAGTGTATAGAGTGTTATACCAGATGGTAATATACA
>CAYXOO010000098.1:5761-6520 GCA_964466845.1 uncultured Desulfurococcaceae archaeon
GTGCTAATACTATTCAACCCTCCTTATAAACTAATTATTATCCGATACCTTCTATAGAGGCTAAAGAGGTATAATGGTGTTGTAGATGGATGTAGAAGTACTAGTGATAGTACTTATCTATCTAGCTCTAATGGCTATACCTATGCTCCATAACCATAGAGTTGTTGTATCAAGGAGTAGAGAGTCTGGGAGGAGCTATAGGGGAGGCTCTAGCCCGTATAGTGTCTTGGATCAGAGTATTGGCTCTAGAAACGTAGTTGTTGTACTAGGTAATCTAGATAATACTGATATTGAGAAGGTTATGGAGTTTCTAAGGAAGAATAGCTAGTGTATAGGGGTGGGCTATTGTATTGGATACTAGGAAGCTATTTGGTACTGGCTTCCTTGCTTCAATAGCTGGTATAGAACTTACAAACATAATCATATTTTCTAGACTAGGATACGAGTATGGACTCTATAGCTTCCTATTAATAATAGTAGCTACACTACCACTACCCTATCTACAACAAGTTGTTGTACTACCCACAGTATTGTGTAGAAGGGATATGCATAGAGAACTAGAGTCTATGAACAATCTAGTCTACAGCATATACCTTTACAGTATATACTCTGCAAGCATTCTAACACTGGTTGTAAATACCATAGGTTTAGCGGTGATCTACTCGTTTATAATGGGGTCTAAGTGGATGTACTATAGCCTACTACTAGTAGCTATTATATGGGCTATTAGTATTAACAAGTTGTTTGAGCTAAAGGCTA
>CAYXOO010000099.1:0-6445 GCA_964466845.1 uncultured Desulfurococcaceae archaeon
TGCTCCATAAGCTCACTATACTCCTTAATCTCACCACCAACAATATTCCTAAAAGTAGCAACTATATCCCTACCAATATGTCTAGCACGTACAACACTAGCTGATACAACACCAACAACCTTCTTAATCCTATAGCCAGGTATAGACTCTGTAGTAACAACTAAGAACTCCCTCTCCAAACCCCAGCACCCTAAACACCTAGTCTAATACTTAAGTACACCTAATCATACTTATAGCTTTATTGAATATAGCGTCCATAATAAGAGATAATACCAAGGTAAAATAGAGGGCTAGACTATCTAAGTACTTCTGGACGTTTAGCTCTAGCTTTCTCTCTAGCACTAGCTAGTATATCATCTATCTTGTCTAGAAAGTCTGGTGGTAATTTCTTAAATACTGGTCTAGGCTTCTCGATCTTATGCCCAGATTTTACTGGTAGTTCTTTTATAGACTGTATCCTACCTGGTTTCCAAAGTGGTTCTTTAAACCCTAGTATACTCCATATCTCCTCAGCTTTCCTGGGTATAACTGGTGCTAGTAGGACTGCTAGTGCATAGACAAGGTTGGCACCAATATACATAGTTGTAGCTGCATCACCTGGATCACTCTTTATCTTATCCCATGGAGCCTTCCGGTTTAAATACTGGTTACCAGCCCATGATAGGCTAAGTGTTTTCTCTAGTGCTTGCCTAAGCCTTGTCTTCTCATACAACTCATCAATCTCATCAACAGTCTTGTATAGCTTATCAAGCAACTCTCTATCAATACTAGTGAATTCACCAGGCTCTGGTACAACACCATCGTATCTCTTATAGATAAAGGATAGTATACGATGTATAAAATTGCCTATATCGTCACAAAGCTCTCTATTAACTATACGGTATAGCTCTCTCCAACTAAAATTAGCATCTCTCTGCTCCGGCCTAAGCCTTATGAGAGCGAATCTCCAGTAATCAGCCTCCATAATCTCTAGTGCTTCATCAATCCATACACCTATCCCACGGCTCTTACTAAACTTCTCACCCTCAAATAGCAGGTACTCTGTAGAAGCAATATTCCATGGTAATACATAGCCTTCACTAGAAGCCATTTCTAAAGCTGGGAATATAACACTGTGAAACGGTATATTATCCTTGCCTATGAAGAAAACAACACGTGTACTCTGATCCTTCCAGTATTCAATCCACTTCTCTTCCTCTCCTCGTTTCCTAAAATACTCTATTGTAGCACTGATATAGCCTAATAATGCATCAAACCATACATAGATAGTCTTATCCTCAGCACCAGGGAATGGAGCTGGTATACCCCACTTGTTATCACGTGTTAGACTACGTGGTTTAAGACCCTCCCCGATCCATGATAGTGTAAAGTTTCTTACATTATCTGGTAGATTAGGGTTGTTCTTCACCCACTCTAGGATCTTCTTTTCTAGTAGTGGTAGGTTGAAGAACCAGTGTTTTGTCTCCTTAAACACGGGTTTAGAACCACATATTACACAGTATGGATCAATAAGTTCTGTTGGATGAAGCAATCTACCACAGTTATCACACTGATCACCACGAGCTGGACGATAGCCACAGTATGGACATGTACCCTCTATGAATCGATCTGGTAGATACATCTTATCATTAGGACAATAAGGTACTATATCGTTTTGCTCAAATATATAGCCGTTCCCATAGATCTCCATCATAGTCTTTCTAACAAAATCCTTATGCACAGGACTCTCAGTCCTAGTATAGTTGTCAAAACCAATACCCCACTCCATAAACAACTTAGAAACATACTCGTGTGCCTGATCAGTCATAACACGTGGTTCAACACCTTTCTTCATAGCCTCTACTTCAATAGGTGTACCATGCTCATCACTACCACTAACAAATACCACTTCATCACCACGTAGCCTCATATACCTAGAGAATACATCAGCAGATAATACACAACCAACAAGCGTACCAAGATGAGGCACTGCATTAATATACGGCCATGCAGCACCAACAACCCATTTCCTAGCCACAATACCACACCCTTAGACTACTAGAGTCTTTAGAGTAATAAATTAATGTATTCTAGTGTAAAAAACTTGTTACCTCCTATCCTTCAATACAAGACTATACACAATGAAAAACATACTCTATAGACTCTCTACATATATACTAGCTATAGCCCTAATAGTATTCTTGGAAATAGGTGTCTATAGCATGGTTAATAGAGTGTATAGAACCATTGCTGGTACAAAGTTTTATGGTAGAGAAAGAGAAGTTAGAGAGCTGTTAAAGCTTATAGAGAATGGTTGTTACACCATACTATGGGGCCCAAGGAATGTTGGTAAGAGTGAACTAGCTAGGTATGTATCGTGGCTCCTCTCTAAGAAAGGATGGTTTATAAACCATATTGATATCCGTAGCTATTTGAGTGAGAAAAAGATCAGTGTATACGGTGGTGTTGATAGAGATTCTTTTCTAGAAACAATATCTTCACTACTTGGGCTACCAGAGGGATTGCTAAGAATCTTTGACTATGGAGTAAGGTTTGTAAAAGAAAAGAGGTGTCACGGGCTCTTATGGGTAGTTGATGAACCACACCTACTCCCTAGTCCAAGGGTTTTCCTAGAAGCTCTTATCAAGAAGACACTGTATACATTCCATGAGAAGACCGTATCTGTAGTAATAACTGTTAGTGATGGATGGTTTGTATTGAGTGATACAATAGATTCACTACTAGGCTATGGAGCTATACCATTATTCATTGACTGGCTTGATCCAGGGAGCTATAGGATGTTTATAGAGGAAATACAGATAGTCTATAACAAGGAGATAGGTATTGACAGCACATTACTATATAATGAATACACTGGTGGAGTACCAGGAGCACTAGTATCTCTTATAAGAGATGGCCTCAACAGATGGATAGATAGTACATATAGACAGTTTATAAACGGTATCAAGAGAATACATAAGAGGACAAACTATAGTCTCATAGAAATACTAGAAGCTATAGAAAAACTACCACAGAGAATAAACACTCTAACAATAGATAGAGAGACAGAACTAATAGATGAGCTAGTTAGAGAAAACATAGCGTTCTATAACATAATGGAGAAACAACCACTAGTAAAACCACAACTACCAATATATAAAAAACATGCAGTAAATACAATAAAAGAGCTCAAAACAACAAAAAATAAGAAGTCATGACTAAAGAATACATACATAGAAGGGAGTGCTTTGTAAATTGATTAGGTATTTATTCTCTACAATGCATTAAAACTATTTCTACCGCCTTCTAGTAAGACCATAAGATCTCCTTCCTTTTCCATGATGTTTTTCATATACTAGACCTCTTGCTATAAGCTTTCTAATAATTTTCTTTACTTTTCCTCTATCATGTCCAGGTACTTTAGATTCTATGGCTTCTAATGGTATATGACACCATAATGATCCTCCACATAGTAAATAGATTATACATAGAACTCTAATCATATCTTCTTCAGAGATCCTTGTCATGTTTCCTATACCACTTGTATACATTTATTATGAATACTTATAAGGTTTACACTAAATATTTAGCATAGCAGTAATATTTATAGACTAGTGTAGACTAAATATTTTACTGTCACATATGTGATAGGTGTGACTACTAAATCAGGTGGTTTACTCATGCCCGAGTACTCTGAAGCTCTACTTGCTGGTAGAAAGTATGTTGTACTAGAAATATCTGTAAAGCCTAAGAAGGTACGTGTTAAGGGTAGAGAGTATATACAACACTACATTAATCTACCGAAATGGCTAGCTATGAAACTATATGAGATGGCTAATGAGGATCCAGAGGCAGAATTACCAGTAGTAATGCTGGTAGCACCAGCAGAATGGTATCATGGTATCCTATGGGAAGAAATGCCTGAAAGGGCGTGGAAGACTATACCAGAGAAGGCAAGGAAGGAACTAGAGGCTTTAGGTTTATCCCCTAAATCATATAAACCAGTATACATAGTAGCTACAGAGGAAGAGGTTGAAGAGCTAGGACTAGACCCAAACAAACCGATAACACTTGGGGAGCTCAAGAAGAAAATTCTAGAGAAGATAAATACACCAATAGCGGTGAAGACAGTTTCTCATCACTTGTAAACGAGTATGTTATGCATATTAAAACAATATTGATGTCTGTAGTACTAGATTGGTTAACTATACCTTCTATGTACTGGTATATCTTCTTTAGTTGCTTGGTGTAGAAGCAAGCTATTGATGCTCTATCCGTATTGTGTGTCTTAGTCCATTGTTGTCTATGTTTATTCTATAGATTTCTTTATGGTCTATAGTTTCTAGTGCTTTTTCTAGTCTGTTTTCTCTGTAGAGTATTAGGCTTGTGTTTCTCCACCCGTTTATTATACAATAGCCTCTATCATAGACTAGGTTGTTTCTTTTACAGAAACTAGTTAGCATGCTCCAGTCTCCTTCTCTAAGTATGTAGCCTAGTATTATCCATTCAAAGCCTTCTAGCTTAGTTGGCTCTACATAGTCTCTTCTTTCTATAACTGCTAATCTTATTGATGGACTAGCTATCTCTAGGTCTAGTAGTTCAAACCTATTATTAGCTGTTATGGATACTATGTAGCCTCCATAGAACCAGTTGAGTAGTATGATGTCAGCTAGGCTATTGCCTTGGATAACACGTTCTACTCTACCCTTACCAGTGCATCTACACGCTATCTCATGGCATAGTTGTTCTACTAGTCTACCACCAAATACTTCTGGTACTCTACACCACCTCCTATAGCCACTACTATTGTGTACTACAGCTGCTCTATACTCTAGTACTGGGAAGGATGCATAACCAGTTACTCCATTGTGTACGTAATAGCCTATTATGTAGACCCCGGGGCAGCTATAGACCTCCAACACTCTACACCAATACAGTGTATCAACCCATAGTATTGTTCCACGTGTTCCCCATGTGCACTGGAATCAATCCCACATAATACTAGTGAGAGACCTTTTAAAAAATGGTACCATAGGTCTACCACAGAAACCCGGAAAGGAGGGATATGGGATGGAGACCCGTGTACTCGCTCTAACCCTCATAGCCCTACTAGCTCTAACACTAGTATCACCAGCTATAGCAACTAGCTGTCTATGCAGTAATGGCCATAGTGAAGAGGATCACGTGTACAGTATAGAGCCTTATGGAGCACCTGAGTCAGACAGAGGGTATAGGAATCTATCATATGAGAAAGTACTAGGAGCATTCTATGCTGTTAGAAACGAAACACTAGATCTATTGAACTGGGCTATGGGTAAGGGTAGTAAGTGGGCTGAAAAGATAGCTCTCCGTGCTGAATACCACTATAACAAGTCTCTAGAATATAGAGACATAGACCCTAGAATGGCTACTGCTCACCTACTAATAGCTACACTAGTATATGCTCGTTCACCAGTAGTTGCCTACGAGGTACTGGTTAGAACACTAAATGAGTCAACATGGTATAACGGTACTAGAAGGATAACTAATGAGACAGTAATAGCTGTACACGAAATAGCTAATGAGCTAAAGACACTACTAGTGGCTGCTAGAGACTATGCTTTATCAATAAACGTTAGTCTACCAATAACTGTAGAGATACATATAGCACTAGGTGATGAACTACTAACACGCTCCATGGAGAAGCTTAATGAGAACAAGACAAGACAAGCACTAGCACTAGCTATCAAAGGCTATAGACACTACGTTATAGCATACAACATTGTGGTAAGACGTACAGTATCCGAAGAACTAGGTGTAACAGCACGTACATGGTATACACTGGCCTACAGACTAGGAATATATAGTGTAGGCTATAGAGAAAGGCTAGCAATGTTCATAAACAAACTACCAGAGAAGATAAAGCTATACATACTAAACAAGATAGGAACACCAGCATCCTATGAAGAACTTAAGGCCAGGATACAACAACTAGTTAGAGAGTATAAGGAGAAGTGGAGAACAAACATTAGAGAGAAGATAACAGAAATGATAATGCATCGTATAAAAATGATTGTAAGGATGAAGCCAGGGCTAATCAGGTTAATCAAACAGAAATTCGGTGGACTAGAAGGACTAAGAGACTGGATACGTAGCAAAGTACAACAGCTACTAGAGCAAGGATACTCTATCAGAGAGATCATCAATAGGATCATACACTACCTAAGGAACCAGTTTGGTGAAGACGTAGGCTTCATCATCATAATATGTCCTAGAGGCTAAGGAGCTTAGTAGATAAACCAAGTGTTTTTATAAATAACAAGGTTTTTTTCTTTCTCTAGTTCTGTCGGGGCTCCTATGCTGCATACTAGGAGTTTATTGTTTAACCCTATATTTAATGTATTTAGATAGAGTATCTATTCTTTATATATAGGTTTATACATTGATACTATAGTTTATAAACTAATACTATAGATAAGTGTTATGT
>CAYXOO010000100.1:0-6304 GCA_964466845.1 uncultured Desulfurococcaceae archaeon
TTGCAGTATATACAGTATATATTATATAGGGTGCACTCTCTACTATACCGAGGTGCACCTAGTTGATCGATGATGCATGTAGAGAAGCTATAGAGGCTACGAAAGAACTAGTTTCTATAGAGAGCCTCTCCGGTATGGAGAGAGATATAGCGTATGCTATAAATGATCTACTCTACCAGAATGGTGTTGATAAAGCATTTATTGATAGATACGGTAATGTCATTGGTGTAATAGAGGGTGGTATTGATAAGACTATTGTCTTTGAGGGACACACGGATCATGTACCACCAGGTGATACTAGCAAGTGGATTACGGACCCATACAAACCAGTTATAGTTGACAACAAGATCTATGGACGTGGAGTTGTTGATATGAAAGCAGCTATTGCTTCTATGATCAAAGCTGTTAGTCTAGTTAAAGGAAGAGATCTACCCAGTATATACCTTGTATTTGTTCCATACGAGGAGATTTCTGAGGGTACATTGTTTGGTAAGGCTCTTGAAGAGACACTATCTATAAAACCAGATCTAGTTGTACTTGGTGAAGCAACTGATTTAGATATAGCCATAGGCCATCGTGGTAGATGTGTAGTTGAAACATGTATAGAGGGATGTATAGCACATGCTTCAATGCCTGATCTAGGAGTTAATGCTTTAGAAACAGTAGCCTACTTTATTACAAGGCTAAGTGGTTTAAGAGAAAAGCTTCCAAGCCATAGAGTCTTAGGTAGATCAAGTTTATCACCTACAGTGATAGAGTGTAGTCCTTCATCACCACCAGTTATACCTGGTTATTGCAGATTATTTATAGACTATAGAATGGTTGTTGGTGAGACTAGAGAGTCTATTATCTCTATGTTTAGAGATGTACTAGATTCTATTAGGAGAGAGAGTTTATTGGTAGACTATAGTGTTGGTATAGCATGTGAAGAAGCAGTTATGTGGACTGGTGTTAGAGTCTATATAACTCATTACTATCCAGCATGGCTATATGAATCGAGAATTGTTGATAGAATAGCTAACGTGCTTAGAGTGGTTAATCCATCTATAGGCTTGAGGGTATGGAGGTTTAGTACTGATGGAGTATACTCTGCTGGTTTAAGGAAGTATCCAACCATAGGGTTTGGACCAGGAGACGAATCACTTGCTCATAGGGTTAACGAGTATGTACCGTTAGAGCATATATGCATTGCTGTTAGAGGCTATAAGGCTATAATGGAGAATGCTGGGTTAATACTTGGTTCTAATACATAGCATACTGTATCTAGTGTATGTTCTACGACTAATATCTATTACCGCTACCCTTATAATCCATTTATACACTATATTGATAAGCTATAGTATGTGGTGGCTAAAGCCTTGTATAAACTTGGTGTAAATAAGTGGTGTTTCCCGGGATCAATAGGCTATGAGGAAGCCTTTAGATTTGTAAGTGAGACTGGTTTTGATGGATTTGAAGTTGTTGTAGAGGAAGAAGATGTCTCAATGGATAGACATGGTCTAAAGAGGAAGTGGAGAGACATAGCTGAACTAGCTAGTAGCTATGGGTTGGAGATACCAAGTGTTGCAACAAGTCTATACTGGAGATACAACTGGGTTTTAGAAAGGGATCTAGAGAAGGCTATTAGTGTGTTTAAGACACAAGCCTTAGTAGCAAGTATTGTTGGTGCTAAAACAGTACTTGTTGTACCAGGTGTTGCAGTATCTAGGATAAGCTATATTGAACACTATAGCAGGATAGCTAATGGATTGAAACGTGTAGAAAAGATTGCATGTGACCATGGAGTCTATGTTGGAATAGAGAATGTATGGAACAAACTATTCGTTTCACCACTAGAGTTTAAGAGACTACTTGAAATGCTTGATACAAAGTATCTATAAGCTATACCTAGACGTAGGTAATACACTACCACATAGCCTACCAGAACACTGGATTGATGTACTAGGTAAACACATTATACAAGTACACGTCAAAGACTATAGTTTGTCGAGGAAGCAATTCACTATACCACTAGCTGGTGATATAGACTGGGATCGTGTTAGAGAAATACTTGACTGGATAAGATATAGTGGCTACATAGTAGCCGAGGTACCACCCTATCCAAAACACCCATACAAAGCTGTCTATGACACCTATACTAGTCTTGTAAGAATATTTGGTGGGAGGCTATAGAGGGCTATGGAGAAACTACGTGTTGCACTAATAGGTTTTGGTGGTATAGGACATACACACTACAGGCTCGTAACAGAGGAGGAATCTCTAGAACTCATAGCTATATGTGATATTGATGATGAGAAGCTATTAGAGGCTAGGAAGCTAGGTGTTGATAGGGTATACAGTGATTATAGAGACTTGATTGACAAGGAATCACCTGATCTAGTTATAGTTGTTACGCCACCCAAGTACCATGTCGAGCAAGCATTGTATGCACTAGATAGTGGAGCCTATGTGTTGCTAGAGAAACCAGTTGCTACCAATCTAGAAGAGGCTAAGAAGCTATACTATAGAGCACGTGGTAGCAACAAGGTTATGGTTACGTTTAGCCTTAGGTATCATGGCTTCTATGAGGAGATAAAGAGGGTTATAGATGAGGTTATTGGTTCTCCACTATATGTATACCATTATGCAATAGAGAGTTATCCACCACAGGAATGGATTAGGGATAAGACATTCTCTGGTGGTATGCTTAATGAGAATAGTGTGCATATCATCTACCTACACTGTTGGTGGCTTGGTGAGATAGAGAGAGTCTATGCTAGAGTATGGAGGGTTGACCCGGGATCTACTATTGAGGATAACCTAGTACTACTAATGGATCATGGTGGTTGTGAGTCTATACTACTACAGAGCTGGAGTGGGCCAGGGATAGCTCGTGGATGGAGTGTTATTGGTGAAAAGGGTAGGATCATTTGTAACGTGTATCTACGTGGTAGCTACAAGATAGTATTAAGTGATGGAACAGTGTATAGGGAGGGTGATATAGGCTTTAGTGTAATAGAGATGTATCGTAGGCAATTGAGACACTTTATAGAGTGTATAAGGAATGGTTGGAGGCCATACACTGGTATAGAGGATGGCTATAGAGTGCGGGAGATTGTTGATGCAGCATATCGTTCTAGTAGAGAAGATTGGTTCATAGATGTATAGGCTAGCTAGCTGTTTTTTAGCTATAGCCTAGATACTCTATAGACAAGGAGGACTAGTTGTTGGAGGTGTATATTTATGGTTAGAGGGTATGTCTTTGTAACTGGTGGAGATCGTGGTATTGGTAGAGCTATTGTGTTGAAGTTCTCTAGAGAGGGCTATTATGTGGTCTATAGCTATTATCGTGGTGTGAGAGAAGCTAGAGAGACTCTAGAGCTTGTTAGAGAGAATGGTGGTGATGGATTCTATGTACAAATGGATGTATCTAGTGTTGAGAGTGTTGAGAAAGCATATAGGGTTGTAGCTAGTAGGATACCATATCTCAATGTACTTGTTAATAATGCTGGTGTTATAAGCTTCTCTAGTACAAGAGATACAAGTATTGAGGAGTGGAACTGGGTTATAGGTGTTAATCTTACTGGCGTATTCCTTGTTACAAAGACTTTCCTACCATTGTTAGAGAAAGCTCCATGGGCTAGTATAGTGAATATATCTAGTATAGCTGGACAGACAGGTAATGTACTTGCATCAACAGCTTATTGTGCATCCAAGGCTGGAGTAATAGGGTTTACACGTAGACTAGCAGTAGAGCTTGCTCCAAAGATACGTGTTAATGCTGTAGCACCAAGTTTTGTAGAGACAGACATGGTTCGTGAATTCATTGATACACCAGAGAAGAGGAGGAGAGTAGCAGAACTACACCCACTAAAAGACATTGCTAGACCAGAAGACATAGCTGAGACAGTATACTTCCTAGCAACACCAGCTTCTAGGTTTATAACAGGACAAGTAATAGGTGTTAATGGAGGAAGGCTTACTTGTTAAATCTCTTAATCTAAGAGTTTCTAGCCAATTAATAAGTCTTTTATACGATATATTCTACTGGAGGCTTGAGGGGAGATGGCTGTAGAAGAACTAGTTAGTGTTGTTAGGAAAACTAGGGTTTTTCTATACAATCTACATATGTCTATAATATTCATGGTTTTTGGAGGACTATATACTGGGTACTGGCTTGTAGTAGCTTCACTACCAGATAACTTTATAACATGGGTTCTAGCAGGTATTGGTGCATTCATACTAGCAGTGATATGTATATACATAGCATACCGTGTAACACCACCGATTACCCCAGGCTATAAGGTACCAGATAGGGTTTCTGAGAGATTCATAGTAGCTTTTGTAACACCATTCATTATATCGTATTCAGTAATACTACAACTACTAGATAATCTAGGGGTTAAGATTATTGATGAGATAGCTAATGTTATATGGTATCCATCACTAGGTGTAGGACTACTGCTAGCCCACTTGTTATTTGAGAGGGTTATTGATAAACTAAACCCTGGCCTTGTAAAGTCTAGACCATACCTCTATACAGGCTTATCAATAACAGTATCATCACCAATACCATTAGCTATAGCAATACTAGGCTATAGTAGTGGATGGTATCTAGCACTAGGATTCACAATACTATCATATACAGCAGCAGTACATGCTATGTATAAGGCTCTTGCTGCATTTAGAGTAGAAGAGTAGAGGATCGACAATGAATCAATACAATGGCTTACCAAGAGACCTTGATCCACTGCTTATGAATCCACGTAGATTCCTATAGCTAGTATACTCTACATGCTAGGCCCAAAGACAATGTCTGATCTACAGAAAGCAACAGGTATACCATGGGGCCCACTGGATACACATATTAGAGCATTATCTAGCAAGGGCTATGTATCTACAAGAAAGATATTAACACCTTTTGAGCCAAGGACTCTAGTACAATTGACAGATAAGGGGTTGAGATCATATGAGGAGTTATTGTCTAAACTAGAGGAGTATGTGAGGCTTAAGAGATGGGTTGTAGAGAGAAAAACCATGTTATAATTGCTTATCTACCTAACAACTAGTACTGGTATTGGAGAGTATCTTACTAGTGATTCAGCTACACTACCAAGTATTAGCTCCCGGAAACCACCAGTACCACGAGCACCAACAACTATAAGATCTGCTTTCCACTCCCTTGCCTCCTCTAGTATCTCTTCTACTGGGTGTCCAACACGTACACATGTCTCTATCTCAACATCGTGTTTCTCCAAAATCTTCTTCCTAGCCTCCTCTAGTAGCTTCTCACCAGCTTGTCTCATCTCATCTTCTCTAATAAACAATATACCAGACACTACAACACGAGCACGTGATGCATCAACAACGTATAGTGCTTTAACAATACCTTTGGTATCACTAGCTAGTCTACATGCATACTCTAGTGCTTTCCAAGAAAAACTACTTCCATCATAAGCAACTAGTATACGCTTAAACAAGAACCCACCACCATACTATAGATATAGTTGTCTAAGCTTTAATAATGTTGTTCTAAACATTGCTTATAAGGGGTGATAGTGTTTATTGATTTAAACCAGTTTATATAGGTAGTGTCTATTAGTAGAGAAGCAACATACATGGGTTAGACTGGGTCTTGGTTAACGAGTATAGTGTGCTTAAAGTGTATGCTGGCTTGGACATGGATCGTGTACCATTGTATCGCGGTAGAGGCTATTGTCTTTTTAAGACACTATTGTCATCGGCTTGTAGAATGGATTGTAGATACTGTCCAGTATCAAGGTATACACGTGTTAAACGTATTAAATGGGAGCCAGATGAACTAGTAAGGGTTTTCCTAGATGCTTATAGGGGTAGACGTGTTAATGGATTGTTTCTGACAAGTAGTCTTTATAGTGACCCGGATCGTGTTGTTGAGGAGGAGTTAGAGGTTGTTGAGAAGCTTAGGAGGATGGGCTACAGAGGCTATATTCATCTAAGGCTTATGCCTGGTGTTTCTAAGGACTTGTTATACCATGCAGCAGTACTAGCTGATCGTGTCGGGCTTAACGTGGAGGCTCCAAGACAGTATTTCCCAGAGATAGCTCCTAGTAAGGGTGATTGGCTACAAGATATTGTTAAGAGACTAGAATGGCTTACACGCCTCAAGAGATTCTTTAGAAGGAGGAGAGGCATTGGATACTTATCTAGTGGTGTTGATACACAGTTTGTCTATGGATGTAGTGGTGAGACTGACAAGGATGTACTAGAGACTAGTTGGATGCTACTAAGACTAGGTGTAGACCGTATATACATTAGTGGCTTCAAACCATACCGAGGTACACCA
>CAYXOO010000101.1:0-6156 GCA_964466845.1 uncultured Desulfurococcaceae archaeon
TATATGTCAGACCAGGTGGTGTACTATGGATACTTGATAACAGTACCATAAGGTCTAGTATAGCATACACCTACACGTTATACGTTGAAGAAGGTGGTGAACTACTTGGCCATGATAGCTACTTATATAATCTAGGCCCAGGCGTTGATGGAGGCCTGTATGTAGAAGGTAATGCTACACATAAGGGTACTGCTAGACTATATAGTATGACACTATACACATCATCACTAACAAGCTACAATGCTTCAATAGAGGTTTTTGACTCTATACTACTGGAGTATTGATCCAGTATAGTGAGCACGTATACATTGTAGGTACAACAGTAATGTCTATATACTATACATCAACAAACGAGGGTATAAAGTTCTCATCAACAAACCATGTACTAATACTCAACACAACTATAGAGGGTGTTAAAAAACAGGTATATATACCTCCTCATCAGATATACTACTGTCAAACACATTGATCCATGATAACGGGTTTGAGGGTATAAAGGCTTCATCGACTAATCCAAACCATGTAAAAGGCTATTACCTAGAGATCAGTGGGAATGGTAATGTATCGTCAACAAAGTATGATGGAGTAAGTGTTGACTCTAACTCAGTTGTAGAAATACACTACTCCAACATAACAAGTAATGGTAGGCTTGGAGTCTATGCAGAAGGCTATGTTAATGCTACAAACAACTACTGGGGATCAACTAGTGGGCCAGAGCTATTAGAGGATCTCGGGTTAGCTGACTGGATTGATCCAGAGGAGATACTTGATCCAGGTAATGAAAGCCTTTCTGGCAACAATATAGACTACCAGCCATACTCTAGCCAACCTATCACTAGAGAAACAATTGCTCCATGGGGCTATATAGAGGCTCCAGCTAATAATAGCATCCTCTACGGCCTTGTTGATATAAACATTACTGGTGGTGATAACATGGGTGTTTATACATCAATAATACTTGTTGATGATAGACTTGAAGCTGTAGTCTATGGTACTAATACTAGCTATGCATGGGATACATCAACTGTAGAGGATGGTGTACACAAGGTTACACTACTAACTGTAGACCATGCTGGAAACGTTAATGAGACAATCTACTACTATAGAGTATCTAATGTACACCCAACAGTACAGATAACATCGCCAAGCAACTACACATGGGTATCTGGCTCCGCTTATCCAGTAGAGATCTATAGTAGTGATAACAACCCTGATAGACTAGAGGTATATGTCAATGGTGAATTAAAGAAGATTTATTATGGTGAAGGTGCTGTAGGCTATAACACTTTCTACCTAGATACAACAGGGTATAGTGATGGAAGCAATGTTGAGGTAGAAGCAGTGCTTATTGATGAAGACGGATTTACTGGTAGTGATGTAGTCTATGTTAAGGTAGATAATACACCACCATATTCTACAATAGCTTCACCAACTAACAACAGCCTTATCCCTAGGAGTCTTACCATGACAATTGATGTAGGTGATAATCTAGCATTCAATTATGCGAGCTCTATATAAACGATACACTAGTCTATAACACTACGGATGCTGGTGTACAGAGTATATCTATTGATTTAAGCAGCTATCCAGATGGATCACTGGTAGAAGCTAGACTAGTAGCTTATGATGAAGCAGGTAATAGTAATACAACAATCTACTACTATACACTAGATGCTATAGATCCAGATGTAGACATTACTTCACCAGCAACAACTCTTGTATCAGATGTTGTATGGATTAATGCTACAGCATACGATCTAAACAATGAGACATACAATGGTGTACAAGAAGCTAGTATAAGCTATCAATGGAATACAACAGAGTATCCAGATGGTAAATACAATGTAACAGTAGTAGCTTACGACACAGCTGGTAACAAGGGCTGTGAGACAAAGTTCTACTATGTAGATAATACACCACCAATACCAGAGCCAAGATGGGTATCACTAGTAGTAATAGCTATAGCACTAGTATCAACACTATTGTTCCTAGAACGTAAGAAGACATTGTATAGCTAAACTAGATAGCTAAAAAGGTTTTTCTCCTCTATATCCTCTTCTTTACCACGATAGTTGTTGTTGATATGCTTTATATCCCCTAAAACTATAGTGTTAGAGTGGTGGTTTAGGCTTTGTTTGACCCATATGAGATCCGTAAGGATTTCCCAATACTTGAGCGTAGGATTAGTGGACGTAGACTCATATACTTTGATAATGCAGCTACTACTCATAAGCCTATACAGGTTATAAATGCTATTGTAGAGTTTTATACCAAGCACAATGCTAATATCCATCGTGGTCTCCATACTCTTAGTCAGGAAGCTAGTGAGTTGTATGAGGAAGCACATGCTGTTATAGCAAGGTTTATTAATGCATGGAGTTGGGAGGAAGTAATATTCTGTAACAACACTACTGATGCTATGAACATACTGGTTTATGCATGGGGTTTCCCCAACCTTAGAGAAGGTGATGAGATAATACTTACTGTTATGGATCACCATAGCAATATGCTTCCATGGAGAAATCTTGCTATACTAAAGAAGCTAAAGATTAAATACGTTGATATAACAGATGATGGACTGCTAAAGTACGAGCAATACGAGGAGCTAGTAACAGAACGTACACGTGTAATAGCATTCCCAGTAATGAGTAATGTGCTTGGTACAATAAATGATGTTAAACGTATTGTTAAGATAGCACATGAGGTTGGAGCAATAGCTGTTGCTGATGGAGCACAGAGTGTACCACATATGCCCACAGATGTAAGGGATCTAGGGATAGACTTCCTAGCTTTTAGTGGACACAAAATGCTTGGCCCAACAGGTACTGGTGTACTATGGGGACGTAGGGATCTATTGGAGGAGATGATGCCTTTCAAAGTAGGTGGTGATACTATTAAGGATGTAACACTGGATAGTGTTGAATGGCATGATCTCCCGTGGAGGTTTGAAGCTGGTACTCCCAATATAGCTGGTGGTATAGGGTTAGCTGAAGCAGCTCGTTATCTTATGAAGATTGGTATGGAGAATGTTAGGATGCATGAAAAGGAGTTGGTAGAATATACTCTTAAGAGGATCACTGAGGAACTAGGTGATGTAATAACTATTTATGGTCCACTAGACTCTAGTGTACGTGGAGGTGTTGTATCGTTTAATATAAAGGGGTTGCACCACCATGTTGTTGGTAAAGCTCTTGACGAGCTATATGGTATAGCTGTACGTACTGGTATGCATTGTGCACACCCACTGCACTACCGCCTTGGAATCAATGGTACTGTACGTGCAAGCTACTACATCTACAATACTCGGGAGGAGATTGACGAGTTTATAGAAGCTCTAAAGTTTATCGTTGATCAGGGTGATATGCTTAGGCAGTTGTATGAAGAAAAGCTTAGAGACATCATTTGTGTTGGAGGCTAACAGTTCTACCCGAATATCCTTTTTCAATATACAGCTCTATACCATGATCCCTTGTTAGTTCAGCAAGTACTGTAAGGAATAGTGATAGTATAAAGTATGGCTCTATAGGGCTTGACCTATCTAGTTTATACTTACTATTACTAGCTAGTATACATACATGTCTATCACTTCTACACAACCTCATTTCATTCCATAGCCTAAAGGCTCCTCTATCACATGTGATTAGTATATAGCCAGACTTTGTCTTCTGGGCAAGCCATGCAAGTATTGATTCACATGTACCATAGCTTGGTGTTTCTTCTACATGTGCATAGCCTTCGTTAGTAATTTGTTCAATTAGCTCAGCAACAAGTCTTGTGTATATGTGCATAGGGTTCCTACCATGTGGGATATACTTAGCGTTTTCACCAAGGTTGCTATAGACTTCCAACACAGCTATCTCTGGTATAACAACTTGTTCCATAACACCACTTTGTCGTAGACGCAGTAGTTCTAGGTAGAAGCCCCTATACAAAACTGATGTATCAATAAGTATACTGGTAATTCTTGGCTCGAGTTTGTAGCTATAGAGTAGCTCTCTTAAAGCACTATATAGTCTAAACTCTCTAAGTTCTTCACCACGACTAACACCAGCTATATCGTTTACGATAAGTGGTTTCAAACTAGTAAAGAACTCTATCTCTTTAACAGCAATAACAGCTTCTTCAATAGATCTATGTATAAGTCTAGCTTTCTCCTTGTTAGAAGGAAGATTCCTACCAGACCATGATACACTGTTTCTAACTATATCTGCTATCTCGTCAACCCTGTTCTTACCAAAGATGTCTGCATGAATAGCTTCTACAACGTTAGAGGGATCACATGGATCGGCTATGAAGAGGAGTGGTTTTTCCTCGTTATCAACCCTATATAGTATCCTAAGTGGGTTACAACTACATGCTTCTTCAGCACCTATCTTTGAATAGCAGAATCCATCTATACACTCTGCTATAACCCTAAATGTATCGGTTATCTTCTCTTGAAACCTCTTCCTCCTATCAACTCTTAGTATAGTCCTCTTCCTCTCTCCACTATCTAGTCTAGGTGGTTCACCATAGAATATTATAAATCTTGTTAAAAACAATGGTATGCCATGGTATCCCCTGAACAATACTGTAGGGTTAGTCCATTTAGTAGATACTATGTGTATCCGTTTCCTTACCTCTAGATTATACCTAACAACCTCATTTATAGCTATGCATACTAGGAGAGGAACCATTATATCAAAACAGCCAATGTAATAGATTATCTCATTATATCTTCCAAGCATCTCCATGGTTAGATTCTTTATAGTCTCTCTATCATCCTTACTGTAGACTTCTAGACACCCCTTATGGAGCTCTACCGTTACAACCACTATACCATTCCTTCTCATAAGCTCTAGAATATTGTTCCTAAGCCTACTCCTTTCTTCAGCTAACGACTTATGTAGGAGCAACACTATATTCTTAAACCCATAGGTTTTAACAGTATTTAATAAACCATAACTGAATAGTCTTAAACCAGGCTGTACTCTTGGGTCGTAGCCGAATAAAGCAATAATACACCCATTACTCATACAAGACACCGTGCCTAGTACCTCTCTAGCGACACCACACCCTACTATATAGTAATTTAGTTGTACACCTATTTAATCCATAATCCATTATCTGGTATATGTGAATAGAGTTGTAGAGAGAAAAACATAATCTATTACTTAAGCCAAAAACTTAAAAACCATACAAAGAAAGTATAATAAATGGACTGGGAGAGGAGCTGAGGGGTAAGACTAGAGAAATACCGGGGACAGAGTCTCTGCTAAAACCCCGGTAAGAATACAGCAACCCAATGACCCACCGACGGGGGCGGTGGGTCTCCTCTCCCAGTACCCCTATGGTTTATCTGTTGTAACTAGTACTCCATCATCAACTTTATATCTCTTTACCAGGTAAGACTATCTTCTGTATACTCGTTGTAGTTGGTTTATTATGGTGTATTGTATTGGGTTTAGAGGATAGGGTTAGTATAGAGGATTTGTATGCTGATACAGAGTCTAGGTGTCTCCGGGCCTGTGATCGTGGCTTTACTTATTTGACTGCTTTAATAATTGTTTTTATAGCTAACGTTATCGCTATGATTGCCCTTGGTGCTACTATAGTTTTTATATCATCTAGTTTTACAAGTGTTGAAGAGGTTAGAGTGTATTCCGCAGAAGCGGTTTTGTCTACACTGTATGTCCTATGCGTTGTTGAGGCTATTGGTATGGTTTATCTAGTGAGGTTTATGTTGTCTATGGTTTATGCTGTTAGGTCTTACTTGTTTATACTATGGAGGCTTGGCTTGCTTGAAACAGTTTTTCCTAGAGGGAAGAGACCATATCCACTGAGGAAGCTTATTGCATTACCGTATAGGCTGTCTGTGTTAGTAGTGTTTAGGATTATTGGGCTAGCTATTGTGGTGTACTATGCTACTTACGGGTTCTTCTATGGAAACATGGATTATGTAAAATATGCGTTAGAGGTACTAGCGTTTGTATTCATTGTAACACTTCTTATGATGTATCTAGTCTATAGGTTCTATAGTAGCCTTACAGAGTACTTCAACGTATCTCTAGGGAGTGGGTTAGGAGTTATAGCTGCTATACTACTTATAGTAACTACTATCAAGTACTTCCTAGGGCTTGTCATCGTAACTAATATTGCTGAAGTAGTAGTCTATAT
>CAYXOO010000102.1:0-6044 GCA_964466845.1 uncultured Desulfurococcaceae archaeon
CCCAGCTGGGTGCAACAATATTACATAGAGTAATAACAAGATTATGTGAAGATATTAGAGGCTATAAGGTTTCTTAGAGAATATATTCCTCTTGTTAGAGAATGTGTTAGTGGTTTATCTAGAGCTATTGAGAGGATTGAGAAACGTAGATTTCCTGTTGTTACTCGTGGAGAGGGTGTTTCTAAGCTTGGGAAGGCTAGGGAGATCCTTGGTTCTATTAAGGGTTGGGAGGGTATTGGTAGGATTGGGGAGGTTTTGGAGCTTATTGAGTCTGCTTGGATTGATCTTAGTCCTTCTATTGACTATTTGGTTGCTAGAGCTTTTGGTTTTGAGAAGAAGGCTAGAGAATTATTTGAGCGTGGTGATTATGCTGGTTCTCTTAGGTGTCTTGGTAGTGCTTTGGGTCTTCTAAGGTATGCTAAGAGTATTTCTGTGAAGACTGGTGTTGATTCTAGTCTTATTGATAAACACATGGTTGTTGTTAGAGAGAGTATTGATAATACTGTTAAGGCTTATTGGGCTAAACGTCTTAGTGATGAGATCATGGTTGTTAATAGTATTGTTAGAGAAGGTAATAGGTTGGTTAATGAGAGGAAATGGAGTAGTGCATTAGAGAAGTATGATGAGGCTTTAGAGAAGCTTAATAAGTGTCTAGAGATAGCTAGGAGGTATAGACTAGATAGTATAGTTAAAAAGATTCTAGAAGCACAAGTTAAGCTCCATGTAGCCCATGTTAACTGTTTGTTATCTAAAGCTAGGGTCTTGCTAGAAGAGACAGCTAGTTATAGAGAGAAAGAGGATCTTGTTAATGCTAGGAGGTATCTAGGTGAAGCATTAGAGGCTATAGAAGAGGCTAGAGATTATCATAAGAGATATGGGTTGTATAGGCTTAGAGATGTTATTGATAAAGTATATAGGGATTATGTTAGAGAGAATCTTTTAGTTGAGTACTTGAATGCTGTTTTGGAGAGTCGTACAGCTAGAGAGTATTATGATAGGGGAGATCTTTATCTAGCTAAGACTAGGTATGAGAGTGTCTTGACTATACTAGAGGGTGTTATTAGAGATGCTGAAACCTATGGGTTTACAGATATAGTTTATAGAGCTAGTAGTGATGCTAGGAGGTTTGAGTCTTTTATAAGACAGATAAGTGAGATGATTGAGAAACCAATAGTTATATCTAAGCCTGTTATTGAACCACCATCTATAGAATTACCAGCAGCTACTAGTATAGAGCAAGCTGGTGTAGAGGAGAAGCCTAGTAAGCCATTCTCTGAGAAACCAATTATTTGTACTCCAGGTAGGCTTATTGGTAGAGGTGGTTATGCTAGTGTATACTTGTGTAGCGATAGACCAGACACTGTTGTAAAGATCTATTTTCAAGAGATCCTTGGTTCAAAGACTGTTGCATTTGATAGGAGAGCTTTAGAGAAGATAATGAGTGTATTTGAGAATGAGATTGAGAAGACAAGGAGACTAAGTATACCTGGCCACAAGAATATACTTTTGGTTAAAGACTATGGCGGACAGCCTTATCCATGGATTGCTATGGATTATATGGAGGGTGGTAGTCTTAGAGATAGGATAAAGACTGGTAGACTGGGTTGGAGAGAAGCTGTAGAGATAATGTATAGTGTTGCTGATGCATTAGCCTATGCCCACGACATGGGTGTTTTCCATCTAGATCTTAAGCCTGAGAACATATTGTTTACTAGAGATGGTGTACCAAAGGTTAGTGATTGGGGGCAGGCTAGGACTTATATTGAAGCATATACTAGTAGATTACCGGGTTTTACACTAGCTTATACAGCACCAGAAATACTTGATCCAAGATATGGGAGTATACGTAGTGAGACAGATTCTTTTGAGTATGGTATAGTGTTTTATGAGGTATTGACTGGTAGACACCCATTTATGCATGGCTCTATACTTGAAATAGAGAGGAATATACTAGAGTATAGTCCTAAACCACCACACAATATATACAATGACATACCTAGAGAGCTATCAGATATTGTAATGGAGTGTTTGGTAAAGGATGTTGATAAACGTATATCTGTTAGAGAGGTTAGAAGAAGACTACGTAGGTTTATAGAAGAAGAGTTAGGCTAGTATATCTCTACTAGCTTCTTTAATGATGCTCGTTATAGCTCTAATATTCCTATCTAAAACATCTACCACACTCTCAATACTCATTGATCCAGCAACAACTAGTAGAGCCTCAATATCTCTAACATGTCTAGCTACCTCTCTTAGTCCCTCTAGAACACTACGATAGCTATCTATTGTTAGTAGGTATCTTAGCATAGTACATGCTTGTTCCAATAAACTCTTATCACCTTGTTCTCTAGCCTTGTGTAGAGTGTCTAGTACTTCATATAGTAGACGGAGTATTTTCTCATAAACAAGTGTTTTATAATGTATTGATCCAGAGAAAAATATAGAGCCTTTATCACCAATACTCATTACTCCAACTTCTACAGCTCTCCTACTATCAAACTCTATAGACTGGTATCCCCTATAGATGTTTGGCCTAGTGTTTCTAAGTACTAGTGTTTCTCTAAACAAGTGGATTAGGTTATCTGGTATAATGCTTGGTTTACTGGGGTCTAGTAGTATAACTGGTCTACCATTATAGTCTATAGCTATATAGAATATTCTCTCACCAACACTTATCCATGCAGACAATACTCTCTTACTACTAGCTCTTAATAACTCCCCATTAACTATAGTACCATAGCTAGAGCCACATCCATCAAACCCGTGATCAACTATTTCTACAACACCACTTAGTACCCTAATCAATGTATTAAACCTACTAGCTCTCCTACGAAAACCACTATACAATCCAGTAGCATACGCTCTACCACCCAAACGATCATAGAGAAACAACTCGTTAACAAGGAAAGACCACTGTAGACTACTGTCAATAGCTTTAACACCACCACCAACTCTAACAATAGAACCACTCTCCAAAAGATCCCTCAATAGCTTATCAGGTAGTCTACCAAGAAAATACTCTCTACTAGATAAAAGCTCTACAAAACACTCCTCACCACTACTAGAAAACCAGTACAGGTAAAACACCGTTTATACCACCGATTAGAAACTATATAGTATTAAGGGAGATAACCATTATCCCCATAAGCATTAAACACACTATATAAGCTATACCTATTATACTAGGGGATGCTTAGGAGTAAACCACTATTAATATTTGGTGTTGGACGTGCTTAGAAAAACTAGACAAGTACTTTTGAATATAATTGATCAGTTAAGAAAGATTCTAGCTTTACTTCTTACCATAATTAATATAGCTATAACAATTATAGCTATACCACGATATTTAGAGACAGTTGCTGTGGAACCAATAAGTGCTGTATTAGGTACTATGTTGTTACTAGTAATAGCTTTATTTGTTATTATAACAGATAGGTATACCTATGTTCTTTATATTTCCTATAGCACCCCTCTACATAATAGCATACATAGACTCCAGAGTAATGAAATCTTCAATAAAGGACACTATTAAGAGATATGTTAGTAAAAAGATAGATTTCTTTCTTAAACATCTTGGTCTCTTAAGAATAGGTAATGCTTCTAAGTCTTTAAGAGAACTAAAGGATAGACTAACCAGTATTGTAGAGGAAAAACTTGAACTAATAGGTACTCAGAGGTTTAAAGCTGTAAATATCATAGTACACATACTATTACTAGTCCTTTATGCTTATTCTCTATCTCTGCTATTTTGGACGCTAGAGGAAGTCAAATGAAGGTATTTTCTCCAACATTTATATCATTACAATTAATTCCATTCATTTGTAGCTTATTATTAGTCTATATACATTCTACTGAGTTATCTAGAGCTATTAAGAAAGCTTCAACTAGTAATGATGGAGAAGAGAGTATAGTTAATACATTTACTAAACTATATTATGAAAAGTCACTTTATATTATAACTTTAATAATAATAGATTGTATATTAGTCCATTTAGATTTATGTTTAGTCAAGTACTTCAATATAATATTCTCTCAATTAAGATCAAGTGAAACTGCTACACTCATTAGCTTCTTCATAGCATTTTTATCTCTTCACCTCTTAATAACTATACCAGCTCTATATCTTACTTTATCAATAATAAGAATACCATTTACAGACTTTACAAGGGTAGAGTTTAAAGAAATTAAGAAACCCTTAATTAGAATCCTTAAAGACATAATCTGTATACGTGTTAAGACTAAAGATGTAGATATTATTGAGGGTTCTATCATTGACGTGTACAAGAATGAGATCATTATGGAGACCGAATTAAATGGACAAACCTACTTAACACAAATACCTTTAGAAAACATTAGACAGTTATATATAAGAGATATTAAACAAACTAAGTTCTCCCGTTCTTTAACTAATGATTCCTAAACATAGAATTTATTATAACTAAGGAGACATGTTATTAATTAAAATAAACATAAGTTACTAGAATTGCTGCTAACAATCATTTATAGTTCTCAATTTACTATTATAGATATCATCTATTAAAATATATTTATCTCTTGAAAGCCCGTTTACATAGTATTTACCGAGCGGTCTCCTAGCGTTAAGGACTCTCCTCGCAACAATCTTAACAATAGCTCTATCATCTAGATCAAGCTCTTCTAAAGGCTTTAAGACTCCACCTTATGTATATAGCTCGGATAACTCTATCCATACCATTCTCCCACGACATAGCTTGTGGTATACTGTTTTGTCTATACTAGACTGTGTTTATAGCTTACTGGCTATATATTATCTCTGTGTTGCTACTGGTTTCTGCATATCTGCATGTATGTTTATAACCTTTGTATTCTGTACTGTATATTCTGGTGGGAATATTTTGGTGGTTATAGATCGTTGGGAGGAGGTTTTCCTTAGGGGCTATAGTGGTTGGGTACTTGTTTATGGTAGGAGAAAGGTTGGTAAGACGTTTATGTTGAAGAGACTTGACTATAGCTTGTATGCTATTGTGTCTTATAGTGGTGATTGTCTAGTCTATGATGGATATGGCTCAAGGGTTGTATCTATAGATGAGTGTATAGGTCTTGGTGAGAAGGTGCTTAGAAATGGTGGTTTATTTATTATTGATGAGTTTCAGAGAATGGATCGTGTTTACTGGGATAGGATAGCTTTTCTCCACGGCATTGGTGGGAGGCTTATTCTCTGTGGATCGAGTCTTGGTATAGTTGGTAGTGTTTTTGATAAGAATAGTCCTTTACTAGGCTTGTTTATTCCATTACGTGTAGATCTTATATCCCCTGGTGATGTAATCACTAGTCTAGCTAAAATTCTTGATCCAGTAGATGCTATTAAGTGGAGTGTGGTAGCACGTGATCCATGGATTCTTGGTCTCTTAGAACCATCTGGCGATCCTGTTGATACGATAGCTACGTACTCTACATTACTAGCAAGTAGTGCTAGAGGTCTTATTGGTGAAGTATTCCATCTTGAGGACAGGAAGCTTACAAGGCTATATGATACAGTATTGTATCTACTTGCTAAAGGATACTGGTCTTCACAATCTCTAGCACAGAAGCTATATGAGCATAGACTTATAGAGAGCTATAACCCCGGAATTGTAACTGGGTTGCTAAACCAGCTTGTATCTATAGGTCTTGTTGAGAAGATCCCTTTGTGGAAGACACGTGGTGCTAGAGTCTATTATCATCATCGTTCACCATTAACAGCTTTACTGTATAGTGTATTAGACATTGTTGATTCGGGTATAACACCAAGTAGAGAAGATATACTAGAAGTGTATTCTATAGAGTTGCAGTTCTTCCTAGGAGAACTACTAGCTAGAACCTATGGGTATAAGAGAGCTTATACAATATTACCACATGGAGTTGGAGATATAGACATAGTACTGCTTGATAAGAGGACTGGGAAACCAGTTATTGGATATGAGTTTAAAACAGGGAGGATAACTAGGAGTGAAGCAGTTAGAGCAGTTGAGAGAATAAAGTCAATAGGAATACCAAGAGCAGGACTTATAAGCCTAGAAGAGAAG
>CAYXOO010000103.1:0-5982 GCA_964466845.1 uncultured Desulfurococcaceae archaeon
ACAATGTAGTTTCCTAGCTGTTAGAGAGGCTAGTTTATCAGCTATTCTTAGTGGTTCTGGTTCTGGTGAGTATAACTGTGTCTTATATAGTATGTCTCTAGCTTTGTCAACTGGTATACCTACTGGTGTGTAACTGTATATTCCCCATTTTGTTGTAAATGTGCATCTATTCTCTAGTGTCTTCTCTATAACACGGTATCTCTCCTCTGCATCTCTAAAGTTCTTGTATAATGCATTCCTTATCCTACTTATGTCTAGTGCGTGTCTATAGAAGACTATTACTGGTATACCTACTGTCTTGTAGAGTGTATATGGGTCTATATAGTTGAACCCTGCATACGTTACACCATCTAGTATAACTGTGTCTACGTCTCTACTCGACAAAGCCTCTATGAGACGACATGCTTTCTCTGTAGCATCTACTCCATCAACTAGTATATACGTATAAGCTATACCCTCTACAGAGTGTCTCTCAACAATGTATCTAATAGCTAGTAGTACAGTATACCCTCTACACCCCTTATACTCTACAGGGAAGTACCCATCATCAACAGCTATCACTCTCAAGACCCAGCCCTACTCCTCTAGAGACTTGTCTAGTATCTCCTCTATAGCATCTAGTATGGTCTTCTCTACTCTAACAATCTTTGTCTTACCATACCGTCCACGACTAACAACAACAGCATTCACTATACCAAGCATATCAAGCTCACTAATTATCTCACTCACACGCCTCTGTGTCAATGGCTCATAGCCTAGTCTCTTAGCTAGTCTAGAGTAGTGGTTGTATACCTCACCAGTTATTGTAGACCCTTTTGTCTTCACAAGACCTATTATAGTCTTTAGGACAAGACGAGCATGTAGCGGTAGTGTAGATACAACACGGTGTATACGTCCATACTCTATCTCCAGAGCAGCCTTCTTAACATGCTTGATAGTAACCTTGACAGCATCTTCTCTCTCAGCTATCTCACCAGCAACACGTAGTAGATCAAGTGCTCTACGGGCATCACCATGTTCACGAGCTGCTAGTGCTGCACAGTATTTTATGACCTCTAACCCTATAGCGTTTGGGTTGAAAGCCTTCTTTGCACGCTCCCATAGTATATCCTCTAGTTGTTCAGCATTATATGGTGGGAATACTATCTCTACTTCTCCAAGACTACTCCTTACCCTGGGATCAAGGTTTTCTACAAAGTTTACATCATTAGTTATACCAATAAGTGATGCTTTACCGTTCTCTAGCTCCTCGTTTATCCTTAGTAGCCTATAGAGTAGGTCATCACCATGCTTCCTAACATAATAGTCTATCTCATCAAGTACTATTACGTGTACACCACTCCATTCATCTAGTGCTTCCCTATACCTCCTATAGACTTCTGCTTTAGCAATCCCCGTATATGGTATCCTCAATCCTAGGCTACGAGCTATCTCAGCTAAAACCCGGTACTCTGTATCAACTTTCCTTGTATTAATATATGCATAGTCAAACCTCACTCTATCCCTCCTAGCTCTATCAACTAGTCTCCTAAGAACAAACAGTGTAACTGCTGTCTTACCAGTACCGGTTAACCCATAGATCAGTATATTACTAGGCTTTCTACCAAGCAATCCATCAGCAAGTATAGATGCAATCCTCTTAATCTCCTCCTCTCTATGAGGTAGTCTATCCGGTATATAGTCGGGATGAAGCTTCTCTCGATCAACAAATATCCTATGAACCCTACTAAACCTACTCTCAATAATCTCCTCAATAATATCCCTACTCAAAACACAACACCACACTAACCAAAACATCTAACCCCCTAAAAACACTATGTAGTGAACACAGAAATAAACAGTAAGCCATTTAAGTCGTTTTAGAAGAATTAACCAACATACAGCTGTTTTAGTACCAAACTAGAAATTAGATAACCTCATAAGATCTAAACAATAACAGATAGTATATCAGTAATCTATAGTTTATTTGGCGTAGTACACCAAATATAGCACTAATAGTGAAGGCATATAATACACTAGTACTAAGCACACATGCTAGATGAAAGTCTTACTTAAAAAGGATGGCTAATGGTGTAGCGTATATTAATACGTTTAATGAATAATGGGTCTAGATAGTAACACTCAATTCTTCACACCCTTTAATATTCTTTGAAGCAGTAGTATTAAGAGAGATGCTAATAGGAGTATTGATAGAGAGGGTTCATTTGTTGGAAATAGTTCTCGGTTAGGATGGATGCAGTATTTGCGAGGAGGTGATTTAATGCTTGCATAAGTGTTTGACGGGTCATATATTTCGATTGATTCATTGAAGCAGAAAGGTCTTAAGTAGTCGTAGTGTATGAATATGTGTGTAATTGAGATATTTGTTTCAGTTAAGTTTTCTTCATATAGAAATACTGTTTCATTATCTATTATGACATATAGTCTAAAGACTACATTACTACCAAGTGGTTCATGCGTCTCTTTATCCCATATGATGAACTTCCAAGTAATCCTTATTGCTGAAAAATTAATCCATTCATACTCTGCAGTGCCAAAAATTTCAAAAGTTCTTTTAGTATTATTTTCAGTATTATTTGTAGGAACATCCAGTGGTTGAGCACATGCACTTATGGTGTGTGTATAATAGTTATCGCTTGATACTGCTATAGCGACTACACTTATCAGTATCAAGACTAGTGTGAGACATAAATGTTTTTGAATCAAGCTGTTACACCCCCACTTAAGCATATACTATGTGTCTTATAAAGATATGTTTATTTTTATATAAAAAATACTGATTTAAACTTCTTTATAGTATGGTTTTGCTACGGGTAGCATACGTCTAGATATCTTAGTACGTCTGGCGATGTGTATGAGTACCATGGTATTATGAAGAAGAATACAAATCTTGTCTTAATGTATCCATCAACATAGGAGCAGGCTGTTCCGCCACTAGTATAGGTTTTAGCCTTCACTACAAACCCTGGTGAAGCAACGTAAGTGTTGTAGCCATAGACAGATGCCGGATCTATGTCGTGCTCATAGCTAACTCTGTGATTAGCCATATTGCTTGTATCAGTCCATGTAACATAGGGTGGCTCAGCTATGTAGTCGTATATCCAGTAACCCCGGGGCTGATAAGGCGGCCATACCTCAAGCCAAACAACCGCTGATGCACCAACTTGGTAGTCTGGCCCTCTATCAACGAACCATCTATATACTCCACCGTTAAATAGTATAAACTTTGCCCATGCATAATCTAGTCTCCACCAGCTACCATAAGCTACTGTTCCTGGAACATGATATATATCTACTTTGTAGAAGAACCATTCGTAGTTAGGATCAGTCTCAATAAGTCTATATACGTCAGCTATTACGTAGAACCTACCATATGGAGACTTTTGCCAGTAGTCTACATATAGTGTTGTAACATACTGCAGATTTAGCATTGCTCCCTGGTTCACGGCTAGTTTAGATCCATTATAGTTGATGCTATAGCTTATAGCTGGCTGGATTAGTATAGATAGGGAAAATTACTACTGATACAAGTGAGAGGGCTCTCATCGTATAGCCCCTCGTATATAAATATTTATAGCCCCTCGTATACTTCCAGACTTGGAGAGTGATGACAATGATTACCCATAAAACATTCTTAGCTTTGTTTCTGTATCTACTGCTTCTACTAAACTATCTATGTATAGAGGCTAGTGTTAGTGACAATGCAAGGGTGGAGTTTAATACACTATGGTCTCAGACAATAAATCCTTCTAAAGGCAGAGATATGGTTTTTTCCCTAAAGATATTTAATGATAGAGTTTATGTAGTAGCTTCTAGTATAGCCCCCGGATACAATTTGTCAAATACTGATTCAGCAGGGTTTATAGAGGTGTTTGATAGAAAGAATGGAGAAGCCATTGGCTCTATAAAGTATGATCCAACAAGTGGTGTAGATGTACTGTATGATCTTGTCGTAGTCAACAACAATGTGGTTGTGGTTGCTCTAGAAAATATGACTACATCTAAACTACTCGTATATAATAAGAAGTTAGAGCTTGTTAGAGACATAGTTATAAGTAACAATACAAACGATGTTCCAGCACTAATAGATAGTGATGGTAGATACTTGTATGTAGCACTGTTAACAGGCTCTTTTACTCATCCATTAAGAATAGGTGATAAGATCGTTGTTAAGAAGATCGGGTTAGATACATATTCCATAGTTAAAGAGACAGAGATTGATATAGGAGGCTTATTGGTTGTTCCATGGTCTCTGAAGTTTAATCCTAAGAACCACCTACTATACATAGTAGGGGGTGTGAGCAATAGAGTTATATCAAGTGGTTTACTGGTTATAGTTAGTAGTAGTCTAGACCGCCATAGAACTATAGTATTTAATGAAACATACTTTATAAATAACATAGTATTCGATGATAGCGGCTATGCTTATCTACCACTAGGTTCTTATCTATATAAGGTAGACCACAATGGTGCTGTCATCGGTAAATACGTGTTTAATGTATCAACACCTAGCCAACTAGGACTTTATAGAGAAAGAATACTCTCTATAACATTAGTCAATAACTATATTGTATCTATAGGTTATGGAGAAGCCGATATAAGCGGTAATGTACCCATGGTTTTCTCTGTCTTCACTAAGAAACTAGACTTGTTGTCCGAGTACAACTATACATGGGTTTCAGGAGAGAGAACACTAAAGATCTTTATAACAAGTACCGATCACAATATATACTTGTGTTTCTCAGTTTCAAAGACTAGTAGTGAAGATGCCTACTGGAGCTTGTTTTCCCTAAAACTAGAATTTATTACAAAACAAACACCTACTAACCAACAAAGTGTTCAACAAAATACTAGTAATACTAGTAGTATAAGGAATGCTAGTATAGGAGATAATACGCTTTACATACTCATACTACTACTAGTAATTACTGTAGTAGTAATAGTAGTATATTTAAAGCTAAGAAGAAAGCATAGTTAAACACTAACCTATACCGCTATTAACGATGATTAGATAATTTTTCTCTAACTAACGCATGGTTATACTAGCAGTGTGAGGGATTAAGAAAGAGCTATTAACTCTACCTATGTGGGTGAAATCTTTATGAAACTATTAAGACAATAACTATGAGAGAAAGCTTAAGACAGGGGATTCAAGTACTTGTCCAGCTACTCGTCTACTAATACTTTTATCTAATGTCTAATGCTGTATGTTGTAGTAATCTCTATAGAGGTGCAAATACCTTATGCTAGATTACCAAGTGTTTTTTAGTTGATTAAAGTACTACATCGCGGATTACGCTGAATGCTCATAGATTATAACACAACTACCACTGGTAGCTGAGCTTACTGGAGCAATAGTATATTGAATAACTATATTGAATAACAATGTAACCAAGAAGTATAGGCTACTTGATGGTAGAGGTTTACAAGGAGATAGTATAGTGGCGTCAAAAACTCAATACCACACCCAATTAAGTAAAACTCCAGTCTCCACTAGAAGAAATAATCTATTCCCTACTAGTATAGAAAGGCTAGAACACTCCATGGAGGCTATAAATAGGATGGAGACGATATAACGTAGATAATCACGTTTAGGATGAGAAGACAGGATTTCAGAAGAACTATCAGCCACCAAATAGATGAGCTAAGTATGTAGTCTAACGTACTCAGCAATAATACTAAGTAATGCTTCAAGAGAACATAGATGGTAAGAGAGTTAAAGCAGCCCAACGGAACTCCCTATCACCGATCCCCCGGTACACGGGGGTCTCTAGGGAGCGAGACCCCGCCATAATAGTCTCTTATTCTACTGGTTTGTTAAGGTTTTTGTCTTAACCCTAGATATACTGTATCTACTATTTACACGTGTTCCTATAGTAGTATCTGCTCTAATTCATTCCATTAATTAGCTAAAGCACATAACCAGTTTCCCAACAGAGTATTAATAGTACATGTTCTATGTGGACTTATATGGTAGCATGA
>CAYXOO010000104.1:0-5981 GCA_964466845.1 uncultured Desulfurococcaceae archaeon
TTTTAGTATCTTGTAGCTACATACTCTATTATTGTAGATGTATAGATGTATGTGGTTGTGGGTGTATGTATTGATCCAGCAAGAAGAGGTTATGAAGAGATTTAGTAAGATTATGTATAAGTATATTGATGAGATAGATGATGTTGTAGAGCATTTTAGTACTGCTATAAAGTACTTTAACGACTTACGTGTTGGTGAGGCTAGGAGAGAGCTTGCTGAGTCTATGGAGTCTGAGAAACGTGCTGATGAGCTATGTAGAGAGATGATTTATTTCCTTGAGAGAGAAGATATTGATCCAGAGTTTAAAGAGGATTTATTCCATCTTATTAAGAGGATAGAGGGTATTGCTGATCACGTTAAAGATGCAGCTAGTACATTCACTATAATACCGTATCTAGAGCTACCAGTTGATCTAAGGGATGGTGTTGAACGTATGGTTAGTAAAGTGTATAAGGCTACTAAGAGGGTATGTGATGCTGTCAAGGCACTACTTGATGGGAACTATGAAGAGGCTAGAGAAGCAACTGATGAAGTAGAGGCTCTAGAAGAAGCAGCTGATATGATTGATGTTGATAACCGTAGTAAGCTACTAGAGTATGGTGACAAGCTAAAGCCATTGACACTAGCTATACTACTCCACGACCTAATGGTTGATCTAGAGGAAGCAGCTAATGCTTGTGAAGACGCAGCTGATTATATACGTGCACTCATTGTAGTATATAAGAAGAAAGGCTAGTATTGGTATTGTTCTATTGAATACATATCTATCAATATTTTTATTAGTACAGCAGCTATGGCAGTAATAATAGTGGATACAACAGACCTGCTGTAGACAAGACACTATATAATAAACCAGATACTTAACACACCATATAAGATACTATTGGTTATATTAGCCACTACTATCAATACTTACTTATTAACTAGGCCTCGAAAGTATTATGAGAGAAAACAAGTAGGCTCTAAAAGCTATTTGTTACTGGAATGGAAATGTTGATAATAAGTAGTAGAAGCCCATAGACATAGCTGCTACTACTGGGAATGCTAGAAACCATGTTCCGACTATGACTGCTAGTGTTTTTATGTTGACCGCTTTTACTCCACGTGCAAAGCCTATACCAGCTACTGCTCCAACTATAGAGACAGTTGTTGATACTGGTAGTCCTAGGCGTGTCACGATTAGTACTGCTATGCTACCAGCGAATTGGGCTATGAATGCAGTCTCTATACTTAGAACGGTTATTTTCTCACCAATTGTCTCTACAACCTGGTATCCCCATACTAGTATACCGATAGCTATACCAGTTGCTGAGAATGCTAGTGCCTCCAATGGTATAGTGACTTTCTCTGGTACACTACCCTGGTTCATAACGTATAGTATACCAGCTAGTGGGCCAGCAGAATTAGCTACATCATTGGCTCCATGGCTAAAAGCCATTGCTGCAGCTGAGATAATTAAGAGTATACGGAACACGTGTCTACGAGCAGCTTCTATGTCCTCTGGCATTGTCTTATAGACTGCTACATGGAAGGCTATTAGTATGATCATTGATGCTAGAACACTAATTTCCAGAGCCCATATTAGATCGCTTGTCTTTAACGTCTTTACGTTTAGTAAGAACGCTGTTGTAAACACTAGTGTAAACAATAGTATATCACCAGCTAATAGTAGAGACTTTTTACCTAGATACATAAGCCTCTTGTATAACGTGTAGTAGAATGCAAGAGCTATACCAGCACCCATAAATGGTAGTATAAGCCATGCAATAATAATCTCTGTAATCTTACCCCAGTTAACACCACTTACACCAAGAGTAGCTAATCCAAAACCCATTACACCACCAACAATAGCCTGGCTAATACTCATAGGTATCTTAAACAAAGTAGCTATAACAACCCATATACCAGTAGCTAGCAATGCAGCAATCATACCATATACAACAACTGATGCATCATTAAAACTACTAGTATCAACAATACCCTTGAGTAGAGTCTTAGAGACAAACCTACCAAAAAGCATAGCACCGAGAAAGTCAAAGAAAGCAGTAAGATACAATGCCTTCCTAAGATCAAGAGCACGACTACCAACAGCAGTACCAATAGCATTAGCAGCATTATTAGCACCATTAATCCATGCAACAAGGAAAGCTGCAAGACCACCAAGCAATAGCCATACCAGCACTATCACCACCCCTATATACCAGTAGGTACCGTATATACCAGTATATACTTCTATAGACTAGAGGTTTAGTAACATACATATAGACTAGACAGCTTAAAAAGATTTACTATACACAACCAATTAAAAGCCAGTGAATCCATAACACCAACTATACAGCTAACTAGGGAGACTAACCTATATAGAAACAATCAGTTGGGGAAGAAAAACTATGGTTTTACAATAGAGTCTCTAGTCTATCTCTATAGTATCCAGTATCTCCATTGTAGTAGCATTAACTGATACTACAGAGCTACTTCCTATACAGTATACTATGTCTTCAATAAACACACTCCTAGTAGGTCTATCAATCCCTATAAAGCCCTTAACTGTTAGTGAACCATTTAAGCTATAGGCTATAACGTAGAAGCCATTATTCTTAAACCTTGTATACCCGTTGTAGGGTATTATGAAGTACTTGTCTCTAGTATTTATAGTGAAGGCCTTATACTCATGCAATACACTAGTATATCCAGATCCTAGTGTTAGACTAGATACAATCACTGGTTGTAGCGGGTTACTTACGTTATAGACTTGTACCTTGATATAACCATTATCATCAACACCTATACCGAGAAGCAATGTATTAGTTAGTGGGTGTAGATAGTCACTATAGCCAGGCATAACCAGTTTACCTAGTACAACAGGGTTCTCTGGATCACTAAGGTCTATCACGTATAACGGGTCTGTTCTACGGTAGGTTACTAGGTAGGCTTTGTCTCCAATGTATCTAGCAGCATATATATCCATACCCTCTCCAATACCAGTTACATAGCCTACTACCTCCATAGAGTCTATGTCTAGAACATACAATGAGTTATCATCACTATCGTCGTTGTGTAGTGCTATCCTTAGTGTACCATTGTATTCATCTATAGAGTATGGATCAAGTATTCTACCCGGCAAGCTAACTGATCCAATATACTCTATATAGAGTCCCTGGTATATGAAGCGGTGTATACTTGTATTCCATGATACCCTCCATGGAGTATATGGTAGGATAGCTATCTCTACTGTATCATTGACTTTGATAGTCTCTAGTTTATCGTTGATCCATACCCTAACAGTGTATCCCTTCTCTCTAAGGTAATCCTCTATGATATCATAGACCATAGCTATCTTTTCAATCAATGGTTTACTAGACTCCATTATATCCCTGATCACTTCTTTAACACTCTCGTTGTCAATGATATCAGCCAGTCTATTGAAGAGCCATGAGTAGTCTATTACATAGCCTATAAGGTATATGCTTGTATAGCTCATGTAGATCCTAGATGCATGGTTGTGTACAAATACCGTCTCGTTATCCTCCATAGTATCTAGGTTGAGAGCATAGATGATACTATAGGTGTCTGGGTATTCATTACTAGCTACTAGTATCTTGTCATAACTAACCTCTACACCATTAACACGTGGTATGTATGGTTTAAGTCCTGAAGTTGCTATACCTAGACTTGTAACTAGGTATAATGTACCATTGTATAGTCTAGAGTCTACATAGTCTCCATCAATAACACGTATATCTAGTACTTGACAATTACTACCTACAAGCTCTAGTATGATAATATAGGTCTTTGGTACTAGACTATATACTCTAACACTATTCTCTCCCTTCACAGCTAGTGCACGGTATAAGTTCTCTGAGCCAATAGCAACTACTTTATCTCCATACACATAGATCCCAGTTACTAGTATGTCTGGTATACTAATGTTTAGTACTATAGATAGGTTCTTTGGATTAGCTGCATCAATAACTATTATCTTTGAAACCTCTCTATCAGTCTCGTAACGGTGTTTCACTACATACACGTATCTCCCATCAGTCTTAACAATATCAGCTTCATCAATACCTTCTACAAGCACATTTGTATGTGAAAACCATTTATTCTCTAGTGAGCCACTACTAGTCCCTGTTGTTACAGAGTATACTGTTTCCTTACTAGATGCACCAGCAGTAATAGCGATAGGCTGTATATAGTAGCTGATCCTTAAATTACTAAGTAGACTACCCAACTCTATAGTCTTCTCGAGTAGGCCTACAAGGTTTTCTCTATTAGTTGCTCTAGCAAAACCACTAGGTAGCATTGATAAGCTATATTCTCTCTTACCTCTACTCTCTACTTGTTTCTCTCCAGTACCAGTCTTCTCTACTAGATAGGGTGTTACTAGTACATAGGCTATAGACAATACTGTGAGTACTATGAGTAGGATTGTTAGAGACACTATATAGGATCTATCCATTATACACAACACCTCTACTCTCCCTAGCTCTAGGATAGGTTTATGTATTGTTTATATATAGGTCTCCGGGACTGCTACTTATTGTCACTACATAGTGACACATCTTGTCCCTTGATCAAGACATTATATAGTGTATTGTTAGCCACTACTACGTGTCTGGTTGCTAACCATCTTCTCTAAAGCCCTTAGCTCATCAAGTATCTTCTGTAGTTCATCAATCATCTTCTCAACACGTTCTTCTAGATCCTTGATCCTAGTTAATGCATCAGTTACGTTAGACGTTATATTAGTTGGCTTGGTTGGAGTGGTTATGTTGGCTACTAGTTTTTCTGCTAGGAAGCCATAGAATTCATTAATACCTAGTCTCTCCTTAACTGGTAAGCTATAGACGTTACCAGTACGTGCATCAATTAGGTCTATAGAGACTACCCCACGTCCATCACTAGTTATTATCGTTACCTTCCAATACAATGTATTGTTTAGTATAATGGGTATTGGTTCAGCTAGTCTAAATTGGCCCCAATCAAATGTTGGGTGAGCCTTCTTAATATATGTCTCAACCTTACTAATACCGATTAACGGCTCTTTTGGTGTATACAATAGTATACGTGGCTCAATACTCTCTGCATCAACATATATGAGGTGCTTGATAGCATAGCTTTCACCACTTGGTTCTACAACAAACAACCAGTATAGATGACCATTCTCATCAAACACTAGGTACGGCTGTGGATTAACACCTATATCACGTATCTCATAAGTACGGTGGTAAAGCATTACCTCCCAGTAGCCAGGGCTCCACCTCAATAGCTCTATCCATTCTCTAGCAATAGCTTCTGGTAGTACTGGTATACTGTATTCACTGAATATCCTAGATAATAGCTTGTGCTCCATGATCTTGTCTGCAGCAACAACTTCTACACCACCACTACTATCGACTACTCCATAGCCGTAGAGTACTGGTATTGAGTAATCCCATCCAGTAACCCATGTCTCTAGCGGTATCAGTATATAGACCTCGTTATCAACTACTACCTCTATGTTATCTTCAAACAATGGTTTAGCACTAGGTGCTATAGCCTTCAATATCCTATACAAACTATCAATGTATGCACCAATCCTTATCCTATGGAGGCTCCAGTATAGATCCTTTTCAATAAGCTTTACACGTGGCGGATACTCTCCCTCAACAAGTATTACTCCAAGACTATCCCGGCCTATCTGGTTCCAGAATCCCTCTGGCTCTACAATCCAGTTATAGACAGCTATACTGTTGTTGTAGTAGATATATGCTTCACCGAGGTATATGGTATGGGTGGGTACTTGTAGTAGTGATACAGCGTAAGCATATGCTGTCTCTAGTGGTATGATACGTGTCATAGTAACTGGTATAGGCTCGTCAATAACCTCTACATAGTTCTCTAGGATATACCTACCAGATCCTGGTTGTACTATAATGCTTGTTATGAATGCTAGTATAAGGACTAGAGTTATTATACCTGGTACTATGATCTTTAGTAAC
>CAYXOO010000105.1:0-5895 GCA_964466845.1 uncultured Desulfurococcaceae archaeon
TAGCTATAGAGTTCCTCATAGTATAGAGATAGAGATATAATTAAGTCTCTTGATCTATTGTAATAGATTTAATGGTTTGCTTATCAAGTTTTTACACATAGGTTCTATCTAGCTAAAAGCTGGATAAGTAATTCTGATTACACGTTAGTCTTTTACCATAAATCTACCAGTACGTATATATCGGGTAGACATGTCTACATACTTTACCAGCATTTTCACATTTATTAGATAACTATTGATGTCAGGCATACCTGCTATACCGTTGTAGTACTTAACTACATTAACATCGTATAGCAACATAGTTTATACCCGCCATTATATGTGGCGGTTTAATAAATTGTGATAAAAATAGTTGTACTCAGTAATACTTCTACCATAAGGTACTGTTTATACCAAGCTATGGAGTAATTGTATAGGCTATGTTTAAGCCATGTTGAGAGAAATACTCTTGTATAGACGTCTTACATAGTAGTTACTAGCTAGTATAGGCCATATAGAACTATGGAGTGTGTTTTCCATGGATAAGCCTATGCTTCAGATAGCTCTTGATCTAACCGATCTCGGTAGGGCATTAGAGCTGATCTCTAGTATAGTCTATAGACTTGGGGGTAGAAACATTATTGTTGAAGCTGGTACTCCGCTTGTTAAGAAGTATGGTGTATTGGCTGTTGAGTTGCTTAAGAAGACTAGTGGTGGTTTACCATTGTATGCTGATACCAAGACTGTTGATGCTGGAGCTATTGAGGCTGAGGTTATGTGTAGTGTTGGTGCTGATATTGTTAGTGTTCTTGGGCTAGCAGACGATTCTACTATAGAGGATGTTGTTAGTGTAACACATAGGCTTGGATCAAGGACTGCCCTGGACTTAATAAATCACCCACAGCCCCTGGAGAGAGCTTTGGGGTCTCTGGGGCTTGGTGTTGATATAGTGTTGTATCACGTGGGTGTTGATGTACAGAAGAGGCTTGGGCTTACAATACATGATATGATCGATAACGTTAGAGAGCTTGTTGAGAGAGTTAAGAGTGTTAGAGGGGATGTACTAGTTGCTGTTGCTGGCGGCTTAAAACCTGGGTTGATCGGTGATTTTGTTGATGCTGGTGTTGATATAGTAGTTGTAGGTGGGGCTATAACGAGGTCTGAAAAACCAGTTGATGTTGTAAGAGAGATTCTTGTTGAAATGGGTGTTTATTAGAAGCTTGGGAACTTGACATAGTCTTCTACAACGTCACTGTATTCCATAGCTTTCTCTCTAAGCTCTCTAACGAGATCGGTAACTAGTTTTACAGCACGTTTCTTATCCTCGCCACACAGTATACGTCCTCTTATACAGTCCTCGTATAGCTTAAGCAACTCTTCATCACTAGGGTATAAGTGGTACATGTATAGCTCATAGACAGTACACTTCCATGGCTCACCACCTAGTCTCTTCTGTTCCTCAGCTGTTACACGTCCACCAGTAAGAGCCTTCATTATCTTAGAACGTATAGTAGCATCGTCGTCGCTAAGGAATATGGCGTATTCTGGCTTAGAGCTACTCATCTTATTACCGTCTAATCCACGTATAAACTTATGGTATGTAGATGATGGTCTCTCAAAGCCTAGTTCATTCTTAAACCTATCAGCTATGTCTCTAGCAAGCCTAATATGTGGGTCTTGGTCTGCACCAACTGGTACGAGTACGTATTTGTATCCACCATACTCTGGTAGTTGTAGATGGAGTATATCAGCAGCTTGTGTAAATGCAGCAACTATCTTAGAAGGCTCTAGATCACCGTATATAGCCTGCATTTCAGCCATTGTTATCTTTCTTGAAAACAACTGTATAAGCCTATAGTATACTGTATCACTATTTGTCTGGAAATAGATACGTGTCTTCTCAGGCTTTACACCAACAGCGTAGAGATAGGCTATATACTCACGTGCATACTCAAAAAGCTTTCTCCTAGGTATACGTCTTACAGCATATGCTTCAGCATCAGCTATAGCAATATTGACTGGTACACCAAGCTCTTGGTAATACCTTAGCTCCTCGAAAACCATTAAGTGGCCAAGGTGTACGTGACCACTAGGCATAAAGCCTGTAAGTACAGCTACTCTACCCCCTCTCTTATAAGCCTCGATCCACCTCCCTAGATCACGGTGTCCAAAGACTATTTTTCTAGAGAAGTAACGGTGTCTACGAGGTAGTTTATCTAGGATGTTATCAATAGGCTCTATACCAAACTGTTTAAACAGTTTCTCATAACTCTCTATAGCAAAGTGGCCCCATGGATCAAGCCTTGCTGCCACAATAGGCCTTCACCCATTACACGGTATCTAGTATAGCTATACCATGTAGTGTATCAGAAATAAATCTTTCTCGGGAGAAACATGCAGTCCTAGTGCATCCTCTATATGTAGTAGAGGTCTTCTACAGTATCTAGGTATACATAATCTACTGGAGCATTTATTACTAACGATAACTCTCCCTTTATGAGGGTTACTCTAAGGAATCTCTTAGCATACTGTGCTCTCTTAATAACTGCTCCTATCTTGTCAAAGCTCTTATCAACCATGATCTCTTTAGCATTAATTGCTAGTAAATCTACTATAGAACCCTCTCTAATACACCATGGTTTATCTAATCCTAATGCTTTAATAGATGATCTTATTATGTGTCTAAGGAATTCTCTAGGTGTTACCCCTGGGTTATGGTTATGTATCAGACTATATGCTATATCTATATCACTCCATACGTTTGGGTAGAAACAACCAGTATTATCACTACCAATAGCTATGTCTACGCCATACTCATAAGCCTTGTATAGCCTAGGTAGTCTACCTTGGAACCACAAGTTGCTACGTGGACACGTTACTAACACTATATCGTTGTCTACTAGATACCTAAACTCCCAGTCCTCCAAGTAGATACCATGTACGATATGCCTTAGCCTAACACCGTGTTCAACAAGGTATTCTAAACCACCAACACGTTGCATCCAGGGAGTCTCACTAACATGAGCACTAACAACTATCTCTCTAGACAACTTAGCAATAGCGTCTAAGACATGTATGGGTATTCTAGTAGGGTTGGCTATACCTAAGCCTCCACACTCTCTAGCAACAACAATGTATTCATCTGGATTAGTTAAGTCTCTAGGTCTAGATAATGGTTTATAGATTACACCAGTTATACTAAGCAATTCTCTCAAGAAACTACATAGCCTATAGTCTTCAAGATAATCACCTAGGCTACTATGAATTCTAAGTATATAGCCTATAGGTGACTCATAGACTATACCACGTATACTCTCCCTCGACCCATGGAGCCTTATTAGGGAATGCTTAACCCCCTTAGAACCAGCATAATCAGAGAGTCTATAGCCTATACATGAGTCAATAGCTATAGAGTCTAGTAGATGTATATGTGCATTAACAATACCAGGTAAGCCTATATAGTCTCTTAAGTCTAGCCCATTAGAAACCCATCCACTAGAAACTTCTTTTACAACACTATCTTCTACTACAACATGTACTCTCTCTAGAAGATCATAGTCTTCCCCATAGACTAGCCATCCAAGGTTTATAACAAGTGATTCAGAGCCGGAGATCCCTTCTTCACCTCTCTGTCTGGACTAGGGCTCATCATCTAAGCATGTTATACTGCAACACACCCTTATAATCAATAGCCTATAATAGCCCTAGGATGTAATGGGTTAAAGTATAAAATATTGTCTATCTAGTATACTGGTCTAGTATATCCCGGGGATGGTGGATTATATGGCTGTAGACTGGCTACGTGTTAGAGAAGCACTACTTAGTGGTCAACCAGTACTAGTCTTTGACTCGTTATCACGTGAAGCAGAGACTGATATGGTGTTCTATGCAGGAGTTATTGATTATAAGAAGATAGCTTTTCTACGTAGAGAAGCTGGTGGACTAGTATGCTATGTATCTGGACGTGTATTTAGAGAGAAACTAGGGCTAAGCTATCTAAACGAGACTCTATACAACCACCATGTATACAGGTATCTTGTATCAAGGAAGCCAAGGTATGGTGATCCACCGGCTTTTAACATATGGGTAAACCATGTTGATACACATACTGGTATAAGCGATTATGATAAAGCATTGACTATTAAGAAGCTCCACGAGGTTGCAGAACTAGTCTATAAAGGCTTTGACGAGGAAGCCTATACCATGTTTACACACGAGTTCTATGCACCCGGGCATGTACCAGTACTTACTAGCCGTGGAATAGGCTCTAGAAGGGGACATACAGAACTTGTTACAGCACTAGCATTGATAACTGGTCTTACACCAAGTATGGTTATAGCTGAAATGCTTAGTGAGGGTACATCACTACCACGTGATGAAGCAATAAGGTATGCACGTAGACATGGGCTCTACTATATTGATGGATTCGACATAGTTGTGGAGGCTGAAAAGAGGGGTATTATTAATGATTAAAATAGGTGTTGTAGACACTACATTCTCACGTGTAGACATGGCTAAACACGTTATAAGTGTTATACGTGAACACCTACCAGAAGCAGTTATTGTTAGATACACTGTACCCGGTATAAAGGATATACCAGTTGCTGCTAAGAAGCTTATAGAGGAAGAGGGATGCATAGCTGTTATAACACTTGGGTGGGTTGGTAGAGAACTTGTTGATAAATTCAGCTACATAGTATCTAGTATGGGTATAGTGTTTGTCCAACTACTCACTAATAGACACGTTATAGACGTTACTGTACACGAGGATGAAGCAGATGATCTAGATAAACTCTATGAAATAGCAGTTGACCGTGCAAGGAAACATGCTTTAAACCTTGTAAGACTAGTTAAATATGGTAGAGAAGCATTAACAAGATATGCTGGGAAAGGATTAAGGCAAGGAACACCAGATGTAGGTCCTATTAGAGAATAGCCTATGAGGTGCATATGTATTGGATGATGGAGTCTCTATAGCCATAGTTGTATCTGAGTTCAACTACGATATAACATACCTTATGCTACAGAGAGCACTAAACCACGCTAAATTCCTAGGTGTTAGAGTAAAGTATGTATTTAAAGTACCAGGTGTATACGAGATCCCGCTTGCTGTAAAGAAGATACTAGAGAAAGGTGATGTAGATGCTGTAGTCGCTATAGGAGCTGTTATACAGGGTGAGACAAGACATGATGAATTGGTTGCTGGACAGACTGGACGTAAACTAATGGATCTAATGGTCCAGTATGGTAAACCAGTAACACTAGGCATTATAGGACCTGGTGCATCACGTATGCAGGCTCTCGAACGTGTAGATGACTATACACGTCGTGCTGTAGAAGCAGCTGTTAAAATGGCTCGTAGGATGAGTATGTTAGAGAAAGAAAGCTATAGTGGTGAAACACTATTTATTGAGTAGGTGTAGACGTTTTTGCCTCGTATAACAGTTGTTGAACTACATGGTTATAGAGAATGGACTGAAGGACTAGGTTTTGATAGAGAGTGGATTATACAGGATCAACAGTCTAGATTCTATGGTTTACTCCAAAAACTTTTTTCTAAAAACAATGGATTTACACTCCCACTTAGATATGACTACTACATTGTATTAGCTAATAGTATTTCACGTGAGAAGCATATGGAGATACATACTGTTTTATCAACTGCTTCACCAGTATCTGTTAGAATAGTATCTATACCACATCCATACCCATTAACAGCACAGCTTATTGCTTCACAAATACTTGCTTCTACACAGAAAAACTTTGTATACATAGATGGAGATGAAGATCCAGTAGCAGTTATACATCTTGATATAAATGGTATTTCAGAACTAACCTATGAGACAAGCATATATGAGTCATATGACTCAATAGTAGAGCTTCTAGCAGGTATAGCAAGAACAGTACTTAGATACG
>CAYXOO010000106.1:0-5808 GCA_964466845.1 uncultured Desulfurococcaceae archaeon
GTGTAGAGGATATCTACTTACCAAAGTGTTTCCTAGAACACTTCAAGGGGCCTAATAAGGGTATTGAGGGTATTAGAGATATATTCAAGGTATATGATAGACCGATCGTTGGTACTGTACCAAAGCCTAAGGTAGGCTATAGTGTTGACGAGGTAGAGAGGCTTGCTTACGAGATACTAGTTGGTGGTATGGATTATATAAAGGATGACGAGAACCTTACCAGTCCTAGCTATTGTAGGTTTGAAGAACGTGCTAAGAGGATTATGAAGGTTATTGATCGTGTTGAGAAAGAGACTGGTGAGAGGAAGGCATGGTTTGCTAATATAACATCTGATGTAAGGGAGATGGAGAAGAGGCTAAAGCTTGTAGCTGACTATGGTAATCCCTATGTAATGGTTGATGTAGTGGTTGCTGGATGGTCTAGTCTAACATATATAAGAGACTTAGCTGAGGAGTATGGGTTAGCAATACATGCTCATCGTGCTATGCATGCAGCTTTTACTCGTAACCCATACCATGGTATATCAATGTATGTACTAGCAAAACTGTATAGGATAATAGGTGTTGACCAGATACACATTGGAACACCAGGTGTTGGTAAACTAGAAGCTAAGACAAAGGATGTACTAAACTATGCAGCCATACTACGTAGCAGACACTACAAGCCAGAACCAGATGATCCATTCCATATGGAGCAGGAAATGTATCATATAAAGCCTGCACTACCAGTATCATCTGGTGGACTACACCCTGGTACACTACCAGTTGTTGTCAAACACCTTGGAGTAGACCTTGTAATACAGGTTGGCGGTGGGGTAACAGGACACCCAGATGGACCACGTGCAGGAGCTATGGCTGTTAGACAAGCACTAGAAGCTATAAAGGAGGGTGTATCGCTGGAGGAGTATGCTGAGAAACATAAGGAGCTTGCTAGAGCACTAGAGAAGTGGGGCCATGTAGTACCAGTCTAGTATCTTCTAGCCATATACATAGAGTCTCTACTAAGATAAGTAGCTACTGGGCATACATAGAGTATTTTTGATGCATCCTTTGGTGGGCAATGTGATACTCTAGGCCCTGGTCTAACACTCCTACCTGGTGCTACATAGCTACATAATCCGCACAAGCTACACTTGCCAGCCATGTAGACAGCCCTAGTGACCTTGTCTAGAATCTCTATAGCCCTCCTTTTACTAGTAGTCTTTAACTCAATAACTCCACTCCTATAGATAACTGCTTCAACACCCCTAGTTCTAGCAATGATTTTCTCTCTATCCACACTGATACTATCTAGGTGTAGGAGTCTTAGCACACTAGCTATCTTCTCAGTACTAGCCTCAACTATGTCGAGCAACCTTATAGTCTTATAGTACAAGCCATTATATTCTATCCATGGCTCTACAGATGCTCTCCGGACAAACTGTTTCTCAATCAACTCTCTAACCCTATAGCCCCTACTAGCCAGAAACCTCTTAATCTCTGGTGGGTAATCATACCTCCACCTCCATAGCCCAAGACTAATCCACTCAACTGGTAGTCCATGCCTCCTCCTATATTGTTCAAGCCACGTGCTCCACTTACTCCATAGCTCTGGATGTAGCTTCTCAACAATAGATAGCTCAGAGAGCCTACTAGTGGGGCATAGGAAACAACCTATACGGTCAAAACCATATGTGTAGAGCGGGTGTAGTGGTAGTCTTCTCCAGTGTATATAGGTGTGTATGTAGAGGCTAATCCAGTTATAGACTGGGGATAGTAGGAGTGAGTATGGAGAACCAGTACCAGCTCTAGATACACGTCCAGCTAGTGCACGTTGTGTAGACTCATACCTCCTCTGACCAGTAACACTAGCTACAACACCACTCCATCCCTTCTCACTAAAGTACTTGTTTAAGTAGACAAGTTTTACAACAGTTGTACACCATCTATAGTCACGAGCAGGTGGTCCGTATAAGCCTAGTTTATCCCAGAACACACCATCACTACATACTATATCTAGTTCAACACCTAGTCTGTCAACAAGCCTTTCTATAGTCTCAATAGTCTCTGGATGCTCTATACCAGTATCACTGAATATAGCCTTGTCTACACCAGCTTCTACAGCTATGGCTAACGCTACACTACTATCCTTACCACCACTAATAGTAGCTACAAGCCTATAGCCGCTACCAATATAGCTCTTTAGAAAACCAATAGCCTCCTCCTCAATAGCCTCTAGAAACCCAGTATTACGCTTAACAATGTCATCCAACGTAGAAGGCTTGTTTGGGAAGCTAGGTACTGGTAGAGACTTCCACGACTTAATAACACGTATCTTATCACCAACTATCTTACCAACTCCCTGGTACTTACCATTACTAGTCTCTATAGAAACCCATTCACCATACAAGTTCTTAGACACAATACATGCTCCACAAAGGCTTATGAACATATAGTCTCTAAGCTTATCCTCTCTAACAACAATGTATGGGCCAATCTTGTTATGGACGATATACGATACACCATAGTACATTGGGCGGAAACGCCATCTCCTAGAGAATATATCGTAGAAACGAAAACCAATACTATAACCACCAACAACAACTTCATCAGCAGCATCAACACCTTGTATCTTGTTAAGCAGTACAACTTGGTCTCTAGGACAAAACTCTCTAACAATTGATCCAAGATCACACTCTATAGCCTTCTCTAGAGCATCTATGTCGTGGCTATAAGCAGGTCTTACATCACCAGGTGGTACAAGTCTCACCTTATACACGTTGCCATAGCTTCTCCTACTAAATAATGGTATGTTGTAGTCTCTACTCCAGTATAGATCAACCATTATACTCCTATAGATCCTTGTAGCTCTTAACCCCTTAACCCTCTTAACCATGGCTCATAGCCATAGCCTTCTAGAGTCTACTGATAAGGTATGTGTCTTAAGTGGTTTAAATGATTCCTAGAACCTGTATATCTCCCTTAACTGCTTAAATACATCAACTGGTTTAAGTCTTAATCCGCAGTGTGGACAAGTGAGTATCTTACCAGTCTTTGGTAGTGGTAGTACAGAGTTGCATACTGGGCAGTTGATAAACTCTACAATAATCTCTTTCTCTCTCAACAAATTATATAGTTGGTCGAAAGTCTCTAGTATCAACAACTTGTTCTCATACAGTACGGCAGAGTGCATACGACTTACATGCTCATCTATCTTCCTGGCAATCTCTGTAACTAGTTGATCATACTTCTTCTCTAAAACACTAATGTTCTCCATGACATGCTTCTTCTCATCAAGTAACTCCTCTCTATTCCTTAGATAGTAGAACCTGTAGAGGATTATTGTTATAGGGATAGTGACTATCAATCCAACACCAAATAGAGCTGCTCCAACAACATTTATTATAATAACTAGTCTCTTAAACCTCTTAGACAAATACTCTAACCTACTATTTAGTCTCGGCAACAAATCCTTCTTCAAACGATCTATTTCTCCAAGCATAGTTGATGCACTATATACTTCTCTCTGGATAAACGGGATATTCTGTACACCAAACACTGTATAGCCTAGCTTCTTAGACAAATCCCTACATACCCTGTCAATATATGTCGTCTCTACAGCCATAACCTAGTCCCTTTACACACCCCTATACAGACATGGCTCTCCTAGAGACTATAACATCCTATCACGTACTAGCTCTTTACATTTCTATTATTAATGGATTACCTAAAATAGTACTTGGCTAAATAGCTTGTTTCAACACCTCTACTAAAACCAATTATTCAAAGGTAATACCTAAATAGTATACACTAGTATATGGGATAGTAAACATTTTTAGAGTATAACATTATTATTCTAGTAGATGTATAATCCCCTCTAGTGGTGTGAGCAAGTATTGTCTAGTAGGCTTGCCAGAAAGCTAAAGCGTGAGAAAAAGATCAATTGGCAACGAGTAGCAGTTGTATCAGTCCCTATAGTAGCTGGTATTATCCTAGCGTTATACGTGTATCCATTACTCTTTGGAGTGCCGAAGCCAGCTTTCTCTCCAGAGACAGTATTGAGAGATGCATGGATAGAAGTTGATACAAAGAGTGATGTAGCATACCTTGTTGTAATAGTGTATAATCCTGCTCCAACACCAATGAATATAACTAGGATACGTGTTGAAGGAAAAGAGCTTGAGGGAGGACCTACACCAGATTATCCATACACACTCCCACCGGGTACTGAGAAGAAGCTTATGTACGTACTATCTACTAATAAGAAGTATATCGATAAACTACTCAATGATAAAACAGTAGTTGTTGCAATAGACTATAGGGTTGGAAACGTGTTTAATTTCTCAGAAACAAATGCATCCGTTATAATCAAGTAGTTTCTCCATAAACAAGTTTCTTCAACACCCTCCTATAGTATATTGTCTCAACCCAGTATGGGATTGCTAGAATGAGAAACATTATAGTTACATAGATGCCTGGCTCAGTAAGCAATACATAGGTAGCCGTAGTTACTGTAGAGAATACTGCAAAAACAAGTGATCTAGGGACAAGGAAGCCTTTCAACACTATATACGCTGCCAGATAGGGTGGTAGATTCTTTGAAACCATATAGTCTCCATTCTCTAGCCTATACACAAGGCCTAGCCTAGATAATCTCTCAAGCATACGCTGTGCTTTACCAGGGCTGCGGTAGCCCATAAGCCTTTGGAAACCACGTACACTAACCGGCTCCCCGTGTCTAAGTAGCTTCATATATGCTCTAGCAGTCTCTCGATCAATCAATCCAGTATACCACCATGCTATAGCTATAGGGTATTATATGGTAAAAAACAACTGGTTAGAGCTAGTTACTGGCTGTTCTATCTCACCTACGTAGTATCCATAGTGTTGCTGCTGCAGCTACCAACCCAGCTACAACAGCTATAGCAATAGCTAGACCATCTAGCCTATACCCTTCCTCTCCTACACTAGCGGGTTGCTTACTAGCTGTGTCTGAACTAGGTGTAGGACTCTCCATTGCCCCATGTGGCTGGCTTGTTGTAGACTCTGTCCCACTTGGTCTAGCAGGTGCTTTTGGTGGCTTGTCTGGTACAATGTCTGGTGAGAAGCTATACTTACATCCAACACTCCTAAGGAGTGTCCCATCTATGAGCTTGTTATTTACTAGGTAGTAGTAGGTGTGCCAGCTATTGTCTCCACTATAGTATATTAGTCTTGAGTTCCACCCTGCATCTCCTGCTTCTAGAACTGATACAATAGACTCTATATCATCATCACTAAGCCCTGTTACAACACCTATTTCTCTAAGCCATTTAAGCTCATAGCCCATTATGTTCTTTAGCCATACTGTAGCATTCTCTTTAGCCTCCTGAATAGACCCTGTTATAGTATCTAGTGATATGTTTGTAAGCTCTATCCTAACACCAAGGTGGTAGCTAGTTGGTTCTCCTCTATAAACTGGTGCATCACCTATGAAGCCCTCTAGATAGACAATAACAACTGCCTCGCCAACATGGCTACGGTATAGGTAGGTGTTGTTACTTATCTCTACAACACCTGGTAGGTTAGCAAGTATGCTTAAGTCATAGGCTATACCCGGCTTATTCAATACTACTTCTCCAGAGAATGTATCAGTTGGATCGAAACAAGCTGTTACTGGCTCTATAGACACTACTGCTAGGACAATTATAGCAGCTATAGCAGCCACCAGGTATCTAGGTATATTGGCCCAGTACATCCCATTACCACCTCTGGTTCCAGCTATAGAGCTACTCTTATATAGTACCCAGTGTTTATGACACAATTGTCTCGTATCTGAGACAATAGGGT
>CAYXOO010000107.1:0-5660 GCA_964466845.1 uncultured Desulfurococcaceae archaeon
GCAAAGCCTTTAAACTACCAGAAACTCTCAATTCTTGATCGTTGCTACTCTAGACCATACTTTCCAATAGCGTATAATGTGGGTACACCACTCTCAATTCTTGATCGTTGCTACGGGTGGTAGTCCAGTTATACAATTGTCTGGTGTATTGGCTCTCTCAATTCTTGATCGTTGCTACCGTTCATTTCTTGTGGTTCACCCATGTAGTGTATTTGTATGTTTTTGTATTTAAGTGTTTCTGTTTCCATCGTTGATCACTTGGAAATCCCGAAGATCAAGTACTTGGATGCAGACGATATAGTTATATAGACTCTAAAGAGATCTGTTAAATATTCAATTCACTTAAAGTCTAAATCTAAGAAACAAAGTACTAGAAAACATAACAAGCGATCGACGATGGTGGTCATCATTTTCTGATCGATCTGTATTGGCGTGTTTTTCTCTGTAGTGTGTTGTGGGTTTGATTTATATATTTGTTTTGTGTATTATTTTATTGTGGGGGGTGTGTAAGTTATTAGGGTTTACTCTTATTTCTGTAGTTTTGGTGTTTCTGGTGAGCCTGTTTTTGATTGTGTAAAGCGTTTTGGTTGTTGTAGTGATTCTAGGGTTTACTTGTTTGTCTGTGGTCGTCTTGCTCCAGCTCAAAGGTATAGTATTACTAGTCTTTCTAGTGATGTTGTTAAGCTTGGTTGTGTAGAGCCTATTGTCTATAGTATTGATGTATCTAGGCCTATTAGGGCCATAGCTTTTATCCGAGGGCTAGTCTCTAGTGTTGATACAGGTGTTATAGGTGTTATAGCTAGTGGTAATAGTGTTTTAGACACTATATTGTTGCTAGCACTAGTATCTAGCAACAAAGTATTCCATATAGAATCATTCTCTGGGCCTATACAATCAAGTATACCAGAACATGCAGTAAAGTTTATACTAAGACAAGAGAAACTAACAGAAACACAGCGTAGACTACTAGAGATTGTGAGGAAAAACCCTGGTTTAAGGATTAAGGAGATAGCGTATAGAGCTGGACTTAGTGAATCAACTACTGAGAAGTACCTACACAGACTTAGTAGGCTTAGACTAGTATTTATTGGTAAAAACTACCATGTATACCCAACAGAGTATGCACGTCTAATATAATCCTTAGAACAAAGCTATTCTAACCCTCTACAACCTAGGCACTTAAACCTATGCTGTATAGATCTAGCTTATATAGTGAACCATCACGTTATCCGATGGTGAAAATACTGTTTTTCTACACATCATATAAGCTTATATACTAGTTTGTGATCTAGTTTATGGTCTTTGAAGAAGGTGTTGTTCACCATTGGATATAGGGTATCTTTCTCAACTATATATGCTTTGACTGTATAGGTAATACATAGGTAGTACATGGGTATTACCTATGGTGCTTACACAACCCTACATAACAAGGCTCTTAAGGAGACTACACTACCATGCAGCAACAGATCCCGTAGAGGATGAATGGAGGGGCTGGAGATGGGATCAACCACCACTAAGGCCTAGAGCCTATCTAGGGCTAACAATGTCTGATGTAACATCTAGATACTGTAGTACACGTAGAGACCTATGGCTACGTAGAATAAAGAGTGTAAAGATAGAGTCTATACCAAGACACATGGAGGTAGGAGCAATAGTACACTATGTATTCCATATAGCTAACAAGTTATTCCTAGAAGCATCAACAAGATACAATGATCCATGCACTGTATACGACTATATGATAGAGAATTCAAAGAGAGAATTCAAGGCACACAATATAGATATTGAGAGAGAGCCTTGGAGCTGGAAGCTATACCGTAGACTAGCCCATACATACGTTGGATCAATGGCTCTAAGAACAATATGGCACCCAGGTAGCAAGGGTTATGAGGGACTTATATGGATTACAGAACACCATATAGATGGATCAATGCTTGGTCTTAGCCAGAACTTACGTGTAGATGCTTTTGGTGAAGGAGTTGTTGTTGAGATAAAGTATGGTAGACCCCAGGATTTCCATAGACTAGCACTTACAGGTTATGCACTAGCATTAGAGGCTAACTATGAAGTACCAGTGAATTATGGGTTGATAATATATGTTAATGGTGTACTAGAGGATTGTATAAGGATTAGTGTTAAACCGTACTATCTATCAACATATCTTAGGAAACAATTTATTGACGAAAGAGATGAAGCAATTGATCTATTACTAAGTGGGAGAGAACCACCATTACCACCTAGTTGTCCAGAGAATTGCCCCTACTACCCAATATGTAGAGGTGCTAGGCCTTGACTAGTCTTAAAGAACTAGTTGTAGCAGGCTATGGTGTAAAGATTGGTGTAAGAAAAGGATTACTGACAATAATTGACAAGGATGGTAATAAGACAGAGTATGCAGTTAGAAGTCTAGAGACAATAGTTATAGCTAGTAGTGGTGTCTCAATAACATCACATGCAGTAAGAGTATTAATGGATGCTGGTGTAGATATTGTATTCCTAGATAGCCATGGACTACCAATAGGTAGAGTATACCCTCCATTCATAAACCGTACAGTAGATACAAGGATAAAACAGTATAGCCTACACGATACAGAGTATGGTATAGGTATTGCTAAGACTATAGTCTACTGCAAGATAGCTAATCAAGCAGGGCATATGAAACACTATGCACGTAGACTAGCTAGTGAATTATTTAGAGAAACATACTATGAAATACTAGAGATACTTAGAGAACTAGAAGAAATCCAGCCATATAATCTAGAGACATTTAGGAGAGAAGCTATTGAGCTAGAAGCTAGAGCTGCACATAAGTATTGGAGTGCAATAGCTACCCTAATACCACCAGACATAGGCTTTACTGGTAGAAACCAAGCAGGTAGCGACTCATTCAATATATCACTAAACTACCTCTATGGAGTACTATATAAGGTGATCTGGAGAGCACTTGTACTAGCAGGACTAGATCCCTATCTAGGCTATATACATGTAGAGAGGAGTGGTAGACCAGTACTAGTCTATGACTTCATAGAAATGTTCCGTGTAAGTTGTGTAGACTACCCATTAACAAAAGCTTTCTACAAGGGATGGAAGCCTAGTATAGAAGATAAACGTATAGACTATAGTAGCCGTGTAGAACTAATCAAGTTATTTAAAGAGAACATGTCTAGAAGAATAAGCTATAACCATGGAGAAAAGGGTGTACTAGGAAACATATTGAAGAAAACAGCATTTAGACTAGCAGAATCAATACGTGAATACAAACCATTCAATGGATTCATAGAGGATTGGTAGGAGATGAAGATCATAGTAGCATACGATATAAGTGACAACATAAAACGTGAAGCATTTGCTAACTATCTAAAGAGACAAGGGCTTGAAAGAATACAGCGTAGTCTATTCATAGGAAGAGGATGTAACGCACTTGTAAAGGATATTGAGAGAATGGCCCGTAGGATAATTGACTTAGAACGTGATTGTGTACATATATTCATACTCTATGGACTAGAACAGACTAAGATAAAAGTTATTGGTAGGCCATGGAGTGAGGCTAGAGAACATGGTATACAGGTTGTCACAGTCATATAGCCCTACACCATATCTTATAAGAGAGTATATATACTGCCCCATGATACCATGGATTATAACTCATTACAACATTGTAGAACCCTTAACAACTAGTATGGAGGAAGGACTAGTAGATACTGGTTATAGAGAGGATGTTATAGAGGATACACTAGGTTATGTAGACAGTATTTGTTATGAGAAACAGTATGTCTTAGACAATGGCTCTTCTATAGTAGTTGATGCAATTGCTAGGAAGGGTAGAGAGAATATTATTGTAGAGATTAAGAGGTTTAAGAACAAATACTATAGACACCAGATAGCACAATTGAAGGCCTATAGCTACTTATTGACCAGACATGGTGAACCAGTACACCAAGTAGTACTTATACAGGATAAAAGAGTTGTTTATAAGAAGAGGATCGAGGATATAGACCTAGAAGCTATAGAGTCTATCATAGAGGAGCTAGAAAGAGTTATAGAGAGTGATAAACCACCCCGGGTATACAAGACTAGGAAATGTAATAGCTGTTGGTACCGTAGACTATGTCCACTATGGGGCTAAACACTCTACTCTCCAAGGATAACTAGTGGCCTATGAGAGGATAGTATTAGAGCCTTACCAAGTTCTGATAACTTATGTGTAAACAATGCTCTCCTATAGAATACGCTTGCAGAAACAACAACTAAGTCATAGCCCTCTAGACCAATACTTATCTGTTTCTTAAGCTCATCAATACTAACCTTGTTTATATACAGCTTATGTAGTCTACGTCTATCCTTCCTAGACTCTAAGATATTATTCAATAACTCTATATCTGGCTTCCTAATCCATAGCACATCAAGCTCTATATCTTTACCAATAGACAACGTGTCTATGAAATCAATTATTTTCTCACTAAACCTTTTCTCCAATATCAATAGGTACTTAGTAGGTGGTATATTACCAGCTATTGTCTTAGGTGTAAAAACTAGTGCTACAACATCATTTCTAACAAGTGACTCATAGAGTGGATTAAACAGTTTCTCATTAGCTGGTATAGAAGAACATAGTACAAGTATAGAGCATGGATGCAATCTTGTTACTTCTCTTAAGATCCTATTTAGTCTACCATGTAGCGTTGTTAATTCAACTTCTGTATCAACAATGCTCTTTATCTTCTCTAATACAATCTCCTTCTCTCTCCTAACCCATTTATCAACAACTTCTCTATACAGACTAGTATATGACACCTTAGACTTTATAGTTGGTACAATACCTACAACTAAATACTTCTTCTTAGGGAAAAGCCTAGGTGCTACACTACATGCTTTCTCTAGTACTTCCTCACTACCATATAGGAGCAAGATTACCTTGTCGTAAACCCTCTCCAAAGCCTTAGCCTCCACTATATAACTCTGGTACAAGGATATATATTTCTACTAATACATTACAACTAGGTATATAGAGGCTACAGCTACTGTAGCAATCATTACTGGGAAACCATACTTCATAAACTCTCTAAACGATATATGATAGCCTGATCTAGATGCCAGCCCCACAGCTACTATATTAGCACTAGCACCTACCATTGTAGCATTACCTCCTAGACAACCACCGAGACTAAGAGCCCAATAAAGTGGTGTAGCGTTTACTGATAGCTTTAACGCTAGACTCCTTATAACAGGTATCATTGATATAACAAATGGGATGTTGTCTACAAATGCTGATACTATAGCTGAAAACCATGCTATAATAACTAGTAGTAGTTTATAGTTAGTTGTAGTAGATGCTATAGCATTAGTTATACAGTCTAGTACACCCATAAACTCTATACCACGTATAATCATAAACATTGCTATAAAGAAGACTAGTGTAGACCAGTCAATAAACTCCATAACCTCCTCAATACACACTCTCTTCCTAACAAACAACAATAGTAGGCCAGCTCCAATCATAGCTGGTACAGCTGGTGGATACTTGAGGATATCCTCTAGGAAGAACAATGCTATGACAATGAATAGTATAGCTAGTGTCTTCCTCATAAGCTCTCTATCATACCTTACAGAGCCATTCAAAAACTCTCTACGAATAGACTCACCATGTTTTACAAGTCTCT
>CAYXOO010000108.1:0-3220 GCA_964466845.1 uncultured Desulfurococcaceae archaeon
TTACCTATCATATACTCTATAAACTCTATATTACTACTAGATTCTACCACATTATTTGATATAAAGTCTTTGTCGGATATCAATATTATAGAGCCTGCTCCATAGCCTACTCTAATACATACCACAAAGCTCTTCATAGGCTCGCCAAAACTATAGTATTCATTACCATCCATGTCTGCATAAGAGTATGGTGAAGTCTCTGCAACAACCTCTACCCTCTTCCCTATCGGTCTTATATAGATATAGACTGGTTTATAGAGTAGTACATGGTCTATAGAATTAACTGGTTTAGCCAGTAGTGCTAAGGGATAGTATCTTGTCTTATTCTTCATTATCTCATCTAATACAGTTGTATTCATAACCCTAATGTTTAAACCAAGTATTGAAAACAACCTATTACTATAGCCTTCTTCATCAAGTACTATCAACAATCCTCCTCTATAAACGTATTTAAGCATAGCCGTGTAGTCTCTATCACTTGGTTTCTTGAGAAGTGGTGTTATAACAGCTGTGTTATTAGATAGTTTCTCTAGGCCTTCTATATCTAGTAATAGCCTTGGCTCTAGCTTTTCATAGAATAGTGATGCCCCATTACCACCTGTATTATATATGCTTAACTCACTCTGTACTGTAGATAAGACATAGAGTATCATAGATACTAGTAGGATAATTGATACAACCGCTAGGACTCTATAGCTACGGCTAACCACTAATCTCACTCTTCAATTCACCCAATAGCTTCTTAGCAACTCGTTTATCAACCCGCTTTAGAGAATACAGGTCTTCCTCAAACAATTTAAACAACTTACAAGCTATACTATACCCTCTACCACCTAGACTACCCGATATCCTAGCTAGGTATTCTCTAAAAGTCTCATAGGGTTTTGGTAGAGAAGCTCTTTGTGAAAGCAGATATATCGTAGACAGTATAATGTCTCTTAGTATAGACTGTTTAAACCTCTTTGAACCAGTATATCTCCTTATATGTGATGTAGTCTTCTCCACTCCAGTTCTAAGACTAGCTAGTATGTTCTTTAAAACACTGGTATACGATAGTGGTAAGTGTATTGTTAATGGAGTAAGACCCAGTACTACAAGTATTACTGTAAATACTATAGCTAGAGAGACTATGTTTACAACAACAACTCTATAAGACACACTATAGCCTGCATAATCAGCTAGACTAGGCTTTATATAGACACGTACCTCTTTAACAATTATTGGGAGTAGTGTTGATAATGGATAAGCTATATAGAATCGACCGGTTATGCTGCGTCTATACACTTCTTCTCCATCAACATAGAGGTATAGTGTATGATTTACACTTGGTAAACCACTAGTGTTTACATACCCTCTTATAACCAGTCTACCAAGAGGTGTAATAACCAGTCTTGTACACTCTATGGATACTGGTAAGCTCTTCTTATTAACAATAAATGTTATTACATACTCTACTCCAACGTATTGTTTCTGGCTAGGTATCTTAAGCAGTATATCGTTATAGCCTATTCTTAGATAACTAGTATTTATAACGAATATGTTTCTACCGTGTTGGAGACTAGTGTTTATATAGAATACATTGTTTACATATATGGATATGTTCACTGGATCTCTATCCTTAAAGTCTATGACTAACTGGTATGGTTGTCCATAGTATATTATTGGTAGATTCTCTGTCTTTAGTGATGGAGTATCTATTATTGCTAAGAATGCCTTAGAACACATACTATGTATAATTGTCTTGTTCTTCTCTCCTACAAGTACCTTTATTGATGCTACAACTATTATGTCTATCCACCTCCTATTACCTATAGAGTTTATCGTAATACCTAGTTTTTCTATAGATGGTGCATCAAGTATCTTTAGTCTAAACGATACATTCCTACCCATAGTCCTAAGTAGATCTAGTAGTGAGTATTGTTCAGTATGTTTTAAACCATATATTATGGAGAGATTCAGCTCAAGCACACTATCTAATGGTATAGACTCGTTTACATAAACATATACATATACTGCCTTACCACATAGGGGTTCACTAGGATATATATCGACTTCTAATACTCCAGTATAGGACTTAAACTCTATACCAACTAGTCTTAAGTATGTATTCTTATAAGACTCTACATCACTTCTAATACTATTTGTCAGTAATACAATGTTTTTCTCAATAGAAGCCTTTATAGGTGTCATTACATACGGGTGTGGGTATTTCTCTAGATACCTTAGATACTCATACACGTTTCTCTCGAGATCAATGCTTAGTCTATAGAGTTCTCTAGCTATACTCCTTAGTCTATCAAGTAGTGTCTTATTAACTAACCCCATGTCTATAAACAACATTATCTTCTCTACTTCTATATAATCCCTTGATATACTGTATAGGTTCTTATATACACTAGTATGTATCCACTCTAACTCCTCCGGTACATCTATACTTAGGCCCTGTATAGAGAGTTTGTATGCTTGTGTATAGTTTTTGTGAAGCATCTGCTCTATAACATCGTTTAGATAGTAGAGTAGTGGATATACATCAATATCTACTGTCTCATCACTCCCAGTAACACTAGCTGATACAATACTTGATACCAGTAATGCAAGTACTAGAGCACCTAATGCTCTGTAGGCTACTTGTTCTAGCATATCCTATCTCCTTCTCCTCTAATGCATCAATATTATGTTTAGTATCTTATAGAGTATTGATACTGTAAACAATACTATTAACACTATGTTTAATAAAACCATGTGTCTCTTAGACAAGTGTTCTAGACTAAATAAAGAGTATAAGATGTAATATATGAGTACTGTAGCTACAATATATACTGTAACACGTTTCTCACCAAATATTGCTAGTGCTATCTGTATCACCACGAGGAGTATAGCCAGCAGTGTTGTAAATGAGTCTATCTGTCTCATTTTAACACAGCCTCTATAGAGTATCTATCTCCTCTAACAACCTCGTTTACTATAGAGACTGTTTTACCAGTAACTCTATACAATACTATAGGTACTATCAGATGGAGTGCATTACATGGCCTTGACAACACCTCTATAGACTCTCTATCAATACCAGTTATCTCAATAGCTATCTTCTCCTTACTACGAGTCACTAGTACACGTGAACCAATTGATAACTCGTTAACAATAGTATTTACTAGAGCTTCTCTTATAGACTCAGACTTATAGGTTATAGCAGGTGCTATCCTAGAGACATCAATTGCTA
>CAYXOO010000108.1:3230-5621 GCA_964466845.1 uncultured Desulfurococcaceae archaeon
GGGTTCTTACCACTAAGCCCTATACCAGGGTTTATGTCTTTACAGTATATCTCTCCCTTATGGTAGACAATATATTCTCTATCACTAACACATAGTGTTATAACAGGGTTTACAATACCTAGGTCTTCAAGTATTTTAGCTATTAGTAGAGAGTATGTATCAACTGTTCTTACAAGATACTTGACTGATGGAATACTGTATGATAATCCTATAGTAGTTAGTATTAACCCTAGTATAGCATTTGATGATGAGACGGCCATTAATAGCTCAATACCATTGATATAGCCTACCATGAATAGTATTAGTGAGATAACAATAATGTTTATACCAGCTATAAAGTATCTAGCCTCCATAGCTTATCAACCACACAAATACTGTTCTAACAATAAGGTCTATGAGGACTATAGTGTTAAAGTGTTGTGTATAGTTTTTTAATGTGTAAGCCTTAATTGATAGGGAAGCTATTGTGTATATGATGTAGTATTTGTTGTAGAGTATGTAGAGTGGTAGTGTTATTGAGTATAATAGTGTTATGTATAGCTTACGGTTTTTAAGACTAGATAGAAAGGCTATTTCAATAAATGGTAGTAGGATTATGAATATTATTGATTCATTAATACCTATGGTAGTGTATGTAAAGATTGTTACTATTATCATTAAGACTAGTAGTTCTCTATACCTTGTTATATGGTATAGTGTGTCTAGGAATTCATAGGGATAAGTGTTTATTAGGATAAGTAGTAGTACTGTATACACTATTATGTAAGCAACTATACTGTTTCCTAGACCACATACTATTGTGTAGGCTATGTAGAAGACTGGGAGTATGAATAATAGATCCTTTTCTATCCTAGCAACTAGGTATTTGTATAGAGAGATGTTTATGTAGGCTATAGTTATTGCTACTAGTATGTAGGTATAAAACGTTGTATCAAACCTAAGTATAGAGTATAGAGTGTATACTATGATTAACACTAGAGCCTCTACAATAGATATCTTCTCTAATAAACCAGTTCTATGTCTTAGGGACTGCAATACTCTTTAAAGCCTCCAATACAATAGATTCTGGAGTAACTCCTTCTAATTCAGCATCATGTGTTAGTATTAAACGGTGAGCTAGTGTCTCTACAGCAAACCTCTTGATATCATCTGGTATTACATAGTCTCTCTTATTCATCAATGCATATACACGTGCTATACGGTATAAGTGTATACCCCCACGATGGCTTGGCCCATAGAGTACGTGTGGATTCTTCCTAATATGGTTTACAATGTCTACAATATACCTTATAATCCTCCCATCGACATATACGTTCTTCTTAACAAACTCTATGAGACCAATTAGTTCTTCAAGTGATACTATGTTCTCTACATTTGTCTCTACAAGAACATCTGATTTATCAATTATCTCAAACTCCTCATCTGGCGGGTTATAGGTTGTATGGATAGCTACTGCAAAACGGTCTATGAGAGTCTCAGTAATAGGGTATGTACCTACTTCTCTACCAGTATAGACCATAGTAGCTATTATTATGAATGGTCTTGGTAGTGTATAGTCTACTCCATCAATAGTTACATAGCCTTCTTGCATAGCCTGTAGTAGTGCTGCTTGTGAACGAGATGGTATACGGTTAAGCTCATCAACCATTACAACATTAGCGAATATAGGGCCCTTGACAAGCCTTGATCCACCGTCTAACGTGTATATGTGGTAACCAGTTATATCAGTTGGTAGTATGTCTGGGTTACCCTGGATACGTTTAAACTTACCACCAATAGCTCTTGCTAGACTCTTAGCCATCAAAGTCTTAGCAACACCTGGTGGGCCTTCTATCAATACATGTCCTTCTGCTAGTAGTGTAGCTATTATTGATTCTAGTACTTCCTTCTTACCAATAACTACTTTTGATACCTCCTTATACAGTTCTGATACCTTGTTATAGGCCCAGTCAAAGTCTATCTCCATTAGCTACTAACCTCTCCCTACTTACCCTCTATGGATTGGTTATCAACTATATTATCTCCTTATCTTTATACTTTTCTAAGACACTATATAGTTTCCTTAGGTTACCTATTAGTGGTTCTCCAAGGATACATGGTTTCTCTCTAGCAATCTCCATGTATGCTTCAAGTAGGATGGCTAGTATACCAGTTAGTCTAGACAAGGGCTTTATAGAAGTGTTTATGAATTCTCTTATACCCTCTTCTGTAATGCTATAGACTATTCTTCTATCAACTATTTTCTTGACAACTAGTTTCCGGGAAGCCATATCGTTTAATACACGGTATATAGTACCTATTGATGGCTTCCACTCCATGCTGGTATGTTCTAGTATCTTCTTATACAATGCATATCCATGTGTCTCCTCTTTAACTAGTAGGGCTAACAAC
>CAYXOO010000109.1:0-5507 GCA_964466845.1 uncultured Desulfurococcaceae archaeon
CTCTATCCATATAGGTTAAACCAGTGGTTTCGGGCTCAACTTTTCTACCATAGCTAATCCATATAGCTTCTCCATTGGTTTGTCTAGCTAGATCTTTTAATCTACGATACAAGTCTTCTCCAAGGAGTGTTGGTAGTGTAGCTGTTGTTATTATCACTGGGTTTCTAGCTAGTGCTACTGATTCTATAGATAATACAAGGCTTGTATACAATATATCCTCTGGTGAACCAGGGTCTCCACCATATAGGTGTACTTCATCAAATGTTGTTGTTGATGTAAATATCATTGTTCTTGATGCTTCATAGTGTCTTGTAAATATACTCCATTCACCAATACCTATCTTTGAAAGGTTTAGAAAGAAGCTATCTATAGTGGTTATAGTATACTTCCTAGCTAAGAAGGGGTCTTTACCAGAGAAACTAAACCCACTAGCTTGATAGCCTATATCATCACTAGTTATACCGAGTCTATCTAGTGGTGGTTTGAGGGTTTCTAGTCTATTGTATAGATTTCTCACAATACTCCTCATAGGGAGTACATGTATATAGCTATACGAATACCTGTAGTCAGCTATAGTCTTACCTATTAGGAGTGCTAGTGTGGATTTCCCATAGCCTGTAGGTGCTTCATAGAGTATATATAGTGGCCTATATTCTCTACTATAGTATTTGTCGGTGAAAGAAAGTATTTCTTCATTGACAATTCTCAAGAGCTATATACACCTATGCTGGCTAGTGAATTAGCTAGTTTCTTAAGTAAACCAGTGCTCTTCATACCCTTACTCCTTAATAGATTATCTAGTCTTATCCATGGACTATCCATTCTCTTCTTTTCTCTAGACTCTTTAATGTTGTCTGCTATTGTGTAGAGTGTTCTAATAGCTGTATATAGTGATTCAGTAGCTCCATTACAGTATCTATGCAGATCCTCTATAACTAGTACTAACGGCTTTATAGCTTCTATAATTCCATCTCTTGTTTTTGACTGTTTAGCCCTATTATAAGCATCTATTATGGTATCTACTATAGTGTCTAGTAGAACTCTTGACTCATGATCAATAGCTTCTAGATCCTCCAATAAGTTAATCCATTTAGCTGTATAGAGTCTCTCAACCCTGTATAACACGTATCTATTACCACTTACTCTAACATATGCTATGCTCCCAATGGTGCTTGTTCTCAATAGTTCACCGTATTTAACAATGTATCTTGCTGTTAGGTATGCTTGTATACTAGACTGTATATCTGTTGATACACTATAGATCTTAGATACTACTTCTCTCTTCACCCTACTAATATCTCCCAGCTCCATATCCTTTAGTGGTAAGTAGTAGATGTTATAGATGTCTCGTTCCTGCTTAACCCTTGTAGTATATAGTATATAGGAGCCAAGTACTGCTAGTCCTAGACTCAATATATTGGTCTTCTTATATGCATGATCTTTTGGTAAACGACTAGAAATGTATCCGGGGCTACTGTATTCATAGAATTCTAGTCTCATAATAGATGGTGTAGTCATTGTGTCTCCTAGTCTTTGGAGCTTAGTGTGCCTAAGTAGATCGAGTATACATTCTATAATCGTCTCTGGTCTACCTGGTTTATAGTAGTTATAGAGTATACCTGCTTTCCTCTGACTAGATAAGGCTCTATTATCATTAAGGGTTGTTGGAAACGGGTTACCTAGTGTTACACTAGTCTTTACTGTATCATATACAGACTCTATCTTCTCAGAGAACAATATGGGGTCGTGTATACATAGCTTATTCAATACAGGATCTACATCAACACCTGCTCCACTATGTCTTGTTATTGCTTCTAATGCATAGTCGATGAATACTCTCCCAAGGGTACCTGGTGGGTATAGTTCTATACAGAATAGCTGTTGCATAGGATGAATCACCTCTTCCTACTCTATTACTTCTCTAGGGAGTATTAGTGGTGAATAAGGTGTTTTTACTACACATGCATCTCCTTTTACACGTACCCTCATATAGCCTCCATATACGCCTCTATACTCTTCTGGTACTAGGTAGGGCTCCATATATTGTCTTGGTAAGAGCCCAGCTAGTGATGTATACGCTTCTCTACATAGCCTCCAGAAATACGCTGTATCACAGTTCTCTTGACAATCAGCTATAGAGCGTGGTGTTGGATATATTGTTTTCCATACCTTTTTACCACTAGTATCCAACTCGATATCTAATAGCATAGCCTTTCTTACAGATACTATCCCCTCCTTACTACCAATCCTACTTATACACCATGACACCTTGTATAATGTATCAGCTATACCATTATCAACGATATAGGCTATAACAGCTCTCCTTGGGAAATAGGTCTTACCAACACCAACTATAGCAGCCCATCTCTCCTCATGTCTCTTATGTTCTAGCCTAATATAAGCGTATGTATAGTGTCTAGTGATGTCTATAGTTTCTACAGCACCTATGTCTAGATAAGCCATTGTAGCATAGCTTATGTGTTCCAAGAGCTTTGTAGCTGGACTATATGCTTTACCACCAGTATACTCGATCTCTACTGGTTTAAACAACTTGTTATAGGGATAAGCTATTGCTCCAACAAGTGTTGTTGGTGGAGGATAGGGGAGGCTAGAGCCTCCCCCACTAACAAATGGGGGTCTAACCATGTACCCCCAGGAAAAAACAATTTCTACTAATAGGAGCTTCTTCATAGCCTACTCACCCCATTAGCCCTAATACCTTGTCTATAGCTTTACTGAATACTTCACTTGGATTAGCTAGTCTAGTTACTTCTACATACTCTGGCTTAGGCTCACTGATCTTTTCTTCTGTATAGTAGTAGAGATAGGCTTTCTCTTCAACACTTAGGCTACCTTTCCTAAGAGTCTTTATTGCTTCATTGGCAGTGTTTACTGTATCAGTGATATAGTCTCTAGAGTGTGCTGGCTGCATATTGAGTGGTAGTGGGTGAGACACCATTACTCCAAGACTTACTATCTTCCAGTGTGGATAGAACCTAGATCTCTTAGCACCGAATAGCTGCTGAGTAATCATTAGGTGTAAAGCTTTTAATGCAGCCTCTACCCTTTTAACTCTCTCAATCTTGTCTACAAGGAGCCTTGGCTTTCCTCCTTCTAGAGATATACTTGATACACCTATACCATCTATATCAAGTGCTATTGAGAGGCTATAGAGTGCACTACCAACCTCTATATTATAGATCATTTGTTGTCTCTCAGTTGGAGCATACCTTACATGGAACTGGGCTTCAGTAGCACTAACTCTTATAGAGTCTAATGCAGGTATCATATAGCCTACTATGAATCTACTAGTCCTCTTTAGAGTAGCATCTGTATATAAGAACCCACCAACATCTTCTACAACACAACCCTTAACAATAGCTTCTTCAACAAGCTCTGGATCCTTAGGATTGCTTGGCCTAGGTAACCCGGATTCCTCGAACACGTTTTTATCAGTATGTTTAAGGAATACTCCTCTCCTACAAAGCCTACAGACGTTTAAACCCGTGTTTAAGGCTATCCTTGCAAGTATCTCCTGGTATGCATGAGCTAGTGATTCACCACTGATTACTGGTACGTATCTTAGTATAAAGCCATTCTCTGTTGGTATAACAACTGGTGCTCTACGATGTTTCACAAAATTACCTACACTCTCAGTCATGTTAAGAGCTTCTACGTCTAAGAGTATACGTGTAGATAGACTAAGATAGACCATACCTACTCACCCTCTTTCTCCTTCTCACCTCTTCTACCAAAGGCTAGGAGCACGATCTTACGGGCTAGGAAAGGGTCTTCAGCTATAGCTTGGAGGAATCTATTGATCTCATCTTTTGTAGGCCAGTTTCTTGGACAAGGCATACAGTAGACCTTATCTCCCTCCTTATACCCTGTTTCTCCCTCTATAACCTTTGTAATAGCACCGTGTACTCCATACCCTAGTTTATCACCTATCTCACAACATCTCAATGTATACTCTTTCTCACCAGACTTTAGTCTTACCACGACACTTCTACTCATTAAGCTATCAATTAGTCTAAGCATATCATAGAGTGCTACTTCTACGCTCTCACTATTCATTGCTAGAGCCATTCTATCTACTACGCCATAGCGTTTACTATCGATAAAGTACTTGACTACATCTACTATCTTGCTATACTTGTCTAGTTCCTCACCCACAGCTTCCACCTCCTACAATTCTTACTAGTCCTCTAGAGTATATAAAGTTTACTGGATAAGAAATGTTTCTTATCTAGTGAACAATATATAGTAGTGTATCCGTAGAACATGAACGGTTATATAGACTTACCTAGTATATCCTCCTACTAGGTATAGAGTGGGTTTAAAAAGAGGCTATATGGGTGTCTACATAGGATGGGAAAGGCTTTGATAGCTACTCTAGGTTTTGATGAACGACATGTTATTAGGAGTTTATTAGCTATTGGATTGGAGGGTATTGAATACATTATATTGTTGATACCAGACTGGCCTATGGATGAGAGGACTACTAGAGCTGTTAATGAGATTACTAAGATTGCTTCACTAGCTGGTATTAGTGAGGAGAACATAGTGTTGAAGAAGATACCTGTAGAAGACTTCTGGTCTAGTATAGCAGCTATTGTTAAAGTGTTTATTGAGTACTATAAAGCTGGTATTGAAGAATATGTGTTAAGCATTGGCGGTGGATTGAGAGTGCTTGTTGTAGAAGCTTATACAGCTACGTTATTCCTACCAGAATATATTGCCTCCAAGGTAACTGTTAGGATAGACCTAGAGTCTAGGAAGTCATCAGTTGTTGTTAGGAGAGAGAATATACCTTTACAACTATGGTTTACACCAAGGCCACAGGAAATAGATGTGCTAGGAGCTCTCTGTATGGGTGAATACTCACTTACTAGTCTATCAAAGGAACTAGGCTTACCCAAGTCTACCTTATGGAAGATCCTTAAGAGACTTGAAGAGAAGAGGCTTGTTTATAGAACTGGTAATGTATATAGAACAACGGATCTTGGTAGGATACTGTATGGAATATTTAGTAAAGCCTATAACTAGTCTTTATCCGTTGTTTTTTGTATCCTTCTCTGGTATGATTACACCTAGTAGTTTATAGTTTTCTGGTAGGCTATAGCATCCTGGTATTAATGGTTTTTCTAGACACAACGGGTCTATTACTAGGTATATGTGTTTATCTAGTGTTATGTATTTGATGTGTATCTTTTCTAGGCTTGATACTATGTCTTCTCTCCCTATTTCTCTATAGAATAGTGTGAGGTTTTCTAGGAATTGTTCTGCTGTACCATTTATCTCTAGTAGTATTGAGAGATGGTCTGGATTGTTGTCTCCATCTAGGTCTATTACTCCTATCAAGTGTTTTAGATCCAGTGTTTTTAGGATTAGTGATGCAATTGCTATTGCTTCATACTCGTTTATCTCCTTAGTACTGTTATCACTTATTATGTCTAATGGGTTTCTAGAGCTGTTTATCTCTGTTATACTCTCTTCTACTATAC
>CAYXOO010000110.1:0-5470 GCA_964466845.1 uncultured Desulfurococcaceae archaeon
TTGTGTTGTCTGTGTTGTTGAGGGTGTAGTGGGTTGTGTGGTTGTTATTGTTTCTGGAGTTGTAGTTGTTGGTGATGTTGTAGTGGTTGTTGTCTGTGTTAATGGGTATTTGTCTATAGGGTCTACTCCTACATAGTAATAGTCTAGTGTGTATTCTGCTACTAGTTCTCCATCACTATACTGTTTTATAATGAATGGTAGTATGAAGTCATTGTTTATATAGTAGATCCATGTTGCTCTAGAGGTTTGTGTATCAGCTATAGCTGTTACATTATACTCTACTATATAGACTGGTATAACGTGTTCATTGTATACAATGTTTGTTTCTCCAGTTACAGCTATGTCTATTATGTATCTCTGTATCCCATATTCCTGCCCAGTATATGGGTCTATTATGTGTCTATAAGTGTCTACGTGTAGTGTCTCTCCATTGTATGATGGATGGAATGCTCTTATATATGGTGTTGTTTCTTCAACCCAGTAGTCTATCCTATTATAGTTGTTATCATATATTATACAGTAGTCTATCGACCAGTTATCATACATAAAGAATATGTTTTCTCTATAGAACTCATCCCCTATATACGTGTCTTCTATAATAAGCCACTGCCCATACTCTTCTGTATAGTTTGTATAGATGTATACAGCCCCACCACCTAGATCACTGAATTCAACACTATACCACCACTCATAGCCTATACTAAGCTCTGGTGTCTCAAAGCCTTGTACAGTATATGGGGCTATAGATACAAGTACTAATGTGCACAAGAGGGCTAGAAAACCATATCTATAAGTCATAGCCTATCCCTCACCCTCGTCTACTCCTCTTGTTCAACACCACAGTATGGACAAAGCCTTGCATCAAAAGGTATTGCTCTACCACAATTCCAACAATACTTTACACCACCAGGAACACCTTGTTGGCTTGGTTGTTGCACTTGCTGTACCTGCTGTACTTGCTGGGTCATTGTCTCTTGGCTAGTACTAGCTACACTGGTGCTTTGGTATGGAGCCTCTTGGCTAGGTAGTATGTATTGTCTAACAGGGTACTGGCTTTGCAGTGGAGTAGGCTTCTTTCTCCTCCTAATAAGGAATACTAGTACTCCACCACTAACACCACCAGCTATAACAACTACAGCAACAGCTATGAGGAATGGATCAGGGCCTAGTGGTACGTCTTCACCACGTAGTATTGCTTCACGAGCACTAGCTATGTAGTCATCAACATATGGTAGTCCAGGGAATAGCTCTTTGGCTTCACGGAATTTCTCAATAGCTGCACTATAGTGTTTATTATAGTATAGTCTTAGGCCTTCCTCAAAGATCTCTACAACGGGGTCTTGGGTGTTGTCAACACTGTTTCTCTGTAGCATCTGGTATACTATAGAGTTTGGTACAAAGAAGTTGAATCCCTCTAACTCGCCAGTCTCCGATATTGATATGAATGATGCTACACCTATAACTTCTCCTCTAGAATTGATTAGTGGGCCACCACTATTTCCATGTGTAACTGGTGCATCAGCTTGTAGTACACGTACACCAGTCTTCTTCATCTTATAGCCACTAATAGTACCCTCTGTAACACTAGGCTCCATAATAGTCTCTTCACTAAGGTAGTCATGGAAAGTAGCTGCACCGGGGTAGCCTACAGCCCATACACGTTCTCCAACACGAGCCTTGTCTTCAGCTGGTACTATAAGTGATGGTGTATGCATTAGGTTTATCTTTAGTAAAGCTATATCTTCTTTCTCAGCTGGTAAGCTATCAACAACTGATGCAGTATACATCTTAGGTATATTACCCAGTCCAGACAATACCTTACCAACACCAACGTATACCTCTCTAGTATACTCCTTGATAGTTAGTCTACCATCGAGATATGCTTGTATAACTGTCTGTGAAAAACTCTCTAGATCGAGATCTCTACCCATCCTCTCCCTATACGCATTAGCATACTTTGTTATAAAGTCTTGGAGAAGCCATATGACTCTATACAATTCACTCTCATACTCGTTAACAACGTGTCCAGCTGTTACTATGTATCCATCCCTTGATACAAAGAATCCTGTACCAGTAGATCCGGATTCAACCTCAACATACTCTCCAAGCCCTAGATACTGGAACTCCTGCTTCATCTCAGGCCATGATATGATGCCGTATACTCTGCATAGTACAAGTACTACTGAAACCTTAGCTTTTTCAAGCATTATAGTCTTCTCAATATCTTCTTCAACACTATATACACTCTGTATAGAAGCAGTTATTGATAGTACTAGGAGTATGGTGTATACGAGAGCTATAAGCCTATAAACCCTATACCTCACACCCGATCATCTCTAGACATTGTCTATAGAATCCCTTAACCAAATAGTTATTTAAGAAATGGGTTTGACAAGTAGAGTCAAAACTGGGTAGGACTAGATACCTAGTTCTCTACAAGCCTCACTATACAATTCCTTAACAGTATCATTCCAGCAATTCTTCTCAATAAAACTCTTGTTTTCAACCAATAGCTTCCTACTCTCCACTGTATCTCCCAGTCTATACATTGACAGGATCCTGAGTAGTAGAGCAATAGCTTCTGTATCATTATTATAGCCTCTAGCATTATCGAGTGCTTTACTAGATACTTCTAGTGCTCTACTGTATTCTCCTAGCTTGTAGTATGAGTATGCTTTTATACATAGTGACTGGGCTATAAACTTCCTAACACCAAATTTCTTAAAAACAGCTAGTGCCTTGTCTATAGCTTCTATAGCATCACGATACCTCCCTAGATTAAAGAGTGTATCAGCTATAACAGCTTCTGTTAGAGCTTCTAGTGATGTATATCCTACTTCTCTAAAGAACTTCTTAACACTCAATAGTAGGTCAAGTGCTTTATCGTTATAGCCTAGTGCTTCATAGATATTAGCTAGTCCAAGTAATGTATTAAAGTAGTACTTTGGATCATCTAGTTGTCTAGATATATCAACTAGAGCCTTATACTCCTCTAGTGCTTTCTCACGCTGGTTAGAATTGAAGTAGCATACTCCTCTACAAGCATATATCTTGTACATAGAATATAGTTTAAGCTTTCCATCACTAATGTTCTCTAGGGTATCTTCTGCTTCTACAATGTATTTAAAGGCTTCATCTTGTCTACCAGTATCACAGTATACTTGTGCAGCTGATGTCAATGCATCAATGTATACATAGTAGTCTATATCACTATATGCTCTACTACTATAGTACCCTATTACTTCCTCTAGATACTCTAGTGCTTCCTTATAGTTCCCACGTACAACTTCTAGTCTACCAAGTTCTGCACCTACTAGTGCTCTAAGCTCTAGATCACTTGATCCAAGACTGTAGATCTGTTTCAACAACTCAATATACTTACCTAGATAACCAGTATGTTGTGCAAGCTCTCTCCTATACCTTATCCGGATAACATTCTTTAGACCATCAATGTCTCTAGCATACATATAGTACCTTAGTGCACGGTATAAGTCTAGCTCTCTACCACCACTATAGTAGCTTCCTATCCTCCTATAGATAGCACGTACTCTCTCAACACTCATCCTCTTAGAAAGTATCCTCAATAGATCATGTATACTATACTCACTACTAGAGTATTTCTCAACAACACCTTTACCATAAAGCTTCTCTAGTACACCCTCTATATCTCTAACACTAGTTACTCTAGACAACAAGTCTATACCAACTGGTTCTTCCAATAGGGACAGTGTCTCAACAACACGTCTCTCACTATCGCTCAACAGCCCATATACTTCACTGGTAATGTATTCAACAAGATCCCTTGTATGCAGTACCTCTAAAGCCTTATCACCATGTGCTCTCCTTGCTTCAGAGTATAGTAGGAGGAGCACTGGTATACCCTGTGTTACAAGGTATACCTCTGTAAACTCTTTCTCACTAACCCTAACCCCTCTAGACAATAAGTATTCATAGGCTTCTCTAAAACTGAATCCCTTCAAAACTATTTCTTCAACACGATTCCTTAGATACGGTAGTCCATAGGGTCTTCTACGGCTTATAACTACTAGTTTTGAAGAAGATATGTTATCGGCTATATAGCTTATAGCTCTAGCTAGCTCTCTATCCTCTAGCTTATGGTAGTCATCAACAACTAGTATAGCAGACAATTTCTCCAGTCCATCAACAAGCATGTTAACAGCTATTTCTACATCATAATCTGTCTTAATAAGACCTGCTAGTTCCTGGTATCCATAGAGTGCTAACTGTATACCAGTTCTCCATAGGAAGCTCCTAAGACTACTAAATGGTGATACATTATACCATACTACCGGCTTACCAGTACTAGCTACATACCTAGCAACAAGCCATGTCTTACCAGTACCAGGCAATCCCCATACAACAACAACTGGTTTACCACAACCACCTATCCTAACAAGATAATCCTCCCTACCAATAAACCCCTTAACAACAGGTATATCACGATAAAAATCACTATCATACTCTATAGATGAGGATGCTCCATCAGCTTTCTCAATAGATACTCTTAAACCACTACTACCAAACTCTATAGAAACACGCTTAACAAGACTATAGCATAACTTAACATTCTTACCACCAATACGCTCCCAACTACACTCAATAAGCCCCAGACTCCTCAAAACACGGAGCCTACGAGAAACCTCAGCCTCATCCCTACCAAGTAATCTAGCTATCTCACGTGGATAGAGTTTAGAACTACTAAGAAGCTCAAGAATCTCAATATTAACACGACTACTGAGAACACGAAACAAATCCTCACTATCCAACCACAAAACCCCTCACAAACCAATCTATACAAACCCCTATAAAAACACTAGCTAGGAAAATACACTGCATACAGTATCAACACTATCTCCACTAATTTGATCCAGTAATTCATGCACACATATGAAACTATAAATACAAAACAATGATATCCAAAATACATCTGAAATTTACGAGGAAGAAGACTTTTACTTTATAAGATTTTTGCACTAGATCAAACCAGTTTCTTTCGAAAAAGTTTAAGAACACACACAATAAAGCATTGGTGAGTGTGTTGTTCTTGACTAAGCATATCACGGTTCTAGCCATTATATCAATAGCTCTTGGAGCACTAGCCTTCTCATACGTAGATACTGGTATCCTTAATAGTAGGAGACCAACTATCATCAATATCGATCTATCCAACTATATAGCCACTAAGGAGGGGTTGAAGGAAGTCATTAGATATAAAGTGTTTATATCTAGTAGTGAACCATTAGTCTATATGGATCCAGTTAGTAGGAAAGACTTGCATGTCCCACAGATCAGGTATAGCTTTAAGCCTCCATGTAGTATTAGTGTAGATACTAGTGTCTTTGAGAAGATATGGAGGCCCTATGCTAACTCAATAACCAAGCTAATGAACTCTAACAACTCTACAACCGTAACACTACCAGCTATATCAGTAAACATCATAGCTATAACA
>CAYXOO010000111.1:0-5468 GCA_964466845.1 uncultured Desulfurococcaceae archaeon
GTCACCACGTGACATGATCCTATCACCAGAGATTACACAGTATAGTAAGACATATTCAGACCTAGGAGAACTCCATGACATACTACTGCTTAGTCGTCCAGACTATACAGTATTTGATGAGATGAGGAGTGATGAAGACTTCCGTCTCTACACTGATCTAAGGCTAGCAGGTATTGGTATGATTGGTGTAGTACATGCTACAACACCAATAGATGCTATCCAACGCTTCATAGGACGTGTAGAACTAGGTATGATACCTAGTCTCATAGACACAGTGATCTTTATAAGGAATGGAATGGTTGATAAGGTGTACGAGGTTAGAATGACAGTAAAACTACCAACTGGGCTACGTGAAGCAGAACTTGCTAGACCAGTTATTGAGGTACGTGACTATCTTACTGGGGAACTAGAGTACGAGATATACACGTTTGGTGAACAAACAGTTGTTGTACCAGTTAAGAAGCTTAGAACAGTTGGTGGAGTAGTAGAGAAAGTAGCTTCTATGGTGCAGAAGATACTGCCGGGAGCAGAAGTAGGTATAGAAGACTCTACAGTAGTAGTTACAATACCACGTGGAATGATAAAGTCTCTAAATAAGAAGATAAAACGTATAAGAAGACTAGAGAAGAAACATGGCGTAACAATAAAACTTAGATTCGTATAAACAACACTATTTCATCCAACCAAGTTCTCTAAGCTTCTCCAAGAAGCCATCCATATCACTTGGAGTCAGTATAACATACGATCCATCCTTAAACCTTATGACAACAGCTCTATCACTTGATACAGCTAGAAAAGCCCTCTCCCCATTAGCTAATGTAAACCATCCAAGCTTGTACCCGGGTAAACCAGCTCCAAAAGTCCGGACTACTGGCTTAAGCTCTGGATGTTCCTTGAGATCAACAACTGTTATATTAGCTACATCATCTCTCTTTACAGTAACTCTATACATTACTAGTGTTGAACACCTTATCTGGTCACGACTAACTCTTATAGAGAACGTTATAATTGGTACAACAGTTATAAACAATACTATAAAGACAATAACAGCTACAATACCAATAAACACCCACACACTGGTAGGGATAGGTATACCATAGACATACTCCATTCAATAACACCAGATAAACAGTTCTTAATCAAAGGTTAATAAATACTAGTCTAAAACAATAGCTAGCACTAGTAATGGTAATGGAATAAACAGTGAACTCCTTATCCATTAGGAGACATATGTAGGTATTCAATAGGTTTCCTAGGATCTATAAAAGCAGGTTACTAGCCTAGAATAATGGTGTAGAGTGACAGAGTCTTTTATAAATGGTTGTGTAGTTAAAGGATTGAGCATAAGTATATATGTAATTCTATACATAGTATTCTCCTTGGGAGCTACTCTTGAACTATAAAAGTAAGTATGATGCATACTGGTTTAGAAAGTTAGATGATATAGCTAAAGCTATTCAGAGAGCATACATTAGTGGTAAAGCTGTTCTAGATATTAGTGGTATAGCTGGCTATGGTAAACGTAAGCCAGAGAGTTGGTATGGTAGGTTTATTGTATGTGGAAACACTGTTTTAAGAGAGAGTATAGCTGCTCACCTAAGGTCTTTAGCTAGGATACTAACTAGTAGTGGTGTGCTAGAGAGCTATAGCTGTTGTTTTAGCTTTAGAGTAACAACTAATCTATTGCTAGAGATAGAACGTATAGACTATAGGGAGTATATGTATAACACAATAGCTACTCCAAATAAGTCTTTAAGACACAGTATATTCCGTAGAAGACCACTGGGTAAGGAATGTATCTGTGATCAGTTGTTCCAAGGCTTTCTTTGGAGTGAATTATCTAGTCTAAAGTCTAGTAGATTGCCTGGGAAACCTGGTGTATATGTAGTTAGAGTTATTGAGAGGGATGTAGAGTGTTTAAAGGAGAGGCTAAAGCTATTAGAAGAGCTTATTTTAGAGACAGGTTGGCGTGAATTGATAGGTTATGTAAAACCTAGGCTAGAGAGAGTGCTTAAGATAGGAGATTGTCCTGTAGTATATATTGGTTCTTCTGGAAATCTACAGTCTAGACTACAGGATCTAGCTGGTAAGTGTCATACTGCTTTCTACTCTATACTGGTATTGCTTGTTAGTAAGTGGAGGCTAGACTATGGGTTTAAGACATTACCCTCCAAGAAGGAAGCAGAACGTTTAGAAGAAGAGCTTAAAAGGAGGTATATAGCATGTCATGGTAGATTACCAGCACTAGTAGTAAAATAGCTGTGCTACCCATATAGTTCTAAAGCTATCCTCTTATACACTGGTAGTTGTAGCTCAATAGTTATCTCGTTATCGGATAGGATATGGTATACAATGTTTTCTCTTAAGAGAGCTAGTGATAACTCATATAGTCTATAGTCTAGCTTCTTTAGATCAAGGCTTACTGGTAGTCTAGCTATAAAGCCTAGTATCTCCTCTAGACTATAGCCGCTTCTTTTTACAATACCTTGTATCTTCCTTAGAAACTCAAAGCGTTTCCTCCTAACCCACTCACTAACACCTAATTCAACCAGTGATATAAATGCACCTGGTACTCCACCAACTAGATCATTGTACAACCTATCAATATCTACTCCAACATCTATATTCTTCAATCTAGAATACTCACTAACAAACTCTCTAAAGTACTCATAGCTAAATGGTTTAACAAGCAGCTCATGTGCTCCATAGTCAAACATGTTGTATACAACACTACTATCTATAAACCATCCCTCACTACTACACACTATAACAGTTAAAGGCTTCAACCAATGACTATAGACAACACGCTTAACAAGAGCCTCCAATAAACCCCTTGATTCACCAAGTAAGTGGACTTCATCAATAATCCATATAAATCCACTAGCCTTATACTCTCTAATAAACCTATAAGCCTCTTCAACAACATCTATTAAGAAACCAGCTTCTAAGAAACACTTTATCTTACCAGCTAGTCTATCTAAAAGTTTCTCTTTAGGATAAAACTCTAGTGTATAGAGTTTCTTCTCACGAATATTAGTATATGATATGAGGTATTCACTAGACAGTTTATGTGCAACATATCTTAAAAGCTCTGATTTACCCACATTTCTAGGCCCCCAGACAATAATGAATCCACCTTTCTTAACAATACTCTCTATAAAATTATACTCTTTAACACGATCATAGAAACATAAATTAGATTGTGTCCGATAACTACAGTCTACATACAATATATTAACACCCAACATAGGATTATTACCAAAGGTAGTTAATTAGTGTTCTCTCAGTACAAACAACCATGTCAATTCAGTTATTATGTAGTCTATAACAGAGACTTACTATGTTTTTCATAATTAATAGACCCTATAAACACAATTTCGTTTACAACTCTTCTACTACTAAAACCCTTTCTTAACAAATAGGTCTAGATTTAATAGAGCATCCATTTTTATGTCTAAAAGCTTACTTATTTCTTCCTCACTTAACTGGTGGACTTTTGTCTCATTGTTCTCCATGTACACAATGTTTACTGTAAGTTGATTCAATGGAGTCTTCTCTACCAGAGGTAATAGTATGTAGGGGCTATGTGTTGTTATGAAGTACTGGTTGTTTTTATCAAAAGCTATGTTTTCAGTAAGGAATTTTGTAAGGAATGAATAGGTATGGATCTCTGGTTCTTCAAAAGCTATTACTGAGTCCTTATTAGTAGTTATAGCTGCTAAGTGCATTAAGAGCCTATAGTGTGTCTCAGAGACTATATGGAATGGTAATGATATGAGATTGTCTTCTTCAATTTCTCTTTCTAGTTCAATCTTGTTCTCAAACTCTCTAATATCAAGTTTATAACTGTATCCACTAAGTATGTCTCTAAACAATCTCCTTAACTCACTACTTCTTACTAGTAATACAAGGTTCTCTCCATAAGGTGGTCTAAGGTAGGGTAAGGTATTTGTTCTAAACTGTCTAAGGATTTTGAATCTATATAGCTTATACTCTTTCCAAAAAACCTGTAGATATACTATAGCTTAGTCTTATATCATAGCTGTGTCTATGGAGTACAGTTTCAGTCTCTTTATCATAAAGTTTTTCTATAAATACATCACCTGCTCTATAGACTTTAACAGTTTTATCATCAACTGTGATCTCTATGGGTTTAGATGTATTCCTATAGTAGAATAGATCTAGCATACTACTTAGTCTTACAAATCTGCTTAAGTCTCCATAGTAGAAGTGTCTAAGGAATCCAATGACTTCTAAGATATTTGATTTACCAGTATCTGGTTTACCAATGAATATATTTATTCTCTTACAGTTTAGTGTGATTTGTTTGATTGATTTAAACCTCTTGATTACAAGTCTTTTAATCAACTATGTATTCACCACCACCACATTTATGTCTCTTCTAAATAGCTTTGTCTGAGAGATTAAGGTATAATCTATAATTAGAAGCGGTATAACTATAGTATTATAGAGATGAGGCTGTGATGTATACTCTATAGTATTGTTACAAGGTGTATAGTGTTTTGAATGGGTATAGGACTAGAGCTGGTACAAGATTTTATGATAGAGATAGAGAGATCAAGTTGTTAAAGGTTCTTGTTGAAAGGAATTCTTATGTTATCTTGTGGGGGCCAAGGAATGTTGGTAAGAGTGAGCTTGCTAGATATGTTGGGTGGTTGTTTAGGGGCTATGGATGGTTTTGTTATTATGTTGATGTTAGAGAGTATGTTGGTAATAAGACTCTTACTCTTTACCCATTTAGTTTTTTAGATGATTTCCTTAGGTTTTCTAGTCAGCTGGTTGGTATACCTGATCGATTTCTTAAGCTTATTGAGTATGGTGTAGAGTATGCTTTAAGACATAGAGCTAGTGGTGTACTATGGGTTATTGATGAGCCACAGTATCTAGGTGTTGATCTAAGGGCTTTCTTAGAAGCTCTTGTAAAGAAGACACTGTATACAGTGCATGAGAAGAGTTTTTCTACAATAATATGTGTTAGTGAGGGTTGGTTCCTACTTAGTGATACCCTGTTATCTCTACTAAACTATGGTTCACAACCACTACTAGTTGAAGAGCTTAGTCTAGAAGACTATATGTTGTTTGCTAGAGAACTGCTAGAGCATAGTGGTAGAGAACTAGAGATCGACATTAAGACGCTGTACCATAGGTATACTGGTGGTACACCAGGTTGTCTAGTATCAATTGTGAATACTGGGTTTAGTAGGTGGATAGATTCTATAAAGAAACACTTACAGGCAGCAATGAATAGAGTGTCTAGGAAGCTATCAGTAGAGACAAGTGTTGTTAAAGAGTTTATACAAAGACTACCAACAAGAATAGACTATACTAGAGATACATTGGAAGCAAGGATTGTAGAAGAACTGACAAGATATAATATTACATACTTTAACATATTTGAAGAAAAACCATTAGTAAAACTACAACTACCAGCATACAAGACAATACTT
>CAYXOO010000112.1:0-5182 GCA_964466845.1 uncultured Desulfurococcaceae archaeon
GCATCATATCAGGAGAAAAGGTTATCCAGCATCTTATCTATATGGTTACTCTTGGATGATGAGACTTGCCCCCCAGTGACCACTATTGGGATGAAGAAATTACCGCGTTCTGACTATATCTTCTTAGCTTTTAGTCTATCCTCCATTCTATGCTTCTCTCTAAGTTCTTCTATCAACCTACCTATATAGCCCTCTAGCGTATCTGGTGGTACACGTTCTAGTAGCATTCTAAAGAATTTTGATGCACACTTGTTACTGTGGAACTCTAGTTTCTTCCCTCCATACTCTATAACTATTCCTTGTCCATGAGGGAATGGTCGGTTGCATACAATGCATCTATGTCTCTTCATATGTCTTCACACTCTCTAAGTATCTTTAGTTCTACAAGTTTGTCTCTCAGTCTACCAGCTTCTTCACTATATAGTCTTAACTTGAAGTTTGGGTTTAGAGTAGATGTTATTTCTACAAACTTTCTCTTAGGATTGTATTTAAAGCAGTGGTTTTCAGTGAATCTTATAAACATCCTATTATTAGTTAGTATTCCTTTACGGTATACAACGTACTGTTGAGGAAGCATTATGTTCATCATCTTCACCTTCCTGGTAATTATTGTCCTTACAATTGAGAGTATCATAAACAATACTTCATACATTATAACATAGTTTATAAACTGAGCAGTAAGCTCTGGGAGATGCTCCTCGAGATACATACTTACTATTGGTCTTACAAGGTTTGTGTATAGAGGGTATACTATGAAGGCTACAGGTAGTGTAAGGAAGCTTGTTAGCATAGCCTTCATTTGATTGGATAGCTCGTGTGTAAGCTCACGATCACTCATAGCTATCTTCATAGCATTGTTTTCACGGAACAAGGGGTTACGTATATCCTCTGGAGTAGGCTTTGTCTTCCTCATTGTAGAGTAGGACATTATAGACATAAGTGCTATAAAGTATATCATTAAGATAATGAATGTGTATTGTGGAAGGAAGGTATTAGCAATAGATAGTATGAGTACAGCAACTTGTGACAAAGCTATTGTCTGTAGACGAGATGGCTGATACATCCCTAATATACACCACTGTGGTAAAACAATACTATCCAGTTATAAATATTTAATCCACTACCTTAAAACAACAAGGTATTATAGTGGCTTAGAGAACCAGTTATATATGATGATGAATCGCCACGGACGGACTGGGGTGAAGAAGGTTCGTGTTACTGATAATAGGGGATGAAGAAGATGGGTTAAGGGGCGGATAATGGGTTATGAAGAGGTTATCCCCGACAGACCCTTATAGATTAAGGATTATATGTCATGTATCCTTTAGACCAGACTATATACTCTCTAGGTTTACAAAGAGACTTCTAGAACATGGTATTAGGAGTATAAGAGTTTTTGAGAGAGAAGTAGAGTTTGCTCTAACAAGGCCTTTTAGTATAATTAATGATACACTAGCCTTACTAGACAATATACTCTCTAGTGCATCTAATAACATAGACACTATATGTATGGAAGCATATCTAGTTTCTAAAAACATAAGTGATAGAATAAGGGATTTCATAAACAAACATAGAGTTAAATGTATAGAGACAGGGCCTACTAGAACATGTATAGTCGTTTTTGATAATAGCTATACATGGGTATACATTAATACTAGAGCTAATAAGGTAGTTGTGAAGAAGATCCTAGGTAGAATCATAAACCCTGATCTCATAGATCCTAGTATAGTACCAGAATCTCTATTCATAACCTGTAGTAGTTCCTGGAGAGAAGTCTCTACAAGGATAAGGGATGTACTAGGGTATTATAGGAGATTAGTAGAGGCTATAGCATAGGATATGACACTGTAATAGAAAATCTAGTTGTTATAGGGATTATACTTATATACACGGTTTTATTGATAACCAAGTTAGATAGTAAGTAGTGAATAGTAGGTGGTTAGAGTGGAGTCAATAAATCCTGCTAATACAAAGATTATTGATGTAGCTAGAAAGCCTATATCAGACTATGTATTCGATGCTGTAGTAACGTTTAACCAGGGGATAGACGTACTAGTCATACGTGGACGTGGAGACTTCATAAGTAAAGCAGTTGATGTATACAGGTTGTTAGCAGAGAGACTAGGGGATACTATAGAGATTATGGGTATAGAGATTGGTAGCGAAAAATTCCGTGGTAGAAGGAGATCATATATTATGATAAAGATTAGGAGGAAGTACTAGGTTTACCTATAGAGCTTCTATGGCTGTGTCTACAACACTCTTATCTATAGTCAGCAGTCTATAGCTACCTAGTTTCTCTAAGACAATCTCTATAGCTCTACTAGGCTCTAATACACCCTCTGATATACGATCTATAAGGCTCTCCATAAACCTTGTTGTAGAAACTGATACCAGGCCCCTATAGTTGCTGATAAGGTAGTTGTACACCTTTATACCAGTCTTTGTTGGTACTAGGTAGTGTCTCTTCTTAGACTCAATCACGTATCCATGTCTCCTAATAGTTGCTAATATTGATGCATAAGTACTTGGTCTTCCAATACCCTCTTTCTTCATCATCATAACGACTTCTCCATGGCTTAGCAATGGCTTTCTAGAAGTCTTCTTCTTTACAACACCCTGTACTGGTATAGAGATTTTTCCATCAACTCTATTAAGCCATCTATAGATAACTGGCTTATCTACAACATTGAATCCATCTTCAATAATATCAACTGGTAGAACTGCTTCATAAGAGTACTTGTCTATAGATACAATAATCTTCTTAACTAATACCCTATACGGCTTCATCTGGCTAGCTATAAACCTCTTGAATACAATATCATATACCCTTAGATGTAATGGTGTTAGGTATACAGGGATATTGATAAGTCCTTCACTAATAGCTTTCTCTAGATCACTTCTATCCCATGGATTAGTGGGTCTAATCGCCTCATGTGTACCCTTCTCACCCCAGTGTCTAGGTGTAAAGTACTGTTTTATACTATTGGCCTCTAGATACTTCTTAGCAATACCTATACCAGTACTTGATACATAGGTTGAATCTGTCCTATGATATGTTATTAGGCCAGATTCGAATAGGTCCTGCAGTATCTTCATAGCCTTTGTAGCTGGTATACCTTGTCTACCAAGGTCTTGTAGTAGTGAGTCTGTAGTATATGGTGGTTTTGGATTAACTACCTCTATTGAACTACTGGCTAGCTCTAGTTCTATACAGCCAGTCTCTTTAATCTTCTTAACTAGTTCTCTTGCATTACTAGAGTCTCCCACATAGAATCTTATCCTTAGGAATGGCTTCTCAATACCAGCTACTACATCGACTACGTAGCATCTATTCTCTCTCCAAAGCCTATACCTATCTATGATCCACCCGAGTACTGGTGTTTGTACACGTCCTGCACCAAGCCAGTGTTTACCAAAGACACTCCATAGTCTATGGCTTAAGCTAAACCCTATCAATCTATCCATTAAACGCCTAAGTATCTGTGAATAAACTAGTCTAAAGTCTATACTCCTCCTATTATCAAAGACTCTATATAGTTCTCTAGGAGTTACCTCGTGGAACTCTACTCTATAGACGTTATTGTTTATGGGTTTCACTACAAGGTATATGTCGAAAGCTATCTTCTCTCCCTCGTTATCCGGATCAGTAGCTATTAGTACTTCGTCTACTTCACTAGCTAGTTTACGGAGTACATTAACAACTTCTATAGAATCAGTTATACTAGTACTACCACATCTTATACAGGAACTACCATGTGTAAACTGGTATCCACATATACGGCACCTCTTTATTGTTGTATAGTATGGTTTGTAGTCTCTACCATCAATAACTAGCCCATACACTCCTACACTAGGATCTGTTGTTAGATCAAATATGTGTCCACGTGTAGCCATTATGTTTAAATAGAGTACCTGATTATTACGTACAAGAGGTACTTCATATACTGTTATAGAGCCTATTCTCCTCCTAGCAGGTTTACCAAAGAAACCAGCTATAGTCTTGGCTTTCGTAGGTGATTCTACAACAAGTAGTATATTCTTAAAATCAATTAGTATTGATGAACCTCTACCCCTACTCCTTGATCTATGGATTAACTCTTTCTCCTTATCCAAGCATAGCTCCTTAAGAGGCTTAAACACTACCTCCTTATTCAAATACTTAAACCTAGTCTCTAGAGACTTTAGTAGAGGATATAGTTTATCGTATTCAATAACAATTGATAAACCATGTGTCATCCCACCATTATATAATCTTGAAGTCCTACCACTAGCTTGTATATAGGTCATAAGATCAGGTATTAATGCTACGTACTTCCCTCCATTTCTACACAGTGTTATAGTTCCGATACTCACTACTTCTTCTCTATCAATTATCTCTCTTAAGACACTCTCTACATACCCAACTACTTCCCTAAGACTATTATACCACTCTATAACCCTCTTGTTACTAATATCATCTATACTCAGTCTATCCCTCAACAACTCCTTTAAGACTCTTAATTCTCTATAAGTAGCGTATCTTAGAATACTTGATACAATCCTTATGTAATCTCCAACACTATATCCTTTGTCTCTTAGGAATAATAGTGTTCTATACAATAGCTTTACACTTGATAATAGACTAGCTAGTTCTATACTAAAACACGGTGTACCAATGAATACTACATACCTTATATTCTCTGGTGAATCAATACCTCTTACACTAACTCCATAGTAGGATGCAGAACCCACGATCACATCTATTTCTCCATCAACAAGCTTCTTAATACTAGATGGAGTTGCTTTAGATACTCTATAGCCCATACTCTTGATTTCTTCAATAATAGTGTCTACTTGGACTTGTTTCTTGAACAAATGGTATGAGCTTATGAGAATTATTCCTCCACGACCAATACTTGATACCGTATCCTTTAAAATACTAGCTACTTCACTAGAGTTCTTAACGAGTACATAGCTATCTGTTATGTCTCTAGCATATACTGTTATACCAGTTATATCAAGCTCTAGTAGTTCACGTAGAATAGACATGTAGGGACCACGTGCTCTACCAGTAGCACTAGCTATAACTATTTGGCCATATAGATGTTTATTCTTTACATCTCTAAGCCTATTCTCTACATCAATATACTTCTTAAATAACTCAATATACTGTTTTTCAAGCCCATTAACTCTGTATACT
>CAYXOO010000113.1:0-5131 GCA_964466845.1 uncultured Desulfurococcaceae archaeon
ACTTTGTATACATAGATGGAGATGAAGATCCAGTAGCAGTTATACACCTTGATATAGATGGCATTTCAGAACTAACCTATGAGACAAGCATATATGAGTCGTACGTCTCAATAGTAGAGCTTCTAGCAGGTATAGCAAGAACAGTACTTAGATACGGTGGTATAACCTGCTACCTTGGTGGAGACAATATCGTAGCTATACTACCCTATGAGACATATAGTGAGTATCTAGAGATACTACCAGACTATGTAAAAGCTGGTGTAGGAGTATCCCATATACCAAGGAAAGCACTAGAACTAGCAACTAAGGCTCTAGACGAGATAAGGAAGAGTAGAGATAAGAAATACCTTATAAACCTCGACGACGCTTTATCTCAAGGAGAATAGTTGCAACAGCAATAACTGGTATACTATACTCCAGCAATGTATTCCTAGTACTAGACTGTGTAATAGATACAGGCTTATTCTCTGGAGTAAACAGCTCACCCGATATAGAGTAGTTGTTTATGGTACTATAGCTCCTATTATACATCCTACTGACAAGCCCACTGGATCTACTAACTCTTGTCTCATTAGCTCTTATATAGACTACCTTAATGTCTCTACTAGACAAGTTATAGCTAAACAATGTCTTACGTCCATACCAGTCAGTCAATACTATAGATATACTAATGCTCTTATTACCACTCATTATCTCATCTATTAACTTCTTACTAGATATTGTAGTTGATATATTGACTAATCCACTATTTACTGAGGTAATAACTGGTACCTTATCTCTTCCATCAATGGCTATTTTTACATCAACATCTACATTATCAGTGTATACTCCATCACTATACTCTAGCATAACGTTTAGATGCATCATTCTCCAGAAGCTATCTACTTTCTTTAGAATACATGTTACGTTATAGTCTAGTATATGTGGTTTATGTAGATCGACTCTAACACTTATAGTAGCTGGTATACTTGTCTTCTCACTATGGACTAGAGTATTGTTTACATAGAATTCTATATTGTACTCTAGCTTGTGTTCACCATAGTCATCTCTATAACTAGCTATTAATGGTGGTGAACCAAGTCCTTCTATAAACATGTTCTTATATCCCTTTACATCTCTAATAACTACTCCATTATAGGTTACACGTACTCTATAGGAGTATATAGATACATTGTACTCGTCTATAACATCTTCTATCACTATATAACCTGTTTTTACTCCATAGTCTTCCAGTATGATAGTGTAGTTGTATATGTTTGGTTTATCATGGCTTTCTAGGTATAACTCTATACAGTTACGTGTCTTCATACCTGGTGCTAGATCAACTGATGTATTGTAGGGGTTTGGTAGGAATAAGCACATGTATATTACTCTGGAATAACTAGTTATTGTCTCATTAACTAGTAAGTGCCCATCTTCATCAGTCTTACCTACTAGTATTCCATTGATACTTGTCTTATAGGGTGTTCTAGATAATACGATGTATGCTCCATTAACTGGTTCTCTAGAATGGCTGTAGTACACTCTAACATCTAATACAATACTCCATGGTCCACCAAAAGACTCTACCACTATAGTAGATGATATCATGTATACCATGAAGAGTATTGCTATTAATAGTTCTATAGTTAGCCTTGTGCAGTCCATACCTACTTGTCCCTATGATCTAATATTCTATAGGCAGCTATATAGCTGTTTTATAGAGAAACCTATTTAAGATGGTGAAAGGGTCTTGCTGGACTGTTCTTTATATATGTTTCTATGTACCTAGGCTATTGTCAAGCCTATATCTTTTGCCTCAATAGTTATTGAACAGGGTTTTCTAGGGAAAAACGTTTTATATTGCTCTATCACCTAGTTTAGGGTGGACTAGCCTATATGGGATTGTATACGTATGGGTGGGGTCTATATGAATAAGTTTGTATCTACCCTAGCTCTACTAATCCTAATCCTATCAATAGCTTCACCACTACTAACAACTACACAAGCAGCACAAGCAGCTAACGAGGAGCTTTGGAGAGAGAAGTTTCACCCAGCATTCCTTGTAAAAATAACTGGTATGAGAGACGATGACGTTGTAACAGCACTTATCAGGCTTAAGCCTTTACCTGAGCACTATAGGGCACAGATTAAGGGGCACTATAGACTAGTAATCGATACTCTAAAGTGGTGGGCTAAGACTACACAAGCACCTGTTGTCAAATACATTATTGACAATGGAGGCATGGTGTTAAACACCTTCTGGATAGATAACGTTATCCTAGTAAAGGCTCGTGTAGGCCTATTAAAGAAGCTTGCATTGAGGAGCGATGTTGTAGAGATCTTTGAGAACTACAAGCTATACATACCAGAGCCTATTGCTAAGAAGAAGGTAGCTTACACAAGTGATGTAGAGAGCTGGGGTATATTCAAGATACGTGCACCAGATGTATGGGCAGACTTTGGTATTACTGGTCAAGGTGTTAGAATAGCTCTTGTAGACACTGGTGTAGATATATCACACGAAGCACTAGCTGGTAAGATGTTGACGATAGACCCTAATGACCCACACTACCCTGGTGGATGGATGGAGTTCGACGACGATGGTAACCCAGTACTAAGTGAGCCATGGGACTCCTATGGACACGGTACACACACTAGTGGTACAGCACTTGGAGGTAACATGGAGGATATATTGATTGGTGTAGCACCAGAAGCTACATTGATGCATGCAATGGCTTTCCATGGTCCATCAGCTACTTTTGCTGCATGTCTAGCTGCTGTACAGTGGACTATCGATCCATTCTATATAGACCCAGATACTGGTGAACAAATACCAACTGGTATACCAGCTCATGTTGTCTCTATGAGCTGGGGTGCAGCTGACTATTATGGAAACGACTTCCTACCAACATTTGAGAGCATGCTTCTAGCAAACATCATACCAGTAGCTGCTATTGGTAACGAGGGTGAGGGTTCAACAAGCAACCCTGGCAACATCTGGGGTGTGTTTGGTGTAGGTGCTACCGATCAGAATGACAACGTAGCATACTGGAGTAGTGGTGGTGTAGTAGACTGGCCAGACCCACCAGAGGAGTGGCCATTCTATGACTACTACCCAAGCACCTATATCAAACCAGACTTCTCAGCACCAGGTGTAGGGATTACAAGTTCTGTACCTGGCGGTGGCTATGAGGCATGGGATGGCACTAGTATGGCTACACCACACGTTAGTGGTACAGTTGCCTTGATACTACAAGCAGCTGGATGGCTATACTATAGTGAGCCAGATACACCTGAGAAGGTATACGAGATACTAATGGCTACAGCTGTAGACCTCGGTGATCCAGGTCAGGATACAAGGTATGGATGGGGACGTATAGATGCTTACAACGCTGTACAGGAGGCTCTAAAGTATGCTAAGAAGACTGGTGTTGAGGGATACGTCTATGATGCTGAGACTGGAGAACCAATTACATGGGCTACAGTAACTGTTAGTGAGACTGGACAGACAGTAACAGTTAATGGTAGTGGTTACTTCAAGATACCATTAGACCCAGGTACTTATCACTTGATATTCGAGGCATGGGGTTATGAGACACAGGTTATTGAGGTAACAGTTACTGCTGGTAATGGTACAATAGCTGGTGTTGTACTAGATGAGATAACCGGGTTACCAATAGAGGGTGCTGGAGTAACTGTTGAAGAACTAGGTAAGACAGTCTATACAAACGCTACTGGTGGATTCTCAATAACAGTACCAGCTGGTACATATACTGTAACAGCATGGAAGGAGGGCTATGAGAATGAGACACAGACTGTAACTGTTGGTGAAAACGAGACAGTAATACTAGTGTTTACACTAGTGCCTAGCGGTAACGGTACAATAGTAGGCTATGTTGTTGACAACGAGACAGGGCAGCCAATAGCTGGTGCAGCTGTATGGACAGATACTGGTATATACAACTTCACCGATGAAAACGGTTTCTACATGCTCACTGTACCAGCTGGAGTATACACTGTATACGCTATGGCTCCAGGCTATGCAATGGAGAACGTTAGTGATGTACAAGTAAATGTTGGAGAGACTGTATGGGTTAACTTCAGCTTATCACCAATACCACCAGTAGTAGTTGTTATTGGTAACAGCTACATATATAATCCACACATAGCACAGATCATAGCTAGTGAGCTAGGATACCCAGTCGTAGAATACGATGACGCAGAGACATTCCTGCAGGACTGGGGCTCTGGAGCTGTACAACCAAAGGTTATAATCATCGACCACTGGGACATGTATGGTGGTACACCTGACCTAGAGGTAGTTACTGCACTACTAGGTACAGCTGATGCAATGGGTGTACCAATAGTATTCCTTGGAACAGCATACTCTGGTAAGACAGGATTGGATGTACTATACTACTACAACGACCAGCTAGAACTACTAGGCTACCCAGCACCAGATGACTACATATACCACTATCCAGCACCAGAACATGTACTAGTCTACATGCTAGACCCAACACACCCGGTATTCGAGGGTGTAGTACCAGATAACGATAGCTACTTCTACCTAGCAGACCTAAACGCTAGCTCATGGGCTGACTATAGGATGTACTTCTTTGAGGACGACGACCAGTTCAACATAACAGTACTAGCAGTAATCAATGATACATACTATGACGAATCTGGCGGTGTTGGTGTAGCAGTATGGTATTCAACACTAAGTGGTGCACCATGGTTCTACCTAGGTAGCTGGGCTGAGAGTAGTTGGATGAAGTATCTAGAACCAGGTAGTGATGGTATGTATAGCAATAATACAATGAGAGTACTAGTAAACGCTGTAGAGATAGCCTACAACTACCAGCCAGGCGGTGTACTAAAGACACTACCAAAGATATTCCTAGAACACACTGCTAGGAAACATGTAGGTATAGAGAAGAATGTAGAGGCTAAGGGATACACCTATGTAGAAGTCTATCTAGAGAGGAAGCCATATGGATGGGTACAGGGACATGTAGAGGGTAGTGATGGCACAGTATTAGCTGGTGCAGAAGTAGTAGTCCTTGGTACACCAGTAAAGGTAGAGACTGATGAGAATGGTGACTTCTACTTCTGGCTACCAGCTGGCGACTATACACTAATAATATCC
>CAYXOO010000114.1:0-5029 GCA_964466845.1 uncultured Desulfurococcaceae archaeon
ACCTTAGGCTTTGGTACAGTACCAACAATCGGTCTATCACACACCTTGAATATATCTCTAACACCCTCAATACCCTTATTAGGCCCCTTGAAGTGTTCTAGGAAACACTTTGGTAGATAAATATCCTCTACACGTAGCCCCTCAACACGTTTCATACCAAATATATTGCCCGCAATAGATGCTAGGAATCCAGGCATGTTTCCTTCTTCAAAAAGCTCTACAGGGTAAGCTATACGTACAACATAGCTTCCATCACCAAGGTCTTTGAAGTAGTAGGCCTTACCCATTAGCTTGTCAAGTCTCTCCTTATCATACCATGTATAGAGTGTAGTCCATGTACCAGTGCTTGACTCAGCAGCAACACCACCAGCTGCATCCTCAATACTAAACCCCCTGGCAGGCTTAATCCTAAACACTACAACTACGTCATTGTCAAGGTCTGGCTCATAATCCTTCTTGATAAAAGCTGGGTAAGGCTCAAACTCTTTAGCCACTCCACCATCACCCATAACGTGTTTACTAAAACCTAGAGTAAGCTCAAGTAATAAAGCTTACCCACTTCTAGAGAAACAGGCTATACAGTAAAAGGTCTACCCAGTAACCACCTCTATACCTAGCTCTTTAGCAGTCTTACGTGCTCTATCATCTATATAGAATGTTACAATAAGCTTCCTTACATTCTCTATACCAGTCTTACTAGTATAGAACATGCACTTCCTATTAAACGATAGGACATCATAAGTATCTACACTAGACTTTACCTCAATAAGATAATGTATATTATCCTTAACAATAATATCTATCTCTATCAGTGTTGGATAACCAAATACAGTACCCTCTCTATCAAAATACTGCCACTTATCAACTCTAGCAACACCAAGGTACTCCCTTAGAATAACATAGAGGCTCTTACGTACACTATCCTCTGCAACCAATCCCCACCTAGCACCAAGAGCATCTATCTTAGAACTAAGCCTCCTAATCTCCCTCTCCAGCCCAATAATAGCTTGTGTATTAGCTCTAACCCGTTCCTGTAGAGATATTATAGCCTTACTGTGTTCTTCAAGAATCCTAGTATGTTCCTCTATCCTCTTAGTAAGTTCTTCTATTCTCCTGCTGTGTTCTTCAATCCTCTTAGCCAACTCCATGATCCTTTCACTATGTTCTCTGAGGATCATGTTATGTTCTTCCATTCTTTTAGTTAACTCCATGATCCTCTTATTGTGTTCTCTAAGGATTTCATTGTGTTCTTCTATCCTCTTCTCTATCTCTACCATTCTTTCTTCTAGCTTGTCTAGACGTTCTAGTATCTCTAGTAACCCAAGTTCTGCTGCTACAGCTCTACGGAATTCCCAGTCACTACGTAGTAGTTCTAGGAATCTCTTCTTCAGTGCTCTCATACTCATACTAATGCACCATCTACTCTATAGTTTCTGGTAAAACTAGTTATAAAAACAGCTATTTATAGTGAGTATGGACAGAAAAACTCTATATCAAAAGGTAGTTTCTCTCTCAATAACTCTATAATGGGTGTTGCTGTTACACCGTATACTATGAGTTTCTTCTTCTTAACAATCACGTTCTCTAGTATTTCCCAGAATGTATTGTTTACTATAGAGCTTGCTGTAGCTAATACAATATCTACAGATCCTATGTAGATTCTATTGTCTAGCCCATCGTATACTAGTCTATTGTTTTTTACAACCCATAGGTTTTCTCTAGACAAGTCTGTTACAAGCAGGTTGTCTCTATAGACTCTATAGAGTTCTTCTACATGGCTTGGCTGATAGCCTATGTGTAAGACTCTAGCACTACCACCATACTCCATGTATAGCTTCTTAGCTAGTAACCTACCACATTCTCTAGGCTTACATCCACTACAGTGTATTGTACCTAGTGCTGAAGCTCTAAAGTGTTTAAGAATAGCTGATGCTACTGCATAGAATAGACTCCTATTATAGGAGTTTCTAAGATCTAGTGAGAACACATCACCTATAGATCCTCTATAGCCTCTAGGAGCTACTGTAAACACTTGTGCTATAGAATCCCTAAAACAACACTCTAGAAGGATCTCTCGTCCACGTAGTAATGCATAGTCTCTACTCGGTAATTCTAGGTCATAGCCAGTCTTATAGCTACATACAATGTCTTCACTAAGCATTAAACCTCTAGACTCTATACTAGCTAGTACTAGAGACCGGATAGCCTCGATAAAGCTATCAGCCATTTAAATCCCCAGAGAGATAAACACTTTGTAACAATATATAACCTATATAGGGGTAAATAGGCTATACTATAGTGGAAGATATAGTGTACGGTGGTAAGGTATTGTCTATAACAGCTGAACTATACGAGTTCATTGTTAAAGTTGTTGAAGATAAGGTCAAGGATATTATGGTTACTAGAGAAGAGTTTGATAAACTAGCTAGAGTCGTTAGAGAACTTGGAGAGAAAATAAGTCAGTTAGTAGAAGCACAGCTAAAGACTGAGGGAAGACTTGAACAACTAGCTAAGAGAGTTGATCAATTGACTGAAAGACTTAATCAGCTTATTGAATCACAGAGGCTGACAGAAGAGAGGCTTAACAGACTTGCTGAGGCTCAAACTAGGACTGAGGAGAGATTGAACCAGTTAGCTAAGAGAGTTGATCAGCTTGCTGAAGCACAGAGGAGAACCGAGGAGAGATTAAATGAGCTTGTTAAGAGAGTTGATCAATTAGCTGAAGCTCAAAGAGGAACAGAAGAGAGATTAAACCAACTTGCTATAAGGGTTGATCAGTTGGCTGAAGCACAGTTAAGGACTGAGGAGAGATTGAATAAGCTTGTTGAAGCAATAGACTTGCTTAGAAGAGAAGTTGGTAGATTGTCTGAGACAATTGGTTTTGGGCTTGAAGACATAGCTAGGGTAGTACTACCTGGTTGGCTTTATAGGCATCTTGGTGTTGAAGTTGATGAGCTTGTGAGGAGGTTTATTGTGGTTGATGGTGTTGAGATCGAGGTAAACTTGTATGGAGAGGGTAGGAGGGATAGAGAAAAAGTAGTAGTTATAGGAGAGTGTAAATCAAGAATATATAGTAGAGATGTAGATCAGTTTTATACGAGAGTGTTTAGACCAGTAAGTAGATTGTTTGAGAGAGAAACTAGAGTTATTGGGGTTTTGTTTGGATATTGGATACATCCATCAGCACAGAAGAGAGCTGAAGAACTTGGATTGTATGTGGTAGCGTCTTATCAGAGATAGTTCTATATCCTATTATACTTGTGTAGAGGTTCTAGATAGTATATCTTTACTCTACTCCCTCTCTCTATAATCCTTATCTCTGGCTTTATTATTGCTACTCCATTTGATCTCACTACCGACTTTATACAGTAGGATTCAACATCTTGTTCTACATAAGCCTCCATTTTATCATAGTCTATCCTAGCATATCTTACTCTATAGAATCCTATGTACTTATCTAGCATTAGTCTGTTTGATAGTCTAGCTTCTATATACGGTAGTCTATGGTTTAAACCAAGCCCTTGTAAGTGGTTTAGTAGTGGTATTACAAGGAATATAGTAGCAGCTATTGTTGATTGTGGTAGTCCTGGAAGGTTTATAACCACTTTATCACCTAGTACAAGCCCACTAGTTGATCTACCGGGGTGTATCTTTAGTCCACGGAATACATAGTCTGGTTTGAATTCTTTAGCTAGTGTTACCCATGTATAGTCTCTCTTACCCATAGATACACCACCTATTGTCAGTATGATGTCTACGTTATCCAGTAGATCACTTACTATACCCTTGATCTCGTTGGGCTTATCACCAACTATTACACTATAGACTACTTCACCACCATAGTACTCCACAACGGTTTTAACCAAGAGCCTTGTCGAGGCAGCTATGTAGCCACTAGAGGGATCAACTGGTTTATCAACTAGTTCATCACCAACACTAACTACTGCAACACGTGGTCTACGATAGACTCTTACTTCTTCAACACCAAGATCCATTAATAGCTTCTGGTGTTGTGGTGTAACAACCTCTCCAGAGTTGATCACTAATTCTCCTCTAGAGAAATCACTTCCCCTATGGAATACGTTATAGCCCTCATCTACACTACTATAGATATACACATAGCCGTCCTCCACACGAGTAGCTTCAACTGGTACAACAGCATCAGCTCCACGTGGTAAAGGATAGCCGGTCTCTACATAAACCGTTTCTCCCTCTCTAATACTGTACAAGTGTGCACTCCTAGGGTCTACACCCTCGACAAGCCTTAGTCTAACAAACCCTTTCTCTCTAGCAACAACTGTATCCCTAGACCTAACAGCATAGCCATCCACATGAGATATATCAGTCCATGGACGATCAACTGGTGAATAGACTGGCTCAGCAACAACTCTCCATAGTGAGTCATAGATACTGACTTCTTCAACAATGGGTTTAAGCTTTGATGCAAGAACCTCTAGTACAGCATATGGGTCAGCATACTTGAATAACCTATCAAATACACTAGCAATACCCAATACAGCTAAAGCCCCCCTCCAGACCAGTACAATAGATTCAATAAAATACCCAGCTTTATATTAAAGCTATCTACCCAACTAGCTGTTAAAGATATGTTGGTATATGTTAGGGAAAGGTTTAACAGTAGGGGTTTGCAATCATATACTATAAGCCCCTAGATTGTAGAGTAGGGGTGTTCTTATGAATAAAACCTCTATAGCTATACTCCTCTTACTAATAGCATCAATAATCTATATACCAGCATCTACTATGATAGCCTCTGCTAGGAACTACAATATAGCATCTGTTGAAGCAATGGTGTTAGAAGATACAACATACAATGCTACATTCATTGGAGACTACAATAGCAATCAAGAGAGGACTGGTAATACTGGTGGAATAGTCTACAATGACTACTTAGGCTATTACCTAGTAGCATGGGTTAACATAACGAATCCAACCTATAGCGAGGGAGACCTATATGCTAGAGTAATAAATGCTGAAACACATGAGTACATAGACTTTGCTATAGATA
>CAYXOO010000115.1:0-5011 GCA_964466845.1 uncultured Desulfurococcaceae archaeon
GTTATGTATAGAGTATTTAAATCTGTATTTTACATGCTCTACATAACATTTAATACTTGTAGTAATCATTTTTAGAGATAGGGTTAGTAGCAATGATTGTAGCATACATGAGAGCATTGGTTATAGTGTTTCTCTTATTATCCGTACTATCTATCCTAGTAGCAACCAATGTTTATAGCCAGGGTGTTGGTATTAAGAAGATTAGTTTTTATGTTGAGACAGATCCCTCTACAAACATGTCCTATGTAGTGACTGTTGTTGAGTTGACAGAGTATATTAATTCTGGTGTAGTTAGTGTACCAATAATTAATGATGTAGAATATGTTTATCCGCTAAAAGCCTATGGGTCTAGTGAGGCACAAAACTTCTCAGTAACTTATAATGAGTCTACAAGATCTTTTGAAATACTAGTGTATAACACTAGTGTTATCAATATTGAGTATATAGCCTACGGCCTATTCTATGAATCAGGGTTTGAGTCATACTCAGCAGACATAGACCTTGTCTATGAAGGTATAAGTAATGTTTACATGGAGGTTAAAATGCCTAGTGAATACACTGTAATGGTTATAACTGCTGGTGAATACTCTGTTGGTGTAGAGGATGGTAAGAGAGTTGTTAAACTATATACACCAGATACATATATTGTTGTAGCATCTAGGACAGAGGAACCAACAATACCTACAGCACCACCTACTACAACACAACCTACTACACCAACTACAGCTACTGGTCCAGGAGCATCAACTAGTTCATCAGCTCCATCAAATACTACAACACCTACACCAGTATCTCCACTAAACTACTTGGCTCTAACCGGTGTCCTACTAGCTATAATAGCTATTGTTGCAGCAGTACTACTCATACGTAGGAGAGGAGGTGGTGTTGAGGTAGAACATGTTAGTCCTACAGACATATTCTCTGATGATATAAACAGAGAGATTATACTGACTATAGGTAGTGAGGGTGAGAGAGGTATCCAACAGAATAGACTAGTGAATGTACTTGGTAAGCCTAAGTCAACCATATCTAGGAAGCTTAGGAGACTAAGAGAGCTAGGCTATATAACAATAGAACGTGCTGGTAGAAGCAATATTATAAGATTGACCAAGAAGGGTTATGAAGCCTATAAGAAGCTAAAGTCTGGTGGAGAAACAAGTGGTTGATCCAAAGCCCATTTATGCACAAGGGTTTTTCCATGTTAGGAGAGAAGGATTTGTTGACCAAACAATTGTATTCGACTACTATGATCCAGGCCGCTACTATGCTAGAGTACTAAAGAACCCTAGCCTATATGAGAAGGAGAGAGAGCTTCTGTGGAACAATATGCAGTACTTTCTTGATCAAGAGAAGGTGTTGATTAATGGAGAAGATGCTGAGCCAAGAGTAGTTGGTGTAGAGATAGGGTTGAGGGGTAGGAGTGATCTAGCATACATTGTGTTCCTTATAGTGTTCCATGGAGAGTTTGTGAGAGGTTTAAACACTTATGAGAATATCTATGAGGAGGAAGAAGTAGACTACGACTATACGGTATACTGGCTATTCCCTAGAGATGCACGTGTAATAGAAGTAGACGTAGGTGTACCATATAAGACGATGTCTGGTGATAGAATACTATACTTCAAAGTACCACGTGGAACACGTGTAGGAGGCTATGAGAAGATTGTTTTTGAGATGCCATAGGCTCTACAACAAGCATGGTTTTAGGCAATGGAGTATTATAGTATTAGAGAACGGATAGCCTGGCTACTGATCGAGAATACGGGGAGGCTATTTAGTGTAGACGATATAATAGCTATTCTAGGACTAGACCTAAAACCGAGAGAAGTATATGAGCATTTAAGACACATAGCTAAGACTATAAGAAGACAATCAAACAACAAGTTAGAACTAGTAATGGAGCCTCCAAAGTGTATGAAATGCGGCTATGTATTCAAAGACCTGGATAGACCAAGGAAACCAAGTAAGTGCCCAAGATGTAGGAGTACATGGATTTCACAACCAAGGTTTACAGTAATAGAGAGATAGAGATAGTGTTAATAATCCATTCTAGTATAACCTATAGAATAGGTGATGAATGGGGACCTCCCATACTGTCTACATTGGGATGTCTGAACATAAAATGATGTGGGGCCAAAGCACTGACTATATACTCCGATGAAGAATACGCCATCGTGTGAGATAGTGATCGATGGCTCGGTTCTGAGGAGTATCCCAGTTTATAAGAGATGCTATTTCTTAGTAGAGGGTATAGACTGTGTGTTAAGGGTGGTTGTGTAGGAGCTATGTTGAAGATAGTATCTATTGATTATAGGAAGTACCCGTTTCTAGCTAACCTAGACAAGGTTATTGAGAAGTATTGGCCTGGTCTCTCACTTATAGATTTCCTTACAACAAGGGTTGGTGATGCATATAACCGTGCAGTTAAGGTGATAGAGGATATTATAAGGAATGCACGTGTACCAAGTCCTAAACTATCTAGTGAGGAAGAGATCATTAGTTTCTATATTGTGGTTCTCCTAGCTTCACTAACTAATAACAAGTGGCTTATGGATAGAATTGCTATAGCCTATTCGAAACAAGCACTTAACTATCTAAAGACAGAGTCACCAGAGACTATAACAGCTATTGCTAAAGCACTTGGTATAGAGCTAGAGTATAACCCATACAATTCACCACGTATACCATTGAAGCTAAGAAGAGGTACTGTAGTATATAAGACACTACCCTATAGAATGCCTTTAAAAGACTACCTCCTATACTCCAAGAGGCTAATGAGTGATCCCAAGTATGCATTAATCAACCAGATAGTAGACAATGGATACGTGTATACAGAGCCAGAGATAACACTAAGAGTTCTAGGAGAAGCTATAACACTCCATATAAAGAAATTGTTTAAACCAGTACAAGAAGTACCTAAGGAACTAACTAGTGTAGTTGAGGATATCAAGAAGATAGTTGATGAAGTAAGGAAGAGCACTAGTACTAGTAGAGAAGATGTAGGAGAAGCTATAGTAGGTAAGAACAGGAAAGGATATACTAGGTTTAAAGGAGTTATTGTAGAAGAAGCTTTCCCACCATGTATAAAGAGGATAATAGATGATCTAAGACGTGGTGAAAACCTTAGCCACCACGAGAGATTCGCTGTAGCTGCATTCCTCCTACGTATAGGTATGAGTGTAGATGATGTACTAGAACTGTTCCACAACGTCCCAGATTTTAATGAGAGAATAGCACGTTACCAAGTAGAACACATAGCTGGACTACGTGGTTCTCGTAGGCAGTATCTACCATATAGTTGTCAGACAATGAAGAGCCTAGGACTATGTGTAAGTGATTGTGGTGGTAAAAACCCGTTATCAGTATACTATAGGAACTTAAAGAACATGTATAAGAGGAGGAAGGGTAAGAAAGAGAGATAAATATATCTAGTCTATCCCTACTTCTAGCATAGCCTTAGGTGATATAGTGTGACTAGTAAGAAAATCGTTATAGTAAAAGCTAGGAGAGGCAATGTTATAGGGAAACAAGTTGTTGATGGAGAACTATGTAGTGTGTTAAAGAATATCGTAGTAGATGTCTTAAAAGAATGGAACCCGCTTGAATCAAACCTTGACGTTATAAGGTATGACTATAGAGTTGAGAAAAAGCTTCCATTAAAACCAGAAGAACTAGATCTAATACTACAGTTTAACCCTAGGAGACAAGGTGATAGAGTAGTATTCACTATACCACTCTATATTGTTAGCTATAAGAACTATAAACTACAAGACCAGATTGTAGACGAGGAAGTAGTTGTTGTAGCACCATATATAACTAGTGAATACATAGGCATAGTTGAAGAAGCAGCTATAATGGCTACTGAACCTAGCTAGGTATGTTCTCTCGGCTATCTTCTAGTGAACAGCTTGTTTTTAAACACTAAAAACCATGTTTATACTATGGTAGAAGAGAACGTGTTTTAGATAGGATGCTATGGTGTAGAATGTATTGTTGAAGAAGATAGTATATACAGCTATAACACTATCGGTCTTACTATCTACGGTAATAACTAGTTCTAGTGAAGCTGGTATATACTATCTTGTACGTACAGAAACAAGTGATCTATACATGTACTACAGTGTTTCTAGAAACTATATAGTCTACAACAACACTACAGTAAATGGACACTATATAGTTATTGATGGTATTAATGTATCATTAGTTGACATATACTGTAATAGCTCTGATAAACTAGTTATAAAGACCGGTGTAGGTAGTGTAATACACAAGTTTACTACACTACATTACCTAGTCTTTTATAACGATGAGTTAGCTATTGATCTATATTATGAATATAATTCTCATATACTAGTAGAAGCTGTTGTACAAGAGAGTAGTGGTGATATTGTTTTAGAGATAGTATATGTAAACTCTACAATAGACTTATCAAGCATGCATCCTCTATTCTCATGCATTCTACTAAGAAACAATACTACTACCGCCAGTACTTATTCACATACAAGAACACGTGCAAACACAAGTGTAGAGAGTACATTTACTAGTAGTGGAGAATCTAACACACCTATACAACATAGTAGCTTCTACTCTAGTGAGACGTCTTCTTCTAAGACTAGAGGAGGTAGTATGGTATATGGTAACCACTTATTACTAGTTATTGGGTCAATAACTATTATAGCCGCTTTACTAACCATATATTTCTATCGGAAGAGGATTAGATAAGATGTCTATTAAGATAACTAATGTATGGAAATACTTTAACAGTACAGTAGCGTTAAAGGGTGTATCATTAACTATAGAGCCTGGTAGGGTACATGTACTATTAGGCCCTAATGGTAGTGGTAAATCAACTCTATTAAAGATTATTATGGGTGTCTATAAACCCGATCGTGGATACGTGGAGGTGTTTGGTAAAAACCCTGTGTTTGAAGGGCTTAGTGTTAGGAAGATGATAGGGTATGTACCAGAAGAGGATATTATATACCATAGTCTTAGGGTTAGAGAGTATCTA